>NZ_DKYW01000019.1:0-127383 GCF_002493465.1 Akkermansia sp. UBA7090
TCCGGATTTGCAATCCGCCGCCCGAATTCCCGCCTCATTTGCCCCGGGCATTCTTTACTCATACGATTTTTTCATTGCCCGTAGTTATGGATTCCTGCATCATGGCGTTTCGCAGTACCCCTGCTTATGATACACATGACTTTAAGAAAGAAAACTCTCTGGTTTCTTGGAGCTTTGAGCTTTTTTGCCCCTCTTGCCGCAGGGTTCGCTATCTTCTGGCTCAACAGGAATAATTCTTCTTCCGTGGAATGGAATTTCAACCCCATCTGGACAAAATCGGAAAAAGAACAAATTCTTACCGCTGCGAACTTCACAGCCCATCGGAATCCGGAACGTTTCATTTACCGCGGGCTTTCCCTCAATTCACGCCATATTGACTGGCACATGTTCTCCGAGGTTTCCATGCGCCAATACATGCAGGACGAAATCAGGGAACGGCTTCAGATGATACGGAATACGGCGGAAAGCGCAGACGGCCGCTGCATCACTCCCTCCCATGAAACCCTGCTGCATCTTGCCGCCGGGCTCGGAGAAGTGCAGTTGCTGAACCGCCTTTTACAGCGCCATGCGGACCCGAACGTTCAGATTATCCTGCCGCAACAGGCTTTTCCCTCCATCCCGAACTCCGAACAGGGAAATACCCCCCTGACTTACGCCTGCCAGCCAGGCATGGACGATTCCATTCCCCTGCCGGTGCATAACAGGCTCTCCTGCATTCATCTCCTGATTCAACACGGTGCGGATGTGAATAAACCGGGGCCGCTGGGCTGGCCGCCCATCGTCATCACCTGCGTGTCCGGCATTGGAGGAGCGCCTTATGAGGAAACGGCCCTGTTTCTCCTGAAATGCGGTGCGGATATTTCCCTCCAGCCTGAATTGAAAGGCCAAAAAACAAGCCTTCTCACCTGGGCCGCGGCCGCCGGATACCCACGGCTGATCCGCAAGCTCTGCGAAGCCGGGTATGATCCCAATTTCCGCGGGGAGATGGCCCCTCCCCTTCTTTCCCTGAATCTGAACACTCCGAACACCGCACTGCAAACAGCACATATTCTGCTGGAATACGGAGCGGACGTGAATGCGGCCATGCCCGCGTCCACAACCCTGCCGGAAACCGCGGGGGATACGGCCCTGCTGAACCTGTGCCGCCAGCTGGCTTTCATTGATGTGTCCTACCTCCCTCAAATCAGGGAACTGGTCAGTCTCTTCATCAGCAAGGGAGCGGACGTCAACCATCAAAACGCCGCAGGAGAAACTCCCCTCATGGCGTGCTGCCAGGACATGCTGCTGGGAGACGATTCCCTGGACCGGCTGAAACTGGGTATCGCGCGTCTTCTGCTGGACCACCACGCAAACCCCTCCCTGAAAGACAAACACGGACGCACAGCCCTCCAGCGGACAGGCAGCCGGTCAAACGAACATCTCCAAATGGTGCTGAAATACCTGCCGGAATTAAGCGCTCCGCCGCTGCCGAAGAAGGAAAACCGCTGAATCCCGCCGCTCGTTACTTCACCCGGGCATTCACCGTATCCAGCAGAATGCCGGCATCCGGTTGGGAACCGGTGCTGATGAAATGGATATAGCTGGCTCCGTTGGGGGATTTATTAGACATCTTCAACGTTCCGGCCTTCTTTCCGTCCAAAGACACCACAGCCTGAGCCCCCTGCCACAGAAGGGAAATTTCATGCCACGCGCCGGGCGTGAAAGGCACTTTTTTCATCCCCAGCAATAGATGGGGCGCAGGTCTCAGCCTGATCGGGAAGGTGAACAGGGCATAATCCTTTGTAGTGGAATCACAGGCATTGAACAGCCGGTCCGTCAGAGAGACCTGAAGGCCGGAATCATCCGCCTGCTCCCCGTCCGCTGCACGGAAGCGGAATTTGACCAACCCTGTAGTTCCGTTCGGAAAGTTCCAGGAAGCTCCGCCGTTCCGGTAATCCACATTGGATTTTTCATTGACCAGTTCGGGATCATTCAGACGCTTGATTTGCAGCACCTTTTTCGCGCCTCCGGACGGGTCCGGAACCAGCTCTGCGGAAGGCTTGCGGTTATAACTGCAATGGCCTTTTTTCTGGGGGATATAAGTATGAATGGTCCACTGGGAATCCAAATCTTTCCCCGTCTGCGTGGCGCGCGTTTTGGCCCCTACCCAGCGGCGGTCCACAATAACCAGGCGGCGGTGGTTTTTATGCTGCCCCAGGGAAATAAGGATGCGGTTTTTGTCCAGCTGCACCATTTCGCTCTGGTGCTTGCCGCGGTCTTCCGGACCATCCAGCGTAGCATAGCCGGGATGATTGCGATGTTCGTCCAGGATAATCTCCCGGAACCCGTACCAGGTTTTGCCCTCGTCCCCGGACATGGCAATGTGGTGGGAATCACGGTTCGTGAACACGTCCTCCCACGTTCCGTTGCCGGCTGTGGCGTTTTCAGGCAAAGCCATCGTATTCGTCCACAGGGAAACGATGGTTCCGTCATCCAGGCGACCCAACGTGTTCATGGTCAGGGTGCCGAAAAAGCGGGAAGGTTCCGGGCTGCTCCATGTTTCCCCGTAATCCCTGGAGAAAGCCTGCCATGCCTGATCCTGGGAAGTGCGGGCAAGCGCCCACAATGTACCGTCCTTCATTTCCAAAACCGTGGCTTCCACGGCATTGTTGAACCATCTGACGCCCTGGTGGGGAGGCCTGGCTTCATGTCTGGGGGAAGTAACACCGTTCCTGGATACATGCCAGGTCAGCCCCCCGTCATCGGAAATATGGAACTTGGTGCCGCTGCCCATGTTGTGGAACGGCACGATCACCCTGCGGCCCTTGTTCACAAAAATGGGGGTGCGCATGATGCCGCCCAGTTTTTTCAGGTTTTTCCTCTTTTCCGGGTCTTTCCAGTCTTCTTCCAGTTTGCCGTCATTCGTGACGGCAAGCCACTTGCCGTCCAGCCCGCCCCTAGAAAGAAAAACAAAGCCTCCGATAGGCTGCACACGAATGAATTCCCTGGTCAGAGGGTTGCGCGCAATAGCCGGGGATTCCTTGGGAATGCCGCCGTAGTTGGGAGGATAGCCGGCCGGAGCGGCCTTCATTTCCCATGTTTTTCCGTTATCCCTGCTCACCAGGTAATCCGGTTCCTTGCGGGTACCGGAATAATGGCGTATTTCACGGGAGTCCACACGGATAAGGCCGCGCCCCGCGTCAGCCGGCGGAATGGCGACAACTTCAGGCTCCGGAACGGGTGCAGCCTTCTGTTGGGCATAACAGCAACAAAAGGAACCGGTCAACAATGCAAACAACAGGTTTTTCATAAACTAAATAAAGGCCGTATATTTCCTCAACCGGGGCTTTCTCTTCAAGCGCAATTCCCGCTTTCCTCCAAAAGATCGTTCATCAGGACGCTTTCCCTACTGCTTCCCTCCCCGGTATTTTGCATCAAGCTTTTTCAAAAGCACGGCCAGTTCCTTTTCCAAAACCTCATACCCCCTGGCATTGGGATGCACCACATCCTTCATGAATTCATTCTTCGGGGAAACGCCGTCTGCGGAAAGAAGCGCCTTTCCCGGATTGGCAAAGAAAATGCTCTTTCCGTTATGCAGCCCCGCCAGAAGCCTGTTCGTCTGCTTCACCGGTTCCGCCAGGTTTTTCTCCTTCCGAGGGAGAACGCCCAGCAACAAAATTTTGGAAGAAGGGCATTTCTGGCGCACCAGGCGGACAAAAGCCCTGATATTGTCCGCACATGCCTGCGGCGTATCCTTGCGGTGCCCCAGATTATTGGTTCCCAGCAACACAATGATGACCCGCGGAGAAATGCCGTCCAGCTCCCCGTTTTGCACACGGTAATAGGCATTATCCACATAATCAAATCCAAAGCCCATATTCGTCGCCGCATGCGGGCCGAATAATTTCTCCCAGGAACCCGCTCCCGTATTTTTTCCGTCACCGGAAGGCTCTCCTCCCCAATGGTGGGTAATGCTGTCCCCTATCATCACGTATTCAGGTTTGACGGTCCGGTTTCTTTTTTTAACGGCTTCATGCCGGGCATTCCAATCATACGGGTCCCGTTGATGGGGCTCCGGCTTCAGGGTATCGGGCAACACGGGGGCCGGAACGGAAGATGCAGAAAACACCAGACAGTAAACCACCAGCAATATGGTGAGCATGCAGGATAGGAACTTCATGATAAAAAAGTGAAACCGGTTTTCATTTTAAGCAAATCCCGCCGGGCGATCAAGACCGCAGGCGGCACTTCCGCCGGCGGAATAAAAAAGACCACTGCCCGTCCGGCAAATCCCGCCGTAATAAGACCCCAGGCAAACACCGCGTCCGGCCTTTTCCAAAATGCATTCCATTTCATCCATCTCCCGGCCTCGCCTGGAACAGGAGCGATCTCCCCTTCTTATTCTACTTCCATCAGAGAAAGGGCAGTTTGCCGTACTTGCGGTCCATTTTCTTCAGCAATGCGTTCAATGACCTCCCCGCATGTCGTCCCTCCGACACAGGGATGCAGCCCATCCGCCGGCAGCCCGGGCTTTGCGGACACGCCGTCCTCCCCTGAAATTCTCCGCCGGGATTGGAGAAAAATACGTTGTTTCCGCCACTTTTCCGCAATCGTATTCCCCCCCTCATCTCCCGTTCCGCAACGGACAAACAGGTGAAACATGCCAAGCCAACGCTCCCATATTCCGTTCACAAAGAATTAGCCTTGTTGTCCCCCGGAATTCACGATATAATTATGTGGCGCGGAGTTTTGCCGTTTCCGGCCTTTCAGGGGTTGCGGAACGTTTTTCTCCGGTCTTCTTCACTACATTCCATTTATGATCAGCATAGTAAAAGACTTGACGGAATCCACCGCCCTTCCGCAGGAATGGCGGGGATTCAAGCCGGGAGCATGGACGGAGTCCATTGACGTACGGGACTTCATCCAGCATCATTATACACCCTATTCCGGCAATGAAGAGTTTCTTTCCGGCCCTTCCCAGCGCACGCTTCGTTTATGGGATGAACTGAAAGTCCTGCTGAAACGGGAAATAGACAACGGCGGCGTACTGGATGCTGATGAAGAAGTAGTATCCTCCATCACATCCCACAAGCCCGGCTACATTGACAAGGAACTGGAAGTGGTCGTAGGCCTCCAGACGGACGCCCCCCTGAAACGGGCCCTGATGCCCTTTGGCGGCCTGCGCATGGCCCAGCAGGCTCTGGAATCCTACGGGTTCAAGATGTGTGAGAAAACCGCGGATATTTTCAAAAAGATACGCAAGACGCACAATGAAGGCGTTTTCGACGCCTACACCTCCGACATCCGGGCGGCCCGTTCCGCCGGCATTATCACCGGCCTTCCGGACGCCTACGGTCGCGGCCGCATTATCGGGGACTACCGACGGGTGGCCCTGTACGGCACAGACAGGCTGATTGCCGAACGCCGCAAAGATCTCAAAAACCGTGAACATTCCCCCCTTACGGATGAGCTGATCCGTCTGCGTGAGGAAATGAGCGAACAAATACGCGCCCTGGAAGAACTCGCCCAGCTGGGCGCCTCCTATGGCTGCGACCTCACGCGCCCCGCTGCAAACGCCCGCGAAGCCGTGCAATGGACGTACCTGGGCTACCTGGCCGCCGTGAAGGAACAGAACGGAGCGGCCATGTCCCTGGGCCGTGTTTCCACTTTCTTCGACATTTATTTCACCCGCGACCTGGAACAGGGGCTCATCACGGAAGAGGAAGCTCAGGAAATCATCGACCAGTTCGTGATGAAGCTGCGCATCGTCCGTTTCATCCGCACGCCGGATTACAATAATCTGTTCTCCGGAGACCCCACCTGGGTGACGGAATCCATCGGCGGCATGGGAGAGGACGGCCGCACCCTCGTCACCCGCAGCTCCTTCCGCATGCTGCAGACCCTGTACAACCTGGGGCCGGCTCCGGAACCGAACCTGACCGTTCTGTGGTCCCGGGATCTGCCGGAAGCCTTCAAAAACTTCTGCGCCAAGGTCTCCATTGAAACGTCCTCCGTCCAGTACGAGAACGACGACCTGATGCGCCCGCACTGGGGCGACGACTACGGCATCGCGTGCTGTGTGTCCGCCATGCGCATCGGCAAGCAGATGCAGTTCTTCGGAGCGCGCGCCAACCTCGCCAAGTGCCTTCTTTACGCCCTGAACGGCGGCGTGGATGAACTCAAGGGCAAGCAGGTGGCCCCGCCCTCCCCCCGCTATACGGAGGAAGTTCTCCACTATGATGAAGTGATGGCCCTGTACGACAAGATGCAGGACTGGCTCGCCAAAACTTACATTGACGCGCTGAACATCATCCACTACATGCACGACAAATACTGCTATGAACGCATTGAAATGGCGCTGCATGATCCGGAAATCCTGCGCACGATGGCCACGGGAATCGCCGGGCTTTCCGTGGCGGCGGACTCCCTGTCCGCCATCAAATACGCCACCGTGAAAGCCATCCGCAATGAAGAAGGGCTGATTGTGGACTTCAAGACGGAAGGGGAATTCCCCTGTTACGGGAACAATGACCCGCGCGTGGACGACATAGCATGCAGCCTGGTCAGCAATTTCATGGAAAAACTGCGCAAGCTCCACACTTACCGCAATTCCCTGCCCACCCAGTCTATCCTGACGATCACCTCCAATGTGGTGTACGGCAAAAAGACGGGCAACACGCCGGACGGCCGCCGCGCCGGGGAACCGTTCGCCCCCGGCGCCAACCCCATGCACGGCAGGGACAGGAACGGAGCCGTGGCCTCCATGCTCTCCGTAGCCAAGCTGTCCTATGACGACTCCCTGGACGGCATCTCCTACACCTTCTCCATCGTTCCGCAGGCCCTGGGCAAGGAGGAACGGGAACGCCGCGTCAAGCTCGTCTCCCTGCTGGACGCCTACTTTGCCGCTACAGGCCACCACATTAATGTGAACGTACTGGAACGGGAAACGCTTCTTGACGCCATGGACCACCCGGAAAAATACCCGCAGCTTACCATCCGCGTTTCCGGCTATGCCGTGAATTTCATCAAGCTGACCAGGGAACAGCAGCAGGAAGTCATCAACCGCACCTTCCACACCCGCTAACCCGGAAGACAAACGGATGCCGCAGGTTTTTCCACAAAACCATGACCCGGACGGGAAAAACTCCGTCACCGGGTTGGTTCATTCCGTGGAATCCTGCGGCACCGTGGACGGCCCCGGCATCCGCTTCGTCCTTTTCCTGTCCGGCTGCAGCCTGCGCTGCCGCTACTGCCACAATCCGGATACCTCCTACGTGCGGCGGGGCCGGACCAGAAGCGCGGATGATGTCCTCAGGGAAATAGCCCGTTACCGGGATTTTTTGCAGGCGGCGGGCGGCGGCGTTACCCTCTCCGGCGGGGACCCCCTCTTCCAGCCGGATTTTACCGGCGCCGTGCTGAAAGGCTGCCGGAAGCTTGGGCTGCACACCTGCCTGGACACCTCCGGCCATCTGGGCGCGAATGCAGACGAAAAAATGCTGGCGGATACGGACCTGGTCCTGCTGGATATCAAGGCATGGAATCCGGAACGGTACCGCGCCCTGACAGGCGGGGAACTGCGCCCTACGCTGGAGTTTGCGGAACGCCTGGCCTCCCTCCGCAAGCCCGTGTGGCTGAGGTATGTGCTGGTACCCGGCGTTACGGACAATCTGGAAGAAATTAAGGAACTCTCCCGCCATGCGGCGCTCCTGGGCAACGTGGAACGCGTGGACGTGCTCCCTTTCCACCAGATGGGGAGATTCAAATGGGATGAATTGAAGCTGGATTATACCTTGAAGGACGTCCCGGAACCGTCCGCAGAACTTGTGGAACAGGTACGCGCCGTTTTCCGGCAGGAAGGCTTTCCGGATTGCGTGCATTAACCGGATTTGCGCGCCTTGGCGCCATCAACCGCAGCAAACCCCGGATAACAGACACCTTCCCCCCCTTTCCCAAATTATTCCTTCCCGGAAATTTCCCGCAAAGCATCCAGTACTTCCCGCACGGCAATGTGACGGTTGCAGGGGACATCCCGGTCACATGTCTCCCGGAAGCAGGGGGAACAGCACTGGTGGCTGTAAAGGGAGCGGTTGAACGTGCCCATAGGGCGGTACACATCCGGAAGCCGGGTGGAAAACAGAGTCACCACCGGAAGCCCCCGGAAAGAACAGAAGGACGGGAAATCGCCATCCACGGCTACCGCCGCCGCAGCGCCGTCCATCACGGAGAACAGAGCCTCCGGCGTTCCCACCGCGAGCTCCACATTCAAATGTTCCGCCAGCGCGGCGGCGCGCTCCCGGTCTTCTTCCAGAGCCGCCAGCACCGTCCTGCCCGGCAGAAGGGAAACCAGCTCCGTCCACTGCTCCCTGCTCCATTCACTGGCGCTCCCCAGACGGGAAAACGGAGCAATTAAAATGGGGGCGCCTTCCGCCGGGGCCGCTTTTTTCACAGGGAACAAAGACGGTTTGCCGACGTCCAGCCCATGCAGCTCACCCAATTGCAGATACAGCTGCACCCGGTGCACCGGGGGGGCGGCGCGCAGGACGGGGGCCTTTACCCGGAATTTGTATTTCCGGGCGCCGGGATGCGTGTCCAGCCCGGAGAACATCATGGGGCCATACGGTTCCAGCGCTTTCAGGGTTTCCATATCTCCATCCAGCATGACGCCCAGATCCAGCGGGCCTTCATTGTAAAATTCATCTGCCGCCAAAGCTTCCCGAAGCTGCTTCAGGGAATCGTGCGGCAGCACATGGGTAATTTCCGGCACCGTCTTCCATATCCCCAGCTGGGCAGACGGGCAGATGACGTTCACCTGCATGTCGCACCGGACGGTTTTCAGGGCACGAATCAGGGGAACAGTCGCCAGGGCTTCATCCAGCGCCCCGGGAACGGCTACCAGAATGCGGTACGGCTTCAGCTCCATATTTTCCAGAAGCGCAGCCGTTTTTTTATCCTGCGGAGCAAAGCGGTCAACGGATTTCCACCGGTGGTGCATCCAGAACACATCCAGCACGGATTCCCGGATCAACGTTTCCAGCCCCCTGTTTACTTCAATAGTATCTCCCGCCAGAGAGCCGTCCGACCCGGAAAAATCCACCACATTCCCCATATCCGCTATCCAGTGTCCGGGAGCGTCCGTGCGCACCGCTATGGCCACCATGTCCGCGCCCGTCCTTTTTCTCAGCAGAGCGGGCAGCGGAGTCGTGCCGGTCACCTTGCCGAAGAAGGGGACATACACCCCCTCCCATACAAACTGGTCGCTCAGCACGCCCAGGGCCCCTCCTTCCTTGAGCATTTTCATGGGCGCCTTAATGCCGCCCTCCTTGGAGAACATCTGAGTTCCACGTTCCGTGCGCCGCTGGTACACGTATTCCTCCATCAGCGGATTGTCAAACTGGCGGTACATGGACCCGTAACGCTCCACCTCCGGGTAAAACGCGCGTATTCTCGCCAGCGCCTCCCAGTTGCCGGAATGGGCTATGGCGCAGACCTGCCCGCGCCCTTCCAGCACAGGCGCGGCAAACTGTTCGTGCCCTCCGACCGTCACGCAATGTTTCAGCTGCTCATCCGTCAGGGTGGCCGTCTTCGCGGAACACAGGAAATTGGCAATAGTCCTTTTGAAATTTTCCCTGCTTAATTTCTGCAATTCCCTTCCGCGCAGGGCCGGATTCAAAACGATGCGCAGGTTTCTTTCCACAATGTTCCGGCGCTGGGGAAGCAAATGCCACGCCACGGCCCCTGCCGCGCGCCCCAGACGGTACAGCGTTTTCATGCCCACGAGCTTCAACAGCCCTTCCATGAGCAAAAACCCTTTCATTCCCAGATGATGAACAAACGCATTCCGGGAAGCCGGGGTGGAATCAGAAGAGGAAGAATCAGTCATAAGGAAACCGGAAAAGATGTTATACGAATCCCTTCCGGTCCACAAACCCTTTATTCCCCGGCTGCCCCCATTCCCGCACTTTATCTTTTCGGATAAATTATGTCTTCTCAAAATTGTTCCGCCGGACCGGAATTCAAAGCCATCCATGCCCACGACATATTCCTCACAAAAGCATCCCCGAGGGGACCGCATCTTACTTTTGGCAAAGAAATGACTTTACAATTCTTAACTAATCGGTATATTCCGTCTCCCGAACCGAACACCAAACCGGAGTTATACACCATGAAAGTTCTTTCTTCCTTAGCCTCTATGAAGCGCCGCCACGCAGACTGCCAAATCGTGAAGCGCAAGGGCACGCTGTATGTGATCTGCAAGAGCAATCCCAAGTTCAAGGCCCGCCAGGGCGCTACGGCAGGCACGCGCCTTTCCAAAAAGGGCGTCAAGTAATTCCCTGGCCCAGCACAGATTTCAAGAAGACCGCCGCCCGCCGGGTGCCGGTCTTTTTTTGCTGACCAAGCATCTTTCCGTACAACCATGCAGCCTCCTGCCGTCCAAACCAAATTCCTGCATCTGTCCAATTCATTCTCCCTGAGGAATGGAGCTACACTGGACAAGGTATGCGTCGCCTATGAACAGTACGGAAGCCTGACGCCGGAAAAAGACAACGCCATCCTGCTGTTCCATGCCCTTTCCGGCAGTCAGCACGCCTACGGCTACAATCCGGAAGTCCCGGGCACCGGCTCCCTCTGGAAACCGGAAAACCACGAAGGCTGGTGGAACAGCATCATCGGCCCCGGCAAGCCGCTGGACACGGACCGCTTCTGCATTATCTGCGCCAATTACCTGGGAGGATGCTACGGCACCACAGGCCCCGCTACCCCATGCCCTGCGGACGGCCAGCCCTACGGCTCCCGCTTCCCGCATGTGGAGGTCGCAGACCAGGCGCGCTTCCAGGCCCTTCTGCTGGACAGCCTGGGCATAGAACGCGTTCATCTTATGGGTCCCTCCGTGGGCGGCTTGATCGCCCTCAGCTTCGCGTGCCAGTTCCCGGAACGGGTACGGAGCTTCATTTCCATCGGTTCCGGTTACCGGGCTTCCATTGAACACCGCCTGTCCCTGTTCGAACAAATCCTGGCTATTGAGCTTGACCCGGATTTCCAGGGCGGAGATTATTACCGGGGGCCGGCGCCCAAAAAAGGGCTGGCGTTCGCCCGCATCATCGGCCACAAATCATTTGTTTACCAGGAGGGGCTGGAACAGCGCGCCAGAAAAGAGGTAGGTGGCCAATACGGCCTGCTCACGTGGATGACCCCCACCCGCAGCACGCAAAGCTACATGCTTCATCAGGGGACCAAGTTCGCGGAACGCTTTGACGCCAACTCCTATATCCGCATTGCGGATATGTGGGCGGAGTTCGACATCCGCGACCATACCCCGGACGGAACCTTTCAAACCGCCCTGGAAGGCTTCCGCCGCGCAGGGATTCCCGCGCTTGTCTTTTCCATTGATACGGACTGCTGTTTCCGCCCGGCGGAACAGCAGGATTTCGCGGCGCAGCTTGAAGCCGCCCATATTCCCACGGAGTTCCATACCATCGCTTCCACCAAGGGACACGATTCCTTCCTGCTGGAGCCGGAGCTTTATGCGGAACCCATCCGGCGCATTCTGACGGCAAAGCAGCCGAAGAGGTCGGCGTAAGCTTTTTCCCGCCGTGAGAAGGTAAAAAGAAAAAATTGACCATGTCATGGAGGAACGGCCGGGTTGGGTTCCCTGTACCGCGGAACCACACGGCGCTTTCATATGAAAATAACCTGATTCGGATGAACCCGGACGGGGTTGCCGCTGTCAAACCTTCATGACTGATCATTATTATACCTCCGAAACGGAGAATGTCGGGCAATTCCGCTGCGAAACCACCTTTATTCCTTCCAACATCACTTTTGCCACGGACCTGCCCGCTTCTTTTGAAGGCCGCGCAGAATTCCCCTCCCCCGGCGTCATGCTCGGCTCCACGCTCGCCTCCTGCATGATGAGCCTTGTTTCCGTGGTCGCGGCCAGAAAAGGAGTGGATTTGAAAGGCATGCGCGTTCTGGCGCGTGCGGCGGAATCATCCAGGGGAATTGAAAAAATTGAACTCAAGGCCATTATGCCCCTGGAAGGCAGCCACCCTCTCCGCGCCATGCTGGAAAAAACCGCCATGTCCTGCCCTGTGCGCCAGGCGCTGCGGCCTGATTTGGAAACGCCCATTGAATGGGAATGGAAGTAAGCCGCCATCAGGGCCAAAAACTCAAGCTTGAAGTTATCCTCAAAATCCCGCCTGTTTATAAAAAAGCCGCTGCGGAATCATCCGCAGCGGCTTTTCGATTGCCAACGTTTTTCCTTTAGAAGTTGTAGCGGTAGCCGACGCTCCCGTTGATGGAGCTGGAACCGCTGCGGACATCCGCGTTGCCGTCCACGAAAATGACGCCCTTGGTGCCCACGGGAACGCTCAGCCCCGCACCAATCTGGAAGGCCGTGCTTCCAACCTTGGCGCCATATACCGGACGCGTATAGGAAGGATCCGCCAGGAAGCCCACATTGGCCTGCCCGCGGCGGTCTCCCATATCCTGGGAAACGTTCACCCGTACCTCTCCCAGCGCTTCACGCCCGAAGACGTTGGACCCCATGAGTCCGGAGAGCCGGACGCCCACAGCGACAGCAGCCGTAGTCAGTTCCTGGTCTTCCACCCTCAATCCGGCATTTCCGGCAGAGCCGCTTTCCTGATAACCGTCCATGCGGGTCGTCACAATGGAAGCGTTGAATAAAGGCTGGAGAATCACGCTCCTGTCTTCATTGAGAGCGATGTCGTACGCCAATTCGTACATGGCTCCGAAACCGGCCCCCGTCGTACTGCCGTGGGCCTGGTAAGAACCCGTACCATAGTTCACCGTGCGCGTCAGCGCGGCATCATTCCAGCCGCCCGTCAGGATCAGCAGATGGGACCATTTGCGGGACTGGTAGCGGACGAACAAATTGACATAGTAACTGTCCAGGTCTCCATCCGCCGTATCCGCAGCATTGGCTGTCAGGCTTCCGTAATTGGCCGTAAACGCCGCTCCCGCCGTAAAGCGGGCGTTGATATCCACGTCCATGCCTACCGTGCCGCCCCAGGTAGTAAGTTCGTAGCCGCTTTCATCGCCCTTGGTATCCAGCTTGGCATAGGACCCTGTCCCCTGCATCCACATATGGAAGTAGGGCATGTCCTCATGGACGTATGCGGGATTAACGCCCATCTGCGCCACGCGGTTGCGTATCCAGCCCATCTGGTCACGCAGGGAGTCGCGCTGGGCGATGCCCAGGCTGGTAACCGTGCTGCCGGCGGCGGCGGCCAGTTTGCGGGCGGCGCCGGAATAGTCGCCTGAATTCTGGGAGAGAAGAACAGAGGTATAGAAATCGCGCAAGGCAGAGCCTTCCTCCATGTGATAGCGGGAATTCCAGAGGATGTCCGCTCCCGTGGAGGCATTCCGCGTCAGGGACGAGTTACGGAAAATGTTTTCCGTGCGCGCCGTGCCGGTGAGGATGATGGCCGTCATGCTGTCATTGGTGGCCAGCTCCAGATTTTCATACATGGAGCCAAGAATCATGTCCTGAAGGGTGACGTTGCCGCCCAGGGACACCAGCGCGCCGTCCGTCGTCTTGAACAATTCCATATTCAGCGTTTCCGCGCTCCCGGAAACCAGGGTATCCAGATTGTTCATGACCAGCGTGACTTCTCCCGTCCCGTCTCCCAGCGTAATGTTGCCGCTGGAAGTAACGAAAGGATTGCCCAGGCCGTCCACAGTGGTGGCGGAGGTGGTAATGGCAACCGTGCTGTCCCCCGTTACGCTCAGGCCGTCCGAGCCAAGCGTCAGCTGGGTTTTAGGATCGTCCGCACTGCCGATATTGAGCGTGCCGCCGTTCACGGTAATCCCCTGATAGGAAGCCTGGGCGGGATTGCCGCCCTCCCCTGCCGCTCCGGCCAGGGTCAGGACGCCGCCGTCACTCACATTCAGGAGATAACCCGCATTGCCCGCACCCTTGAGAGTCTGGACGCTTCCGTTGCCGGATTTGACGTTGAGCGTTCCGGATGCCCCGTCCAGCGTACCGGTAAAGGTATGGGAGGCGGAGGAGTTGATCGTCATTTCCGCGCCGCTCAGCTTCAGGGCTCCGCCGCCCGCCAATCCGGAAACGGTGTTCACGGAACCGGTTGCCGCGGACAGGGCGGAACCTTCACGGATGTCCAGCAGAACACCATTCAGGGAAGAGCCGTTGCCCAATGTCAGGGAGGAGTCCGTGCCCGTGCCGCCCAGGGTCAGCGTACCGTCCCCGGAGATAGTCACCTCCGTGACATGGCTGCCGGCCTGCTGGCCGGTAAGAACCATCTGGGTTCCGTTACCCAGCTCCAGAGTTCCCCCTTCCGCGCCGGAAGCCAGTGTTTCCACCGTAGTTATGCGGGACGCGCCGTCATCACGGCCGCCCAGCGTTATGTCTCCGCCCGCGAGTTCCAGCTCAGTAAGGCTATTGCCGGCGCCGTTCAGGACGATGTTCCCTTCCGAGGAAGTGAGCCTGGAATCATTTCCGGTGAAGTTGCCCTCCACGGTGAGGGTTTCCGCGCCTTTTTTGACAAAATCCACATGGTCCCCGCTGATGGTTCCGCCGTAGCTGTTGCTGCCGGCGTCAACGTCCTGAACCAGATCCACTACGACGTGGTTGGAGGCCGCATCATCCGCCGTATTCGTCACCACCAGCGCACCGTCGCTGCCGACCAGATTGCTGACTTTCAAGCCGTCTCCGTTCCGGGAGGCTTCCGGCGCCCCGTTCAGGCTCACATGAAGCGTAGTGCCATTAATACCGACGGACTTGTAGGGATCCAGCGCGGCGTAATCGCCGATATTGGGGTCGTCTGAATTGGGGGTGGTGTCCACCAGATAGACAAGATCCGTATTGCCGCTGACCATCAGCGTCCCGTTCGCACCCAGGACTTCCGTCACGGTATAACCGAGAGAAGTCAGAAGAGGTGAGAATCCGATTTGCTTGAAATTATCCACAGCCAGGGTTCCCATTGTCAGTACAAGCCCTACGCCGTCAGTGGAATCCCGGTTGGCGGCGAGCAGGTCCAGAACGCCCTGGTTGCTGAGGTTGATGGTTGTGTCGGCGGCGGAGAGCGTCAGGCTGTCCGCATCAATGACGCCCTGTCCGGTTGTTCCGCCCGCGGTAAGGCTGCCGGAATCCAGTTTCAGCGTCACCGTCTTGCCCGTCATGTCCAGAGCCCCGGAAACGCCTGTAAGCCGGGAGTAATCCTCCATGACGATGGAGCCGACCATGGAACCGGACAAACCGCCCAGGTTGATCGTATTCAGGTCTCCCTGCGTTCCGGCGGAAGCGGCTACTTCCACATTCCCGGCGGTTTTGGCTTCCGCGTTTTCCAGGCTGCCCTTCGTAATCAGAATGACGTTGGCCGCATCCAGGGAAGCCAGATCGAGAACGCCGTCGTTGACGGTGACCCGCCCGGACCCCAGGGAGTCAGCCCCTCCCAAAGTAACGGTGCCCGTTCCCGCGAGGGTGGTGGAACCGGTGAACCCGGTGTTGCCGGCCGCCAGCGTTATCTCTCCGGCAGTGTCAATGACCAGGGAACCGTCTCCGGAGAGGGACCCGGCCCAGGCGCTCCCGTCACCCAGACGCGCCGTAGCGCCGCCCGCAATGGAGAGTGCGCCCAGGAAGGTGTTCGCTCCGGTGAGTTCCAGCGTTCCGGCGTTTACGGATACCGTGCTGCCGGCCGTGCCGCTGATGACGCCTCCGTAGGAGAAATCGCGGGCAAAGGCCAGCGTGGAGTTGTTCTGGATGTCAATGCTGTCCCCCAGTTTGGTCACATTGGCGGAATTCACGGTCACCGTGCCGCGGTGCACCTTGAGCTGACCGTCCAGGTTGACGCCGCCCGCCAGGGTCATATTGCCCGCGCCCTGGGTGGAGAACGCCGTTCCACTCAAATCGCCGCTGAAGGTGAAATCCTTGGTGGCAAAGACCTGGTTGCCCGTAAAGACAACGTCATTGGCAAACGTTCCTCCGGCTGTTCCGTTCCATTCCGTACGGACGTTGGAATCCGCAAGTTTCAAGATGCCGTCCGCCCCCATCGTTACGTTATTCAATTGGAAATAGCCGGACGTCACGGACAGGATCCCCTGAAATTCCGTGCTCATATTCAGGACATTGGCCCCATAGCTGGTTCCCAGTCCCACGGAAACGGTACCGGAACCGGAGGCATTCAGGTTCAGAGCCGAGTTATCATTAGCCCCGCTGACCATCAGTACGGAACCGTCCGCCAATTCCACGGCTTTTCCATTGGCCAGAGCCTTGGCGACGGTGGCGGCCACTTCCTCGCCCAGCGTCATGGAACCGCCCGTCCACGTCATGTTGTCTGCGGTAAACGCCGTGGCAAAAGAACCGGAAGCCAGATTGAGGCTGCCGCCCTGCAGGTTGATCATGCCCATTCCCGGCTGAACTTCCGCGGTAGCCAGCGTGAGCATGCCGTCCGTAACGGTAATGGCGCCGGACCCCAGGGAGTTGGCGACCTGAGCCACCAGTTCGCCCTGCTGGACGGAAATATCCCCGTTCCAGCCCGTGTTGTCCAAATTAAGGACCAGCTTCCCTTCGCCGCGCTTGGTCAGCGTTCCCTGGGCGATTTTTCCGGTGCCGTCGGAAACGAAGACATAATCGCTGCCGGCAGCATTGTTGACTGTGATGGAAGCAGGATTCCCGCTCCGGATAGGGTGACGGTTCCCGCCCCGGTACTGTTGAAGATCAGATTCTTCCCGGCAGCCGTATCCGTGGAACCTTCAATGCCCCACATGGCGCCCGTGTTCGTATCGCTCCAGGTCACTCCTTCCGCTCCCTGCCAGATCCACACGTCCCCGGCGGAAGTCACTACCAGCTTGAGGGATGTTCCCGTCTGCTCCAGTTCATAAATCAGCGTTTCGTCCCCGGTATATCCGGCCCAGTTAAAGACGGCGCTGGCGGCATCAAGACCGCTGGCGGCGGAAATCAGGGTATATTCCCCGGCATCCGTAATGCCTTCAAGCCCGTTCAGCGTAAGATTGAACGTTCCGGCCCCGAAAGCGCCGCCCACTTCGAGGGCGGAGCTGATATCCAGTGTCAGCGTAGAGTTGGCCGCCAGGTTCAGGGCGCCCGCAGTCGTCATCCGCGTATTGGCCGCCATCGTGATATTCCCCAGGGACGTAGCTCCGGAAGCAGTAAGAGCGAGCGTTCCCCCCTGAATATCCGTCAGCCCCGTGTAGCTGACCGTTCCTCCCAGCGTCAGCGTTTCCTCGCCGACCTTGGTCAGAGACAGGACGCCGGATTCGTCATACGAAATGGAAGTGGCTCCGTACCCAAGAGCAACACCACGGTCTGTGAGCGTGCCGTTGTACGTGCCGGCCCCCACCGTCAGCGTGCGCGCACCGCCTACGGCTCCCACTTGGGAATTTTCCGTTCCGTCCAGAGAGGCAATTTCAACATCCCCCAGCACGCGCATGAAAGCGAATCCGGTCGTGTCCGTTCCGGATGTCAGGGTGACGCCACCCTGAGAGATGGAAGTGCGCAGATCCAGCCCGGCGCTATAGCCGTTGGAAGCATTCATGGTGATCATTCCGGTAAATCCGGAAGCGTCTCCGCTGATGATGAGCTTTCCGTTGGAATTGTACCTGCCGTCGCCCGCTCCGCGGCTGTAAGTCAGAGAGCCGGCTCCAGTGAGCGTTCCGGTGAAGCCCATTTCTTTGGCCCAGTTGTCCCTGCCCACCAGGGAGACCGCCCCGTTGACGGTAACGGTTCCGGTGAAGCTATGCTGATAGTCCGCGGCGCTTGCCTGGGAGGCGTCCACCCATTTCAGGGAAACGGCGTCGGACGCGTTTGTTCCCAAAATCAAATCGGAGTTGATGGTATGGTGGGAGGTTCCCGAACTGTTGCCGGCAATAATCAGCGACGTGCCGTTTTCCAGGGTGACGGAAGAACCCGCGCTTCCCCAGCGGATGGATGAGGTTCCGTTCCCTATCTGGAGGTTGCCCTCCTGCACCACGATGTGGCCGGAGTTGCTCCCCGTCAGTTTCAGCAAGCCCGTGCCGGTTTTCCGGACAGTTCCTTCCCCAGTAATGGCATTGCCGAAAACGATGTCGGACGGAGTCGCCAGAGTGATGAAAGAGTTGGCATCCGGAGAAAGGGAGAATACCGGGTTAGTGACGGTTCCCAAATCCACCGTCACCGTCGCTCCATTGGCCGCACCCAAAAAGGAACCGGCCTCCCAGGTTACCCCCGTGCCAGGCAGGGCCGTATCATAACCGAATGCCAGAACACCCTGCGACACAGCCACAGTAGTACCCGTGCCGAGTATGGAAGAGGTGCCGAGGACCAACGTTCCCGTGCCTTCCTTGGTGACGGCCGTATTGGTAATTTCTCCCGTCCCCGTCAGTTCATAACGGGTAGTGGAGTTGCGGACAAGCATGGAGCTTGGCGAAACCTCGGAATCCAGCTGTACAACAGAGTTAGAGACTCCGGCCTGGTCTGCAAAGGAAACCGCCAGACCGTCCTCATACGAGGCTGGGGCGCCGCCGTCCGTCCAGACATTTTCCGCGCTCCAGACGCCGCTTTCACCGCCCGCCCACAAGAGGAGGGTTCCCGCCGTATAAACAAGGTCTTTGCCGTTTTCGGAAACGGTGACGGTTCCCGCCACGCCGTCAGCAAAGGAAACCTTAATGGAAGATATATTGGACAGGCCTGTAGTTGAAAGGACGGACATGCCGTCTGTCAGGGTTCCGAATTCGGAAAGATCCAGGCTCAATTCTCCTTCAGCGGAAAGAGCGAACGTACCGTCCACACTGATTCCCGTTCCTGCCCCTCCCGCCAGCGCCAGCACGCTGGAACCGGTCATGTTCAGATTCCCCGTAAAGAAAGAATCCTGGAACATGGTCACGATGTCGAAACCGGTCACAGCCGTATTGGAGAAGGAAATGGCATGGTCCGCCGTATTGCCGTAACCGCCCAGAAGCAAGGAAGAGGTGCCGCCTACCGTACCCTCCGATGCATTCAGCGTACTGCCCGTACGGAATACTGCTTTCTTAACGATAAGAGTAGCGTCCCCGTTCACAGCGGACCTTGCCCCGCCGCCGCCCGCATAGAGGGCTCCCGTATAAGTGCCGCCATCCAGCGTCAGGCTGGAATTGCCGCTGACGGTGGATGTTCCGGAGGTGCCGTAGCCGCCGCCATAGACAGCCCCGGTAAAGACGGCGTCACTGGCGGCGGTAATGCTGACGCTGGAATCGCCTCCTATCGTATACGCCCCGGAACCTCCCGAATAGGAACCGCCCACGATGCTCTTGACAAAGCTGCCGGAGGCCGTTCCCAAATCAATCGTCACATTGGTGCTTCCGGTAATGGCGGCACGGGATGAGGAGTTGGCTTCATAAGTGCTGCCGCCGATGATGAAGCCCCGGACAACGGAGTTGAGCGAAATGGTTTCGTCCGTGACGCTTTGCATGCTGCGCACGACGACGTATGTGCTGCCGTCAAGGTTGTTTACGGAATTATGGGCTGCCGTGCCTCCGCCTACCAAACTGCCTTTAATGACGGCATTCCCGTCCACGGATACGTAAACGTTTCCCGTGATGCCTGCCGCCTGGCCGTCCTTGTAGTTGCCTCCCACGACCCAGTTGACGGAGGTGTCCCCCTGAATCTGGGTATGGACGTCTCCCGTAACGTTCCACTTGCCGGAACCGCTCCAGTTGTTGGCATAGCTGCCGCCGATAATCAGATTATAATTGCCCCCCAGCACATCCGTCCAGATGCCGGTGGTGATTTGCGTAGCCGTGGCATTGGACGCAGTATTGTAGTAGCCGCCGGCCAGGGTCACTCCTGTCAGGTCTCCCGTTCCGGTGACGGCATTCACGGAACCGAACCCCTCCTGCATGGAAGAAGGCCGGATACCGTACAGGGACAAAGACTGCTGGTTCGCCAGCGTACCTGTTGCGGAAGAGGGAGCTTCTTCCAGCCCCCAGGCAGGGTCCCAGACGGTCTCATGGGCGCCGGAAGCCGTAAAGGTGATGACTGTTTTTCCGTCCACAGTACTGATCGTGTACAGGGATTCGTCAACATCCGCCAGAGTGAAGCCAGACCCCAGATCAACGCCCAGGTTATAGGAGGTGTTCACCAGGGCTTCAGAACCGAACAGGTCCTGGAATTCCTGAAAACCGGAGAAATCAATGAGACCGGAAGTCAGCGTCACGTTCTGCAGCACGCTGCCTACATTGTCCATGGAAGTATAATACAGGCGGCCTCCATCCACCGTCACATTGCCCGTGATCTCCCCGGAACCGTTGGCAAGGATGCCCATCGTTTCCCCTACCGTGAAGGCGTCCTGGAAATGCATGGTGCCCGCAGAAGCGGAAAGGACGCCATTTCCCGACAGCCCCGCCACGGTCATGGTTCCGGCCCCCGCATCCAGTCTGCCCCCGGCAAGAGCGGCGTTGATAGAGCCGACCTTGGAGAGAACAGCGCCGGAATTGACGGTATAGGTTCCCGTAAGCGCTACGTTCTCGGAAAGATGCACCCAGCCCGACTGGGCAACAAAGTTGCCGGCTCCGGTGATGGAGTTGCCAATAACATCCGCCGTTTCTCCCGCAGTACCATAATACGTCACATACTGGGAACCAGTGGAAGTGGTTACGGCAGCATTGCCAAGGGAGCCAGAAGAACTAATTCCCAGGGAGGTGAAGTTACGCGTAACGGCAATCGTCCCTCCAATTTCATTGGAGGCATTGAGCAGGTTGTAATAGGTATATTCATTCGCGCCGCCGCTGATGGAGAAACCGCTTGCCGCGGTAAGAACACCGGAAAACTTCACGTTCTTGCCCCAGCTGGAAGTCAGATTGACGCCGCTGCCGAACGTCGTCGCTCCGGAAAAGTTAAAACCGCCGCTGTTGACGGAAGTGGCGTTATAGCCGGCAGACCCCGCCACGGAAGGACCGTCCTGTACGTTCAGCGTGGTGCCGTCACCCATCACCAGTTTCTGGGACCAGGTGACATTGCCGGAAAACAGGGAAAGAGTGCCGCTGCTGATTTTAAGAGTGGCATCAGGAGAGGACGCGGGCGTAAGCGCCGTACCCTTGTTGGAATTGCCCAGGGTGAAGGTCCCTCCCCCCGTATAGTCCACTGTCACGGTCCCGCCGAAACTGCCGCCGTAGGAGGAAGAATTCCCCGTGATGGTCAGCGTAGTCCCCTCCCCGGTGATCAGAGCCGCGGTATTGTTGTGCTCCAGCTTGCTGATGGAAGTGTTCACGCCGGCTTTCAGGACGGAAGCTCCCGTCGTGTAACCGTGGCCGCCCAGCTTGATCGTGGCGTATTGGGCAGCCTGCGCGTGGTTGAGATTCAGGATGTTATTCTGTGATCCTCCCGTCGTGTTGGAATAAAGGGAAATGATTCCGTTGAAGGTCCCTGCTCCGTTCAACGTCAGCGTGGAAAGGCTGGCGCCCCCGCTGGCCACGCGGTTTACCGTCAGTATGGCTTCCGGGGCCGTTCCGTTCAAATTGGTGATGGTGGCCGTGCCGGCTCCGGCAAAATTCAAGGTGGTAGAAGCCGTGACAGTACCAATGTCATAGGAGGCCGTACCTCCCGCCGCCACATTCACCTGCGTTCCGTCAAAGGCAACATCCGCCGCATAAGACTGTGATGCTGTCATCAGAAGACCAGAAACTCCTGCCAGCGTGGCAGTGCCAAGCGTTACTCCGGAGAAGGAGGTCATCAGGGCAGCCAACAAATTCAAAGGGAGGTGTAATTTCATGTAACGTTTGATAATTAGGTATTTAATGAAACAAATAAGACCCTTTCCCACAACACGGCAAGGGGAATATGATTGTGAATATAAATAAGGAATTCGCAATCCGCTTCGCTTTTATTCACATATTATTCAATTTTCTAAATAAAAATTGTATTGATAATTAATATGTTATTATCTTCAGAATAATCTGTCGGAGGGAAATCTGGATTTTCTTTGACGGAAGGAACGGCCCGGATATTCCGGAAAACCGTTGTAACTGCTTCTTTTCCTTTGACAGCGGATTGCGAATCCGTATTTTCATAACCTATTACCAGATAAAATAAAATAGGCCTGCACAATAAGTTGCGCAGGCCTATCCTTAAAAGCCAGGGAGAAACGCGCGGTTCAGCCTCTGGTCCATTTTCCCAAAAATTCCCAGGCGTCCTTCCCTTCTCCAATATGCCTGAGCAGAGCGCTCCCAAGCACGGCGGCATCCGGCCGGGCATCTTCAGGCAGCGTCTCCAGCTGGTCCGGCGTCTGAAGCCCGAAGCCCAGCGCCAGCGGCACATCAAAAACTGACCGGGCACGGCGCATAGTTTCCGTCACGCTCTGTTCCAGGTTAGCCTTCCCTCCGGTGGTTCCCAGAACGGAAACCACATAAACGAAGCCGGAAGTATAAGGCTTGTATTCCCGCATGCGTTCCACGGAAGTATTGGGAGCCACCAGAGTGACGAGCGTCAGGCCACGGGGGCTGAAAACTTCCCGGAACATTCCGGATTCCTCCAGCGGCATATCCGGTACGATGAAACCGCTGACGCCAGCCTCCTCCGCATCCCGGGCAAGCTGTTCCAGGCCATACTGGTAAAAGGGATTTACATATCCCATCAGCACCAGCTTGGCAGAAAAACAGCCCTTACGGGCTTTCAGGCCGTCCAGAATCCATTTCAGGCTGACGCCGCGGGCCAGGGCATCCCGGGATGCCTGTTCAATAACCGGGCCGTCCGCCACGGGGTCCGAGAAGGGAACTCCTATTTCAATAATATCCGCGCCGGATTCGTCAATGCGGGACAGGTGGGTCCAGAAAGAATCCTTGTCCGGAAATCCGGCGGTGATAAAAGGAATAACGGCGCGTCTGCCAAGGGCATGGGCCCTTTCCACGGCTTCCTGTAACGGTGTTTTCTGCATGTTGTTCATGGAAATGATGCGGCTTAAAGATTGATATATTTCCTGACGATTCCCAGGTCCTTGTCTCCGCGGCCGGAGAGATTGACCAGAACGTCCCCTCCCTGCGGCAATTCCTCCGCATGGTCCAGCACCCAGGCCACGGCATGGGAGGATTCCAGCGCAGGAATGATGCCTTCCTTCCTGGTGAGCGTCTGGAAAGCGTTTAAAGCGGAGGCGTCGCAAATCATACCGTAATGAACGCGCCCCGTTTCCGCCAGATAGGCGTGTTCCGGGCCTACCCCGGGATAGTCCAGCCCGGCGGAAATGGAATGGGACGGCTGTATTTGCCCGTCTTTATCCTGTAAAAGCATCGTCACATGGCCGTGCAGCACGCCGGGACTGCCCAGATTGATGGGGGCGGAGTTATAGCAGCCGGGCTCACCGGTGCCTCCCGCCTCGACACCCACCAGGCGGACGCCTTCATCCTCCACAAAGGGGTGAAGCATGCCGATGGCGTTGGAGCCGCCGCCCACGCATGCCACCACCACATCCGGCAGCCTGCCTGCGCGCTCCAGCATCTGGGCGCGGGCCTCCCGCCCAATGACGGATTGAAGCTGCCTGACCAATGTGGGGAACGGATGGGGGCCAGCCGCCGTACCGAAACAATACAGGGTATCCGCCTGATGGGAAATCCAGTAGCGCAAAGCCTCATTGATGGCATCCTTCAACGTGCGGGAACCGCTCTCAATCGGGAAAACCGTCGCTCCCAGCAGTTTCATGCGCATGACGTTCATGGACTGGCGTTCTACATCCTCTGCGCCCATAAAAATGGTGCAGTCCATGTTAAGCCGGGCGGCCGCCGTAGCCGTAGCCACGCCGTGCTGCCCCGCCCCGGTTTCCGCAATAAGATGCGTTTTCCCCATCATTTTGGCCAGAAGGGCCTGGCCGAGGGCGTTGTTGATTTTGTGGGCTCCGGTGTGCAGCAGGTCCTCCCGTTTCAGCCACAGGCGGAAGCCCAGTTTTTCCGAAAGGTGGGGACAGAACGTGAGGGGAGTTTCACGCCCAGCGTAATGGACCAGCAGATCCTGAAGCGCATCCCGGTACTCGCGGGACGGCATGATGGAGTCCATGGCTTCCTCCAGCTCCATAAGCGGGGGGCGCAGCGCTTCCGGTACGAAGCGACCGCCGAAATTGCCGAAATATCCTTCTTTCTTCATGCGATGTGGTAAGGAGTGTAAGGGGTGAGTGGTTTGAGGGCCGCCAGCAGTTTTTGCGGGCTTTTCTGGCCGGGAATGGCTTCCACGCCGGAGTTCAGGTCTATGCCGTCCGGAGAGCATTGTTCCAGCGCCCTGTTCAGAGAGGCGGAGGAAAGGCCGCCCGCCAGGAACCAGGGCCGGGGGGAACTCAGAAACGCCAGGGAGGACCAGTCAAGGGAAACGCCGTGGCCGCCGCCCTGGCTGCCGGCATCCAGCAGAAACCAGGCGCAGCTGTCCGCCCATAGCTCCATTTCCCTTTGCAGGGCATCTACGGATTCATACCGGTCCGGCCACAATACGCGGATTACCTTTTCCGGACCGATGCGGCGCGCGCAGTCCAGAGAATGGGCACCATGAAGCTGGGCAAATTCCAGACGGGCCGTTTTCATGATATCCATGATTTCCTCCGCGTTCTGGTTCACGAAAACGCCCACGCGGCGGATCAGGGCGGAGTCCAAGGCTGCCGCGCGCGACGGCGCAATATAACGCGGACTTCCGGGATGAAAGATGAAGCCGCAGAAATGGGCCCCCATCCCCATGGCGGTTGATAAATCGCTCTGGCGGGTAATTCCGCACACCTTGATTGCAAATGAATGCTTCTTCATATTGTTTCTTCTAAAATTGCTGCCAGTTTTTCACCCGGCCTTCCTCCGTCCATCAGGGCTGTTCCCATCAGTACGGCCTGGAAGCCCGCTTCCGCGGCTTCCCTGAGATGAGCCCCGGCGCTCATGGCGCTGGCGGCAATCCACACCTCCCCCTCACGGCGGAATTTCGCCATGTCCAGGCAGGCCTGCCTGTCCGTTCTCAAGGTATCCAGGTCACGGGCATTTACCTGGATGATGCGCGCGCCGGAGTCCCTGGCAATTTCCAGATCCGCCGCGTCAAACACTTCCACAACGGCGTGCATGCCGTAAGCCTCCGCCTGCTCCCTGAGAACACGGAGCGTCCGTGCGTCCGGCGTCAGACGGACGATGAGCAGCAACGCGGAAGCCGGCGTAGAAGCCGTCTCCATCACCTGAAGCTGATGAAAAATGAAATCCTTGCGGAGAAGCGGAAGCCCGGCGCGGCTCATGCGTTCCAAATATCCGATGCGGCCGCCGAAAAACTGTTCTTCCGTCAACACGGAGATGCAGGAGGCTCCCGACGCAGCGTACTGTTCAGCCACTTCCTCCGGTTTCAACCCGGAGGCGATGACGCCGCGCGACGGAGAGGATTGCTTGAACTCCGCAATGACCGCCACCGGCTGGCCGTCCGGCGGTTCCGCAATGGCTTTCAGGAAATCCGGCCGGCGCCCCTTCCACGGGCGCGGCAGTTCCCGGCGGGAGGCCATGTCCATAAGCAGGGCTATTTCCTCCGCCTTGGCTTCCCGGAACCGGTCAAGCAGCATGAAGCGTTCTCCTTCCTATGCCGGCGCAGACGGCTTCCCGCGCTTTCGCCATGCAGACGGACAGGTCCATGTGCTCCTCCAGCAGGAACATGGCTACCCCCACATTCAGAATCACCATATCCATCATGGCACGCGGGCCTTTCCCCGCCAGGATGTTCTTCAGCACATCCACGGCTTCCGACTTGGAATGAACGGCCAGTTCCTCCGGATTGCAGGGCTGGATGCCGTAATCCGAGGGGTCCAGGGACATGGGCGTCAAGTTACCGTTGTGGACGATCATCATCTTGGTGGGCCCCAGCGGCGTCACCTCGTCATATCCCCCGGCGCCATATACTACGGCAGCCTTGCGGATGTGGGACTGGCGGAGCGTCTCCGCCAGCAGCTCAACGAGTTCCGGACGGGCCACACCCAGCAGGATATGCGTGGGGCGCGCCGGGTTGATAAGGGGCCCCAGCAGATTGAACAGGGTGCGGATGCCCAGCTCCCGGCGGATGGGGCCTACATTACGGAAGGCAGGATGAAAATTAGGCGCGAACAGGAAAGCGAAGTTCCGCTCGTCCAACAGGCGCCGGACATCCTCCGGAGCTACGTCCAGCGGGAACCCCAGGCCTTCCAGAGCATCCGCAGAACCGCAGGAGGAGGACACGGCGCGGTTGCCGTGCTTCACCACTCTGTACCCCATTCCGGCCAGCGTCAGAGCTGTGGCCGTGGAGCAATTGAAAGAGTTGCGGCCGTCCCCGCCCGTGCCTACCACGTCAATGCAGTCACCCTCCAATCCTTCCACCCGGTTGGCGCGCCCCAGGGCAATGCCCACGGCGTGGGCCATTTCCAGCGGGGTTTCCCCTTTCATGCGGAGCCCCATTAAAAAGCAGCCCGCCTGGGCCGGAGTCATACGGCCATCCATGATGTCCGCAAAGCCTGCGGCGGCCATATCCGCCGTCAGATCCTGTCCGGCGGCCAGGGCGTCCAGAATGCGGCTGATGCGCTTTTCCTTCTGCCCCGAGGGCACGACGTTATCCGGGAAGTTGCCCAGCAGCTGAAGCCCGTCCGGCGTCAGGATGGATTCCGGATGAAACTGAATGCCTACCCACGGCCGGTCATTGTAGCGCAGAGCCATGACTTCCCCTTCCGGACCGCGGGAAGTAACGGTAAAACGGGGGTTCGGCTCGTCCTCCTTGGACTGGACCACCAGGGAATGGTAGCGGCCCACGGTCATGGGATTGGGAAGTCCGGCAAACAGCCCCGCGCCGTCATGGATGATGTCGGAGCTCTTGCCGTGCATGACATACGGGGCGCGGGAAACCTCCGCTCCGGCGAAGTAGCCCAGGAGCTGGTGCCCCAGGCACACGCCCAGCACGGGAACGGAAGCGGGAAGGCGTTTCAGGAACTCCAGGCACAGCCCGGCGTTGCGCGGATGGCTGGGGCCTGGGGAAATGCACACGGCTTCCAGCTCCGGGCTGGCCGCCAGTTCCAGGATACGCGGATCGTCATTCGCATGCACCACGGGCTTGCGTCCCAGGGCGTAAAACGCCTGCACCAGATTCCACGAAAAAGAATCGTAATTATCAATGAACAGAAACATGGTCTTCTCCTTTCAAAATAACGTCAATAATTTTGCCCTTGTTCATGCACTCCTGCCATTCGGCGGCCGGATCGGAATCATATACGATGCCGGCTCCCGTCTGCCAGTGGATGCGCCCATCCTTCACCCACATGCTGCGGATGGTAATGCCGGAATCCATGTGAACGCCGTTTTTGTCCAACCCCAGCCACCCGATGCATCCGGCATACGGACCGCGGGGCAAAGGCTCTTCCTCCGCCAGGATTTCCATGGCGCGCACCTTGGGGGCTCCGCTAACCGTCCCGGCAGGGAAAGCAGCGCCGAGAATGTCCAAGACGCCCAACCCGTCGTTCACCTGGGCGGTCACGCGGGAAGTCATATGCATCACATGGGAAAAACGTTCAATCTCCATCAGGCGTTCCAGCTTCACGGAACCGGGCTTGGCGACACGGCCCAGGTCGTTGCGGCCCAGATCCACCAGCATGACATGTTCCGAACATTCCTTCGGATCTTTCAGAAGATCGGCGGCCAGGGCGGCGTCTTCCTCATCATCCCTGCCGCGCCTGCGCGTTCCGGCAATGGGGGAAAGCTGAAGTTTGCCGTCCGTACAGCGTACCATCAGCTCCGGAGAAGAACCGAACAACGTCACCTCCGGCAGGCGCATGAAAAACATGTATGGGGACGGATTAATGCTGCGCATGCGGCGGTACAGCATGAAAGCGTCTCCGTGGAACTCCGCGGAAGCCTGGGAGGAAAGCACCACCTGGATGGCTTCTCCGTCATGCAGCAGCTCCTTGATATGCTCCACCCCCTTCATGTAAGCCGCCTGGTCCGGCGTGCGGGAAACCTCCCCTATGGAAGGTTCCTCCGCCCCATGGAGCGGGGCATGGGACAAATCACGGTGTTCGCCCAGGCTGAGCTGGGTAAGGCGATTGTACAAATGGTCAAAAACAATCACGGTGCCAGCCAGCACCAGGCAGGACTCTGCGGAAGAGGCAGGAATGGCCTGCGCCAGCCTGGGCTGGAACAGGGCGGCGGTTTCATACCCGAAATAGCCGTACAGAGCCCTCGTGATGGGAGCCTGCCTCATATCGTCCCCCACCAGCTCCAGACGCTGCATTAGGACGCGCAGCCCATCCAGGTAAGGCATGCCTTCCAGCTCTTTCAGGGATGCCAGGCGGTCGTCTTCGATGGAAAGGGAAAGCCTGGCGTCTACGCAGGAAACGGTCATCAGGTAATCGCAGGCAATGATGCTGTAGCGCCCCCATCTGCCGTCCACTTCCGCGCTTTCCAGCAGAAGTCCGGGAATTTTGTTCTGAGTCAGGCTCAGAAACAGGCTGATAGGGGTCTCCAGATCGGCGCTCAGGCGGCGGCTGCGCTGTTGGAGAGTGATCATGGATGGTGTTTGCATGGATGATGATGTAAGTTGAAAATAAAAAAACTGCTTTGACTCTCGGAGGAATCAAAGCAGTTCTTGAAAAATGGTCATAGCTGAATGCTATTACTGCACCTCGGGATTCCCCCGTCCGGACATGGGTACGCGCCACCAATAGCCGTTGCCGTAATAACGGTTCTCGCTAAAAAAGGGCTGTACAGTGCTGAAACGCATCTGCGCGTTTATTACTCCTCTGCCTCTGCCTTGTCAAAAAAACTTTCTGTCCATGACGAAAAAACACCGGAGCTTTCCCAACAGAGCCAAAGGAAGCAAACCCGCCTCCCCGGTTGCGATATTGAAGCCACTTTATCGTGAATATACCGGAAAACAGTTTCTTTGCCGGCCCTGGATCCAGTATTTTTGATGTCAATACTGACAGCAGAATAAAAAGCCGTTGAAAGAAACGGCCATTAAGCAACCGCTTGCCAGTGGACAGTTCTCTATCAGCCCAAAAAAGGGAGCCCGCCAATCCCGCGGGCTCCCTTCGTTAACCGTGAAAAAAATTTTCCTGTTTAAAACAGGGTCACGGCGATGTTCACGCCGGCGGTGACGATGGCCACCATGCTCATGAGCTTGATCAGGATATTGAGGGACGGGCCGGACGTATCCTTGAAGGGGTCGCCCACCGTATCGCCGATAACGGCTGCCTTATGGCTTTCCGAGCCTTTGCCGCCCACATGGCCCTGTTCAATATATTTTTTGGCATTGTCCCACGCGCCGCCGGAGTTCGCCATGAATACGGCGAGCACAAAGCCGGAAGCCAGGCCGCCGGCCAGCAGACCGAACACGCCGGGAACGCCGAAGACGATACCCATGCAGATGGGAGTGATGACCGCCAGCACGGACGGCCAGATCATTTCATGCTGCGCACCCGCCGTGGAAATTTCCACGCAGCGCACGTAATCCGGCTCTGCCTCCCCGGTCAGGATTCCCTTGATTTCCTTAAACTGGCGACGCACTTCCTTGACCATTTTTTCCGCGGCGCGGCCAACGGCATTCATGGTCAGTCCGCAGAACATGAAGGACATCATGGCCCCCACGAAGAGCCCCATGAGCACCTTCGGGTTCATCAGGGTTACCTGGAAATAGCCCATGAAATCAGACAGGGAAGCAGTAGCGATTTTGGAAACCTCCACGCTTACGGCGTCATTAATTTTGTAAATGGTATTGCCCGTGGCCTCACTCCAGTGAAGGATGGCAATCTTCAATTCTTCAATATAGGAAGCCAGAAGCGCCAACGCCGTCAGCGCGGCGGAACCGATGGCGAATCCCTTGCCCGTGGCGGCTGTCGTGTTGCCCAGGGCATCCAGGGCATCCGTGCGGCGGCGCACTTCCGGGTCCAGCTTGCTCATCTCCGCATTACCCCCGGCGTTGTCGGAAATGGGGCCGTAAGCGTCCGTCGCCAATGTCAGCCCCAGCGTGGAAAGCATGCCGACGGCGGCAATGCCGATGCCATATAGCCCCTTGCTCATTTCAGCCCCGGTGAAATGCCAGTCCCCGGAAGCCATGCCGTAAGCCAGCACAGTTCCCACGACGACAGTAATTACAGGAATGCAGGTGGAAATCATGCCAATGCCAATGCCGGAAATAATGACGGTGGCAGGCCCCGTCTTCGCGCTGTGGGCGATTTTACGGCAGGGATAGGAATCATGGGAGGTGTAATGCTCCGTGCTCTTGCCGATGACGATGCCCACCGCCAGGCCGGTGACGATGGCCCCCCAGATGCCGGCCCAGTTATCCAGGCCGATGAGCTGGAGCAGGAAAGCGGAGGCTATGGCAATCAGGAAGGAACTCAGGTTAATGCCGCGGTTCAGGGCTGCCATCAGCTCCGTCTGGGAAGCGCCGCGCTTCACGCGCACCGCGTACACGCCCAACAGGGAAAGAATGGTGCCGAGGGCGGCGATCAGCATGGGCGTAAGGACGGCCTTGATCGCCATTTCAGGAACGGCCATGTAAGCTGCCGCGCCTAAAGCGGCGGAAGCCAGAATGGAACCGCAGTAAGATTCGTAAAGGTCCGCCCCCATGCCGGCCACGTCCCCCACATTATCGCCCACGTTATCCGCAATGGTGGCGGGGTTGCGGGGGTCGTCCTCCGGAATGCCGGCCTCCACCTTCCCTACCAGGTCGGCTCCTACATCCGCCGCCTTGGTGAAAATGCCGCCGCCCACACGGGCAAACAGCGCCTGGAGGGAAGCCCCCATGCCGAAGGTCAGCATGGTGGTAGTGATGACGACCAGGCGCATGGAAAGCTCCATGTCCCCGTAAAACCAATCCAGCACCCAGTACCAGACGCCAATATCAAGCATGGCAAGGCCCACGACGGTCAGGCCGAGCACGGCGCCCGAGCGGAAAGCGATTTGCAGCCCGGCATCCAGGGAATGGCGGCAGGCATTCGCCACGCGGCCGGAAGCGTACGTAGCCGTCTTCATGCCGATGTACCCGGCCAGACCGGAGAAAAAGCCGCCTGAAATGAACGCGAACGGCACCCATGGATTCTGGATATGCAGGCAATAGGCCAGGAAAGCGAATACAATGGTAATCAGCACAAAGAAAATGGCGACAATCTTATACTGCTGCCGCAGATAGGCCATAGCGCCGCTGCGGACATGCCTGGCAATCATTTTCATAACTTCGTTCCCCTCATCCTGCGCTTTCATGCGGTAAAAAAAGATGCCCGCAAAAATGAGGGCCAGCACGGAAGCCGATGGGATGAGCCAAAATAAATCCTGGATGCTTATCATTGTCAGTACACTTTAAATTAAAGTGGTGGAAACATAACACCAGCTCTACTTTACTCCAAGAAAAAACCTGTGTCCGGAACGGAAAATGCCCCTTCCTGCAAAAAGACCAGCTCCACGGGAAAAGCAGCGCCTATCTATCCGCATTTGCGTCAATAAGAGAGAGCTCCTCCGGCGTAAACGGCGCGCTATCCAGAGCTTTCAGGCAATCCCTGATTTGCGAGGGGCGGCTGGCGCCAATCAGGGCCGTGGTCACTACGGGATCTTTCAGCACCCAGGCCAGGGCCATCTGGGCAAGGCTCTGGCCCCGACTCCGGGCCAGGGCGGCCAGACGGCGAATCTTATCCCCATACTGAAGAACCCGTTCTTTTGTTAAAAAGACGGAGGAACCTGCCGCGCGGGAATCTTCAGGAATACCCTCCAGATAACGGTCCGTCAACATCCCCTGGGCCAGCGGAGAAAAAGCGACGCATCCGGTACCCGTTTCCCGGACAGCTTGGAAAACGGATGTTTCCGGTTCCCGATTAAACATATTGTAACGAACCTGATGCACCAGGCACGGAACGCCGGCCTCCCCGAGCATGGAGCACATCTGTCTGGCCTGTTCCGCCGGGAACTTGGAAATACCGGCATACAGGGCCTTTCCGGAGCGAACCGCCGTAATGAGGGCTCCGGCCGTTTCCTCAAGGGGAGTTTCCGGATCATGCCGGTGCGCATAGAAAATATCCACATACTCCAGCTTCATGCGGGAAAGGGACTGGTCCAGGCTGGCAAGCATGTGTTTGCGGGATCCCCAGTCCCCGTACGGGCCGGGCCACATCAAATGCCCGGCTTTGGTAGCAATGACAAGTTCATCCCGGAAACGGGACAAATCCTGCATGAAAATACGGCCAAAGCATTCTTCCGCCGAACCGGGAGGAGGACCGTAATTATTCGCCAGGTCAAAATACGTAATGCCGGCATCAAACGCGCCGTGAATAAGCCGGCGGGCGTTTTCAAAATTATCCGCTGCGCCGAAATTGTGCCAGAGCCCCAGGGAAACGGGAGGGAGCAGCAGACCGCTGCGCCCGCAGCGGCGGTAGGCCGCATGGCTGTAGCGGCCGGGATCAGGAAGATAGTTCATCAGAAAAAAGGGAAATTACCGTGGTTGAGACGGGCGCCCATGCCGTACGCCGGAACGCCATGCTTCCGTACGGTATTTGGAAGCCAGCAGTTCCTCCACGCGGGCATCCATGCCGGGGAACAGTTCCGCGTCCACGCACAGGGAATGTTCCTCCGCCAGACGGGCGGCCAGCAATTCATCCCATCCGGAAGGAAGAAAACAATTCTGGATGCTCCCCTGGTGAAGAACGCCTCCGCGGACTCTTCTCTGGCCGCCGCCAGCCAGTTTCTCCCCGCCGGGAAGGACAAGATCACTCGTTACGGGGCTGGAAAAACAGGCCCGGCCTCCGTCCGGAGCATCCCCGTCCAGCATCACGCACTCCACGCCGCAATCCCTCAGGACGCGGGCTAGCGCCCCATGAATCCAACGGTACAGAACCGCGCTGGAAGGACGCTCTTGTTCTCCCTTGCGGTGCATGGCCAGAGTAAAGGGAATATCCTGCCGATGATCCACAATTCCCCCGCCCGTCCAGCGGCGGACAAAATGAAGCTCCTCACCCGGGAAAATGGCGCGCGCTGTGGCTTCCTCATCAAAATAACCGTAAGTCACGGTCGGTTCCGCCCAGCGGTACGCCCTCAACACAGGTTTCCTGCCCCATTCCAGCAAAGCTTCGTCCACGGCCATGGCTTCCTCCCCGCTTCTGGCGACAGGATCACGCCACAGCACCAGCTCCGGCAGAGGGGATAAATTACCGACGATATTTGTAAACCCCAACATATTGCAACTACAGAACAATGAATGGCAGGAAACGCTCTGGGCAAAAGGCGGCAACGGACACTCCGTCCTCCCCCAATTTCCCGGATACAGGCCTAACGGTTCATAGGCAATGCGATCCGCTGGGTGAAAGACCGGGTATAACGTTCGAAAAATTCTTCAGGAGAGGGAGCGGGACGCTTCTTCTGCCGGATCTGGTCCACAAGGGCCATGCCTTCATCCGTCACCACCGTCATGGAAATCGTCACGGCAGTAACGCGGCCGGATTTCAAATCATCAATATTCACGCTGCTGCCTACGATATCCAGGCGGTTGCCATACACATCCATCTGGGTGCAGGAGCCGAGGCGGTTGGCCCCCGTAGTCATGACAGGAACCAGCACGGATGCTCTTTGCGTGGCATCCTTGTCCGATTTGTTGCTGCCGGAATTGCCGATCTTTTTCTGGTAATCCACTTCAAAAATCAGCGTCATTTCCACAATATTCTCCACCAGGAAGTTGGAAGGGACGGTTTCATCCTGCCGGTACCGTTCGTAAGCGGACCAGAGATCCTGCTGCCCCAGAAGGTTCCGCACGGTATCTTCCGCACTGATCAAGTTGCGGTACAGGGAATAAACGGGAAAACCGTCAGACTCCGCCGTAGCGTCCTGATCCAGAATCTGATCGCGGTAAAGAAGCTTGTACCCCACGCAATTCACGTCACCGATGATGCGGTCATTACGCATATCCATGCTGGATTTGGCCGGGTTGCGGTCTGTAGCCGTGGTAAAGAAAACCAACTGAGAGGCATTCGTGACTTTGGCGCCTTCCGGCCCCATGGTCATCAGGTTCACGCGGGCTTCATCCAGGGAGGACGCTCGGCCCTTTTTCCTGGAAACCGCAGTCTTTCCCGCACGGGCAACCAGGTCGCTGTCCCGCTGCACCAGCATCCACTCAAAGGGATTCCCGGGCCGGAACTGCATGCTTTCAAAATCCTTGGTCATGGTATCCATGGCCGTGCGGGCAAGCGTCGTGGTCCGCACATCCTGCAGCACCCATCTCCAGATATCCACCCCGCGGGAAGTCAGGGCCACAATGACCAGAACCAGCACGGTAGTGATGGTCATGGCTGCCAGGAGTTCAATCAGGGTGAACGCGCCGGATTTGATTTTGGCAAATGTCTTCATGTTTTTTCAGAGGTCTTCAGATAATACCCGCTAACGGCGGAAAGCGAGATTGCGCGTAAACACGGGAGTCTTTAAATTTTCCCACGTTAAATGCTGTAAACGTTCGGGATCCGTATTCAACAGCTGGAAGAACTCCGCCTGGTACAGGACTTCCGCCCCCCACGGCAAATTCAGGCCGCCTCCTTTCTCCGGCGTATAAACATACAGGGAAGGTTCCTTAATCACCTTGCCGCGGTTATAAGGATTGTAAATCGTTCCATACTTGGGGGCCAGTTTATACCCGTAAGAGCTGGAATCCATGCGCTCCACCACCAGCTGGGTCATGCGCACGGCGAAGACGGGACCCACAAGGGCCTTGAAATCATCCCAACGCTCTTTGTTGTTCGCCAGGCAAACCCCTGTCACTACCGCCGTATTTTTGCCGGGAACGCTTCCGCCTTCCTCCAGCCAGGGCTGGGGAGTTCCGTCCCTGCGGGCTCCTTTGGTCAAATCCGCCCTGTAATTGTAAACAAGAATGGTCGTAGCAGGCCTGGACGTAAACTGCATCCAGTAAAACGCCTTGTCAAAAGCGGAAACATATTTGGATGAGGAAGACTTTCTGGCGTTGGACGCGGCACGCTCGGAATTGCGGAGTTCTCCCAGTTCCGCCGTCAGGGCGTGGACGATGCGGTCCGCTTCACGAATAGTCAGGGCGGACTGAACCGTCCTTCTGGCAGGAATAAACATGGCCATGAACACTACAATCAGCACGGCCACCACGCCGATCGCAAGCACCACTTCCGTCAGGGTGAACCCCTTGGCACGAGACTGTTTCATACACTTGGTCAACATAAAATGGGAAATCTGGTATTATATCACAGAAACTAATTGGGAATCACCTGCTCCGTCGTCCTCAGACGGCTGATATTGCCTTTGGGATAAATCACAATGCCGCCTGCCAGGCCCGGTTTGCCGTCCACCATCGGGGTTGGCCTCTCCTCCTTGCCGTTCCCGGCGGAACCGGCAACCACCACCAGGCGGGTGGGGGCGTTCGGCTGGGACATGCGGCCTTCCTCGTCAAATTCAATGAAGTAAATATCCGTCATTCTGTTGCCGGGAAGGTTGACGGTATCCTGCCCGTCACGGCTGGCAAAATCGCGGGCCGTGGATTTCTCGCCCCTGGCTTTCTTCGCGCCTTCCAGAAGGGTGCTGTAGGTCGGACTGACGTAAAAACCGGCGGGAAGAGTCTGCAAACGGTTCACCAGATGCCATTTCCCGGTGCGGGTATTTTTGGACATCACGCCCAAAGTGCGCATATTGCGGGCTTCGTCATCGGGAGTGCTCACAATAATCAGGCGGCTCCACGTTCCTTTGCCCATGGCATCCAGCCGCGCCTCCTGCACCATGCCGTCCACCATTTCAACGGCGGCCTGAAGGCCCTGCCCCCTGCCTCCGCCTCTTAACATGCTGGCGGCCAAGGCCATCATGGCCACCATAATGGTGATCACGACAATCAGTTCCACCAGGGTAAACCCTTCGCTCCCTGACAAGGAACAGCGCAGAGCCATTCCGGAATGCTTGGAAAAATATCTCATACAGATAATGCAGGATTAAACAACGATTTTTGGCATGCTACCCGTTTCAGACGGACACGGCAATCATTTTTTGAGGAACGGGAATGCCTGATATATTCCTGTCCAACAAAATTCCGGCAAGGAATTGTCATCCGGGAATCACCGCTCCCGCCATCCTTCCGGAAAAGGGAAACATCCGGCCGTCTCAAGTCCCGCATTTCAAGACGCGAATAAGACCAAAACGACATGAAGAGCGCCTTCTCCCCCTTTTCCGGAGCCTTCATTTTCCCCGTTTCATCTCCATCTCCCCTGCGGAAAAGCATCAAGCCCTTTCTACCTCAATTCCACCCACACGCCGCGGTGGTCGCTGGCCTGGAAGGAGGAGGGAGAGTCAAGAATGCCCATGGGGGGCTTGCGGCCGAGGCGCTTTTTCAGCGTATTGTTCAGGAAAAGATGGTCGAAAGAATGGTAGGTATCTCCGTCTTCATAGTAAATGGTCCAGGTCTCCCCGCGGGAATCCCTAGGCTTCAAACGATTCAGGCGGTATTCCGTTTTAACCGGTCCCTGGATGACCTGCACGGCGCTGTCTGACGGGCCGTCATTAAAATCTCCGTACAGAAGCAGAGGCATGCCGTCCTGAGAGGAAAGAGCTTCATTCAGGTAGTCCCGCAGGGCGTAGGCTTCCCTTCTCCGAGTGTCCTCAGCGGAACCGTCACGGCTGAGGCGCGATTTCAAATGAATGCCCACCAGGCGGAAAAGCCGTCCGTCCGGCATGCTGACCGTGGCGTCCAGAATGCCCCGCAGCATCGTCTTTTTCCGTTTCGTCTCTCCGGATACAGGCATGTCCGCTACGGAACGGTTATCCGCGATGCGGTATTTGGAAAGAAGGGCCAAACCACGGTCTTCCCCATCCCGCATGACAAGAACTTTGTACGGCAAATGAACTCCCTTTCTCTTCAGCCGCATTTGCAAGTCACGAACGGCAGCCTCCCCGCCCATTTCACACAGCCCCACGATTTCCGCCCCCGATTGACGAACCAGCTCCGCCACGGCTTCACGGGCTTCCACAGGTTTGTATTTTACCTGAAAATTGCTTCTCCTGGGGTCTTCAGGAACAAAGTAGTTGCCGGCGTTCATAGTCAGCAGACGAACGGGCTCCCCCTTGTCGGGGATTTCCACCTTCTCCCGAACCGTCTGCCGCCCTTCCCTCTGGCGGGCGGGAACCGCCTGCGGTTCATTATCCAGCGGAGCCCACTCCGTCAAACCGTACCCCACCACCGCGCACAACGCAACCAGGGCCGCGATGACGGAGGTTCCCCTGCGTTTTGACGTTTTCCTGATCATGTCTGTTTCCCTGAAAGATTTTCTCCATGGCGGACGTAGTGAATGAACAAGCCGGACCATACAGAATTTTCCGGCCTATTACTCGGCTTTCGCTTCACTTCCATCCGTAGTTCATGATAAACCATGAATGTGTCCCCATTGCAACCCCATAACGAATCCCAGCCTGACGAACAGACACTTTCCCAATACGCGGAACATACCAGGAAAAGCCTGATCGCGCGTTTGGAAAACTGGGAAGACCAGCGCACCTGGGATGAATTTTACCGGACGTATTGGCGCCTTATCTATTCCGTCGCCCTCAAGGCCGGATTGAGGGAAGACGAGGCCTGGGACGTGGTACAGGAAACCATTCTTTCCATCGCCAAGCAAAGCAGGAAAAATATTTACAAACCGGAACAGGGCTCCTTCAAACTCTGGCTCTGGAACATGACCCGCTGGCGCATCAACGACCAGTTCCGCAAAAGGAAAAAGGACACGGCCATGCTGATGAATCCGGATGCCCCGGGCACGTTGGAACACCCCATTGACAAAATCCCGGATGAAGGGAAGAATAATTTTGACCAGGTATGGGAACGGGAATGGCAGAATAACCTTCTTCAGGCGGCTCTGGAACGCGTCAAGGCAAAAGTGTCTCCAAAGCAGTTCCAGATTTTTGACTATTATGTCCTGCGGGAGTGGGACGCGGCCAAGGTCCGCCGGCAGCTCGGAGTCACGATTGCCCAGGTTTATCTGGCAAAGCACCGCGTAGGAAGCGCTTTAAAGAAAGAACTGCAATTTCTTCAATCCCAGGAAAAGGAAAAAGAAAAATAGGAGTTCATCTCAAAACCTGCCGGCGTCCTTGATACGCGTTCTTCCGGCCGGCCCTCCTTTCAGAAAGGATTCCTTTATTTTGCCTCTTGCCAAGACAGCGGTTTTATCGTTAGATTAACGGCAACTGAAATGCCGTCCTCACGCAACAGACATTCCGCCCAGAGAGTTTTTACCTGGGACAAAATCAAGATGGCCCTGGCGGCGGCGGAAGAAGGATTCTACATCTGGAATATTAAAACGGGCGTCATCCATTACACGGACCGCTGCCTGACCATGATGGGGGCCAGCCGCAAGGAGAAAGCTCCCAATATTTTCACCCAGCCGGAGCTTACCATACATGAGGAAGACCAGGCCTTTTTTTCCCAGGAAGTGCGCCGTTACCTGGATGGCCACACTCATGTGCCCATGCGCATTGAAATCCGGATGAAAAAGCTGAACTCCAAAAGCTGGAGCTGGGTTCGCGTCAACGGCCTCGCCCGCAGGGACAAGCAGCGCCGGCCCGTTATGCTGGTGGGCGTATGGGTTAATATAACCCGGCGGAAAACGGCGGAACTGCGCGCTGCGGAGGACAGGGACCTGTTTCATACCCTGATTGAACACATTCCCGACAGCATCTATTTCAAGAACCGGGAATCACGTTTCGTCCTGGCGAATACCGCCACAGCCAATAAGCTGGGCGTACCGACGCCGGCAGACCTGACCGGACGAACGGACGATTATTTTTTTGACCAGACGATGTCCGATATTTCCCGCAAGGAGGAAATAGACATCATGGTTACCGGACGCCCCATCCGCGCCCGCCTTCATCATGAAACATGGCTGCACAAGGATGATTCCTGGAGCCAGAACAGCAAGTTCCCGTGGTATGGACGCAACGGAGAGCTAAAGGGAATTGTGGGTATTTCCAGCGATGTCACCAAACTGGTGAAGACAGAAATCAAGGCCACAGAAACGGCCCGCATTCTGGAGGAACGCAACAGAACTCTGGAAAAGGAGATAGATTTGGCTAGGGAAATCCAGTTCGCCCTGCTTCCCTACGAAATTCCCTCCCGCTCCCATACGGAACACGGCCTGACCCGCCATGCGGATTTTCACCATATTTTCACTCCTTCGGAGGGGGTTGCAGGAGACTGGTTCGATGCTTTTCCCGTAGGCAATTCCGGCGTTGGCGCCATCGTTTGCGACGTGATGGGCCACGGCATCCGCGCCGCCCTGATCGCCTCCATGCTCCGCGGCCTGATGGAACAGTTGTCCCACCTGGCAGATAATCCGGCGGCTTTCCTTACTTCCCTCAACCACCAGCTCGCCAAAATCCTGCAACGGGCGAACACCACCATGTTCGCCTCCGCCGTTTATATTTACCTGGATCTGGAAACCGGGGTCATGACAGCCTCCACAGCCGGTCATCCGCATCCCATCATTCTGGGTCCGGACGGGGTCGCCCGCAAAATGCCGCTGCCCAGAGGAATCGCCCTGGGACTGCTGGATGACGCCACATACCATAATGCCCAGTTTTCGCTTCTGGCGGGGTCCCGCATCCTGATGTACACGGACGGTCTGACAGAAGCCGCCAACCAGGACGGGGAAGAAATGGGCGTAGAAAGGCTGATTGACTATTTCAACAATTCCTCCCCTCACAGCACCAAGGATTTCGTTCATCAGGCCCTTACCTGCGTAGCCAAATTCACCGGCTGCACCAATCAAGCCGACGATATCTGCATGCTGGGCATCAGCTATTCCGAACACGAAGCAAAAACGGACAGCTAACAGCCGGCGCCTGACGTTTCTGTAACCTGCTTCCTCTTCCCTCATCCGGCCGCATTCCGGAATTTCCACGGGAAAAAGCCTCCCATGCGCCCCCTTTCCCCGCAGAATGCGGACCGGCGTTTTTCCTCCCCTGCCGCAAATGGAGAAAAGGCGTTATGTCGCCTCCGGACAATCATCCGGAGAAAATTTGAAATGGCGCCAAAATGGAACGCTCAACATCCAAATGGAAAACAAGGCTTCCAGCCCACCCGCCAGGACAATCGTCGTCTGGACACCCCAGGCATCCACCACAGCCCCCCAGCCCATGGCCGCCAGCGGCTGCACTCCGATGGTGACGATGCTGAACAACCCCAGAATAGCCGACTTGCGTTCCGGGGGAGACAAAAGCTGCACGGCGGATGAAGAAGTAACGAAGAGGGAAGAAGTGGCCAGCCCGGCAAAAAAGAAACAGAGGGCCTGCACTTCCACCACCGGGATGACGCCGGCCACGCACAGCGCGCATCCCATCCACAGGGTACCTGAGGAAAGTTTGGCCCCCACCCTGTCGCTTTTGCGAGCAAACGGCAGGACAAAGAGGATGCTCGCCATGGCCCCGGCTCCGACCGCTCCCAGAATGAGGCCGGTATGCCTGGGATTTCCATGCATCAATGCCGGAACAATCTGATAGAGGGATTGCCCGCAGATATTCTGAATCAGAGCGCTGATCATGATAAAGAGCAGGCTGCGCGTGGCAAGCACCGCCTTGAGGCCGGATGCTTTCCTTCCTGCGCCGCGCTGCTTTCTGGGAGCGGAGGTATCCGCTACGCGTCCCTTTAAGGCAACCAGGCAGCCAACCAGCGGAAGACTTGCCGCTACGTTGCCGCCAAAGGCGGTTCCGGCGCCCCATTCCGCAATGATGTAGCCGGCAAGCGCCGGCCCTATGGCCCGGCACGTATTAAACACCAGAGAATACATGCCCACGGCCTCCTGTAATTGCCGACGCGGTATCAGGTCGCCCACAAAAGCCTGCTGCGTGGGAAAACCCACCGTCTGATTGACGCCCATCACCAGCCCGGCGGCGTACAGGTGCCACAACTGAAGCATATCCAGCACAGTCAACAAAAACAGGGCTGCCGCCACCAGCCACTGGACACACTGCACGGCTATGAGAAGTTTTCTCCGGTCAAAACGGTCCCCCAGCCCGGCCAGCAGCATGCCGCCCAGAAAGAAAGGGAGGGCGTTCAAAGCTGCCAACAGCCCCACTGCCGTGGCGGAGCCGCCGGAAATATCATACACAAGAATGCCCATGGCCGTCACCTGCAACCACATTCCAATCAAGGCGGAGGCCTGCCCCGACCAGAATATTTGCAGGTTCCGCACCTGAAGGGGCTTGAAGAAGCCCAGCCAGTCATTCAGCCATCTCATCAGCTCCGCCATCCTAGCCCCAGCCGGCGGAACCGTCCAGAAACGAGTGCGGCAACGTCCCTGTTCCGGGATCTTCTTATTCCTCTGCGGTATAACAGGCCGGATAATCCCTGGAAGGCAGCCAGACGGGAAGGTCTTTCATCCTGCCTGCGGCGCGTTCGGAAACCGGCGTACGCCACACCTTAAAGAAAGGCCCCATGTTCTTTCCCGTGACCCTGGAAAAAGCGTTCATGACCCATTCCCATTTCTTTTCATCGCTCAGCTCACCGTTGTCGTACGGCTTATCATGGAATTGAAGAGCCACCTGGCGGAAGGCGTCAAATCCCAGATGGTACATCAGCTCCACCCAGAAGAAGAGCTGCACCTTGTTGGGCGCCTCATTGTAAGTCTGGGTGCCAGAAAAATATTTTTTCATTTCCGCGCTCATGCCGTACGGCCCCATGCCGCCGCCCCAGCAGGATTCAAAGTCTTTTCCAGTCCCCATCACTTCACACACCATGGAGAATATGTTGACGGATACCTCCGTCTGGCCTTCCATCGTGAAGGGAGGGGATTGATGGTTATGCCCCAGTTCATGCCACAAGCCCCAGCTTCCGGAATGGATGATGGAACCGGCGGCGATGGAATTCGTCCAGTCCTTCGTAGCCATGGCGGGATAACCGGAATGCCCGGCCCCGGCGGATATCTGCCTGTCCACGACAAAACGCATCGGATGATGCAGACGGTCCGGCTTGGTATCCCAGCCCATAATCCAGTCCTGAAGAGCCATGTTTTTTTGCAGAAACTCCGCCGTCTTCTGAACCTCCGGACACTGTTTCAGCTGTTCCACGGGCATCGTGACAATAAGCCGGGGCATGCGTATTTCCCCCCACGGAGCCTTGGTATTTTCCAGTTGTTCGGCCCATTGTTCCGGAGTGGTCTTCCCCATTACGAACAGAGGCGACGGCACGGCTCCGGAAATCTGGACCTTGAAGACCTTCCCCCGTCTGGGACGCTGGCCTACATTCACATAAACAAGGCCGCCCATCGGATTCACCATTTTCACGCGCCCCCGGCCAGCCGGAACCTGCATGGTTATTTCCGGCACTCTTTTCCATTCATCCAGCTTATGAAGGCTGTCCGTATGGCATCCTATGCGGATGCTGATCGAACCGTCTTTGGGAGCGCCGGACAGGGAACACGAAATTTCTGCCCCGGGCGGCGCATACAGCCCCGTACTATGCCAGCCCCCAATATTGGAATCTATCTCCACCGTCCTCCTGACCGTCTGAGCTCCATCCTCCGGGACGCCGGGAAAATCCTTCGCCGCCGGGCACGCCTTCAGCGAGGCAAGCTTGGCGTCATTCCATTCCCGGCATTTTCCCAGAAGCGCCTGCATGCGCCCGGCGTCTTTCCCTTTTTCCCACGGAGAAGAACCTGTGGGAAATTCCTCCATTCCCTCCATTTTCTCCGCCTTGTCCCAGGACCATGTTTCCAGCGGCTTATCTTTTTCCGTCTGGATTTCATCCCTGCAAGGAATCGAATAAACGGAAAGCTCCGGCATCCGGTTTTTCACGGGTTGAGGGAAACGCCCTTCCGGTTCCGGCTCTTCCTCCGCAGGAATATCTTCCTCCTGTCTGCGGGCCTCTTCCTCACGTTCGCGCCGTTCCAGCTCCTCCCTCCTCTTTTTTTCCCGTTCTTCGCGTTCGGCCTGCTCCTGATGTTTCCGGGCCGCTTCCGCAGCCTGCCGCGCTTTCTCTTCCTGCGCTTCCCCATAAGCCTTCTGGGCCGCCAGCCGTTCCTTTTCCTTCCTCTCCCTGATTTCCCGTTCCCGTTTTATCCGCTGTTTTTCCGCGGCTTCCCTGGCCTTCTTCTCCTTTAATTTACGCTCAGCGGTCAATTCCTGGGCTGCTTTTCTTTTTGCCAGGTCATCCTGGTAAAGATAATATCCGGCGCCGGCGCCGCAAACCAGCAGCACCACTAAAAACCAGCCTACGGCGGAACCTCTGGAAATGCTACGGGAAAAAGATGGAGTGTTCATGCAATCGGGAGTGGAAACGAATCTTTCTCATTTCCGCATTGCAGGCATTCCCTGTCAATACGATTCTTCCTCTTCCGGGAGCGCCCTGATGAAAGAAACATGTTGAAAGCCGGTTTTCAAATATCCTCCCGCGGAACCACCGCCTTCATCCCGAAATAGGGAAACACACCATGCGCCAGTCCGTCCAGAACGCCCCGGGTGCGCGGTTCCGGGCTAATGTACCCATGGCCGCGGGCAACCATATCCTTCACTTCCTGCGCCGCATTGGAAGGGCAGCACCGGAATGCCTCCGGCAAGTGCCGCATGGCGTCCAGATCATTGTGCCCGTCGCCGAAAATGGCGATATGGGCGGACGGAACGCCAAACCGGGAAGCAACAAAGGAAAGGGATGTTCCCTTATTGTAATCACGATGGCTGAAACGAAGGTAGGGGCCTGCCCTTTGCGTGACAATTTCCTTATACGGACCAACCGCATTCTGAATAACGCAGGAAACTTCATCCAGGCCGCAGGCATCATTCACCACCAGGGAAAAGGCGTCATTGTCCTGCCTGCGGAGTCCCAGCCCGGAAAACCGGCCTTCCAGCTGGTTCATCAATGATTCCAGGACGCCGCCGTAACGGGTGAACAAGTCGTCATGAGCAACTGCGCAGGCATCATTCCACATAACACCGGGCATCAGCCTGCCTTCCGCATCCGCCAGGTGCACATTCCGTTCCATCGTCACCGTAAAATCCGGAGCAAACGCTTCCGCATTATCCCGGAACATATCCGCCAGACCTTCTCTCAGATAAACAGGGTCGCGCCCCGTATTAACACCCCAGAGTACGCCGTACTGCGCGCGGAGCACGCGCATGGTTCTGAAAAAAATGCTCCTTTCTTCCGCAGGGCCGCCAGGAGTAAACAGAGTATCGTCAAAATCAAAGGAGAAAAGATACCGGAGCCGTCCGGGTTTCGGCAGCGCCCGGACCGGCAGAAAACGCATCAAATCCATCTCCGTCTGGCCCCTCCCTTCACTAAGCCGCGGCTCCCCGCACGCACGACGGGTTCGGCCAGCGGGATATCATCCTCTACCGGCTCTGCCGAAGGGATGCGTTCTTCCACAGGCTCTGCCGAAGGAATCATTTCCGGAATGGGTGCCGCGTCAGGAATTATTTCCTGACGCGGCACAGGATTTTCCCGGCGTTCCGGAGCTGCAGAAGATGGCCGCACGGCGGGAGGCTCTTTCCTTTCCGCCGGGGAAGCGGGGATTCCGGAGCGGGAACCCGCGCCGGCCCGCACTTGGCGGGCGACAGGGGTGTTCATATCCACCGCATGCGTGAGGGGCAGGCTCCCGGCGGGTATTTCCTCTCCCGGCTTGCGCATGTGGATTTCCACCCTCCGGTTGGCGGCCTGGGCATCCCGGTCCCCCCTGATGGATACGACGGGGCGGGAAGCGCCGCAAGCGCGTATGTACAACCTGCATTCACCATTCGGGCGCGTCAGGGCTATGCCGTTATCCTTCAGCCATTGGCGGACGGCATTAGCGCGCATCAGGGAAAGCACGGCATTATATTCCTCGGAACCAAAGCTGTCCGTATGACCTTCCACAATGAAAATCGTATCCGGATTTTTCATCATCAGCCCCGCAAGCTGAAGCATGCTCAGCCGGGCGGAATTTTTCATCACCGCCTTGTTGTATTCAAAAAGAAGATCCGCTCCCAGCCTGCTGTACCCGCTGTCCTTGCCCAAGGAGGACTGGGCCATGAGCTGGGAAAGAGATTTGCTCCCATCCGGCAAATGGGAATCATCCTGCCCGCCCGCCCCTTTGAGCTTATTGTTATACCATTCATCCGGATTCACCATGTCCGGTTCCACCGTCTTGATTGTAACCGGACTGGCGGAAGCTTTCAGCATCTCAGGCGGGGAAGGTTCGGGCAACCCCTTCGCGACGGCTTTCATGTCCACCTGCGGCATTTTCGGAGTCAGGGATTCCGGGGGGGAAGGGCTCACCTGATCCGCGGAAAAGCTGGTTTCCCCCGGAGCAATCACCACCTGTTCCGGAAGCATATCCTCTAAATCCGGCAATTCCGGGGGAATCTCCTCAAGTTGCTCGATATCCGGTTTTTCAACGGCTTCCGCCACATCCGGAGCGGGACGGTCGTCCGCCTTCAGAACTATTTTTTCAGGCAGAGGCTTTCTGTCCTCCTGGACAGCGGGGGCTTTGTGCACATGAATGCCCAGGTCAAACCAGCTCAGAATGATAAACCCCAGGTAATGCACCAGCACGGCGGCAAGGAGAGCCCCTACCGCCACAGCGGCCAGATGTCTCGGCGCGGGCAGAATAAAACGGCTGCGCCTGCGGCGGTTTTCGCGAAGTTCTCGGTTGTTGTCCTGGTTCGCACTCACGGGATCATCGGCAAAAGGAAAGGAACAGTTCATGAACCGGAAGGAGCGGTACCCGTAACAGGCGCACTGTAAGACTCATGGGGCAACACCCTGGGCATGGGCATGCGCGTATTCTCATGAATCCATTCCGCAATGCCAGCCTGCAGCTCGTCATCCCCCGCATAAACGTTGACCTTATAGACCTTTTCAAATTTTTCCCCCTTCTTTCCTTCAATGGAATGCAGGAAAGTCCGTTCCCGGGTGCCATACGGTTCCCCTTCCCGGATGGATTCATAAAGCTGTTTTTTCTCATTCTTCAGGGAATCGTAAATGCTCAGGCAATCTTCCAGCGTGGAGAAAAAGTATTGGTTCGTACAAACCACCATGACCGGATAATCCAATTTCAGGGCGTCATCCACGGGGGCCACGTCAAACGTGCTGAAACCCGCACGCCAATCCACTCCGGCATCCAGCAGCCAGTAAGCGGCATAGCACAGAGGCTTGCCCCAATCCTGCTCCATCTCCCGGACAGCCACGGTTTTCAGGGAAGGAAAACAGTCCATGCTGACCATGCAGCGGATGCGGGGATCTTCAGACGCGGCTTTCAGCAGCACGGCCGCGCCAAATCCCTGCCCCACGGCGGCCACGGGGGGCAATCCGCCCTGCTTCCTGGATACGGCGTCCAGAAGCGCCGTTACATCCGCATATTCCCTTAATCCGTACGTGCAGAATTTACGGGTATTGTTCTTTCCGCGCGGATTCCATATCAGGCTCGTATAACCGGCTCCGGCCAGCCCTTCCGCCAGAGGCAGGGAACTTTCCACCCCCTCGTTCCAGGAGGAGGCTATCACAACCAGCTCCGGTTTCGCCTCCAGATGCGGCATTTTCCCGCGCAGTTTCAGAGTATCCCGCACACGGCTCTGTCGCGGGGACAGAGCCTCCGGACGGCCCGGGCGCACCAGATAACCTTCAACAGCCGTGCCATCGGCCGAAACGGCTTCCACCGGTTCCATCACCAGGGAATCCGCGACGGGCGAAGAAGCGGGTTCCTCCCCTCCCACGGGAATGAGCAGGGGAGTGGAAACGTACCACGCAAACCACGCCAGAACGCCCACAGCAGCCAGAAAAAGCAGAAGAAACAATTGAACAAGACGTTTGAACATGGAAAGACTGTTGCCGGGAAACAGTTGTCAGAAAGATTTTACCTCATCCAGTTTACGTTGACAACAGTCAACTTCTATCACGCGGAACATCTCCCGCATGACTTTCCGTCCCTCAAGAAGCGGAACCGTATACTGAGATTCACGCATCAAACACGGATACGCGCTTCCGGCAGTCCTTGATCCCTGTCCGGCGGCCAAATAACGCTTTATTTCCCGCTCCCGATCTGGCATTCTTGCCCTACCCTCTCTTTTCATGGCAATCCAGGCCCGACATTTCCGCCAATGGTCCGCGTTTCTCCTCCTGCTTGCGCTGGGAGGAACGGCGGCCTGGTTCCTGATGCCCCGGGAATGGTCCCAGATGCAATGGGAAATTCCCGGTACGCCGTCCGAATATCCCCTCTCCCAGCTTCTGCGGCCCTGGCTCATCCTTCTGGGCTGCTTTCTCCCTGCGCTGGGGATGTTCCTGTACAACCGTTCGAGCATCCTGGACAAGTATGTGGCGCGCACCTGGTTCACGGCTTTCACCATGTGCACGGCCATCCTGACGCTGATCTACATTATCGGAGATTTTGCGGACAATGTGGGCGACCTGATGAACCTGGACTCCCCCCTCACGGGCACATTCCGCTTCTATCTGAGCCAGCTGCCCATGATCCTGAACCTGATTCTGCCTTATACCCTTCTCCTGGGAACGCTCTGGGCGCTTACCAAGCTTTCCTCATCCTCAGAAATCACCGGCATGCTGCAATCCGGACGGTCCCTGCTCCGAATCAACTCCCCCATCATCATCGGAGCCGTCTTTGCCTCCATTTACTTCGGCATTTTCGGGTTTCACTGGGCGCCCAACTCCGCCCTGTACAGGAAACTGATGTTCTCCTCCCTGAGCCAGAACAAAAACAACCATGCTTCCCAGAGCTCCATTTACAAAAATGATGCGGAATCCCGCATCTGGTATCTGGGCAATCCTCCCGGAATTGATTCTCCCGGCGATCCGTTCCGGCAGGTGCGGGTGGAACAGTTCAGCGCCCCCGGAAAGATGAAGTACGAGCTGTTTGCCGATGAAGCCACCTGGAATCCGGTCTCCAGAACATGGACCTTCCGACAGGCCATCAAAAGGAATTATTCCCAGGAGGAACCCCGCCAGCTTCATGATGTTCCCGTTTTTGCCGGGCAGGAATACCAAACGCTGACAGAACGTTACCCCGAAACGCCCTGGCAGCTGATCTCTCCCAACGTCCGCGTGGATACACAGGGAACACCGGCTCTCCAGGAACTCATCAAGTCCGGAACGACAAACGCCAGGTATCTCAGAAGCCTGCAAACGGAATGGCACGTCAGGATAGCCCGCATATTTTCCTGCATCATCCTGACGTTTATTGCCATTCCCTCCGCCATCACGTTCCAGAGACGCTCCGCCATGTCCGGCATCGGCATTGCGCTGTTCCTGGCGGCAGCCATGCTGTTCCTGTATGAGTTTTTCCCCACCCTGGCCTCCGCAGGCTACCTCCCCACCTGGCTGGGAGCATGGATGCCCAACATCATTTATACCATCATCGCCATCCGCCTTTTTCAAACCAAGCTGGCCCACAGAAGCTTCTCGGAAATATTGAGAAGCTTGAAAAAGACTCCCGTCCATGACCCTTCCTGATCATTTTGCCGGTTCCCGGGAAGCCGTTCTAAAAGCCCGCGCACTGCTCCGGCAAGCACACGCCGTTATTTTTGATTTTGACGGATTGCTGGTGGATACGGAATATGCCATTTATTCCTCCTGGGAACGGGTTTTCGCGTCCTGCGGCCACCCTCTTCCCCTGGACTTGTTCAACCAGTGCCTGGGCAGCGGCTACACCCACTGGAACCCCGGAGAACATCTGGAGAAATTGACGGGGCGCACTTTCGACTGGGAAACCGTCAACAGCCGCCGCCAGGAGGAAATCGTCCGGGATCTGGAACACGCCGGCCTCCTGCCCGGCGCCGGAGAACTCATCCGGAACCTGGCGGAAGCGGGAACGCCTATGGGCGTGGCCTCCAGCTCTTCCCACCGCTGGGTGGACGACTGGCTGAACAGGTTGGGCATCATATCCTGTTTTCAAACCGTCGTGTGCCGCGACGACGGCCTCCCCGTCAAACCGGATCCGGCCCTGTTCCTGAAAGCCGCGGAAAACCTGGGCAAATCTCCGGCCGAATGCCTGGTGCTGGAAGACTCCCAGAACGGCACTACAGCCGCATACCGCGCAGGAATGCCAGTCATCTCCGTTCCAAACAGGGTGACGGCGCAGGCGGATTTTTCCCTGGCGACCAGTATCATCCGCTCTCTGAAGGAACTTCTTTAGAAATCAGGAATTTTTATTCCATAACGCCTTGTTTCTTGACGGAATTCCTTTCATGCCTGATGCAGGGAGAATGGCTTCCCGGCGTGCTTCATGATACCATTATCGCGTCAAAGACAAAATGGTGGGGTCTATTTCCCCGGCGGATATCCAAGCCTCACACCTTTTTCTATGTGAAAACTCTGTTCGTGCCCGCCATTGCGTTTTTCATGGGGAAAAATGCTGATGTACATGCCCCTTCTCACCGGTGGCGTCAAGGAAATGCCCGCGCAGGAGCAGGAGCGCTGACACGGCGACAGGAATTTCCCCTGTTCCATGGAATATTTCTTATTTGGCAAAACCCCGCCATAACGCGCCAATAAAAAACCGCCGGCTCCGTAACGAGCCGGCGGCTTGACACCCCTTATTCAGGGAAATTATTTATTCAGATCCGCAACAGCGGCTTCCAAACTGGGCACGTCTTCAATGGAAATGACCGTAGCCTCCTTGCAGATGCGAGCCATCATGCCGGCCAGCGTTTTGCCCGGCCCCAGTTCAATGAAAAGGCGGTGGCCCTGATCCACCAGCTTCTGCATGGAAGCCGTCCAGCGCACGGATCCGCATACCTGGTGTTCCAGCATGCTGCGGATGTCATCCGGACCTTCCACTACCCGGGCTTCATAATTGCAGTAAACAGGCATGGACGGCGTACTGAAGGAAATATTCTTGAGCTCTTCCGCCAGCTTTACCATCGCGCTGTGCATCAAACGGGAATGGTAGGCGCCCGCCACATTGAGCTTCTTGGCAATCTTGCAGCCGGCGGCCTTCGCCCCTGCTACAGCCTTGGCCACCCCTTCCTCCGTACCGGAAACGACTGTCTGGCCGGGGCAATTGAAATTGGCGACGTCCACGTCACATTCCTGCGCCAGCTTAATGACGTTTTCATCCGTGCCGCCGATCATGGCGGCCATGGTGCCTTTCGTGGCGTTGCAAGCTTCCTCCATAAACGCGCCGCGCTTCTGGACAAGGCGAAGGCCTTCTTCAAAAGAATAGGTCCCGGCAGCGGCATGAGCCGTGAATTCCCCCAGGGAAAGGCCGGCGGCTGCCACGGGATTCAGGGAGGGAACGAGCTCCTTCAGGACGGCCAGGCAGGCCAGGCCATGAACGTAGAGGGCGGGCTGGCAGTTGCAGGTACGCGTCAGTTCTTCGCCGGGGCCTTCAAACATGATGGCGGAAAGGGATTCACCAAGCGCCTTGTCCGCCTGTTCAATCAGGGCTTTGGCGGCGGGATACTGGTCATACAAATCTTTGCCCATGCCTACTTTTTGGGCACCTTGTCCGGAAAACAATAATACTGCGTCCATAGTTAAAGTTAGATTATAACGTTCCGGCAGGAAAGAAGCAAGAGCGATATTATCACCATAACTCTCTTATTCCCAATAAAAAACCGCTCCGGCCTCATCAAAGGCCGGAGCGGGGGTATTAACAGGACGTTCCAGAAGCGCGGCTTAGGCGGTGGCTTCCGTGGTGGCGGGAGCTTCTTCCTTTTCGGCCGCCTCACGGGGCAGATCGATAATTTCGATCATGGCCACGAGAGCGGAATCAGTCAGACGCTGACCCAGCTTGACGATGCGGGTATAGCCGCCCTTGCGCTCCGCGCAGAGAGGCGCGATTTCATCAAACAGACGCTTAACGGCAGTCGTATTATGAATGGTGGCGGTGGCCAGGCGGCGGGAATGCACGTCACCGCGCTTGGCAAGAGTAATCAGCTTTTCCACATAGGGGCGCAGAGCCTTGGCCTTGGCCAGGGTGGTGGTGATGCGTCCGTTGAGGATAAGGCTGCATGCCTGGTTGGCGAGCAGAGCCCTGCGATGGGAAGCGTTGCGCTGAAGCTTGGAGGTTTTTACACCGTGTCTCATGATGATATTTTTCTATGTGTGTTGGTTTTGTGAGATTTAGTCGTCGTCGTCTTCGATGTTGGCGGCAATCAGGTCTGCCAGGCCCACGGGGCTTTCCTCTTCCAGACCCAGGCGCGGCTTGGCCTGCGGCACGGGGCCGGTAAGCAGGGAGGGATCCACCTGAACGCCCAGGGAAAGGCCCAGTTCCAGCAATTTGTCCTTGATTTCGTTGAGGGATTTTTTGCCGAAATTGCGGTACTTGAGCATTTCGCTTTCGCTCTTCATGGCGAGCTGGCCAACGGTCGTGATGTTGGCATTGTTGAGGCAGTTGGCGGCGCGCACGGAAAGCTCGATTTCGTTGACGCTCATGTTGAGCAACTTGCGCAGGCGGGCCGTTTCTTCGTCCTGGACGGCGGAAGGAGCTTCTTCAAAGTTGACCTGCTTGTCGTCATAGTTGACGAAGACGTCCAGGTGATGGCGCAGAATGGCGGAAGCCTGGAGCATGGCGTCTGCGGGGGCGATGCGGCCGTCCGTCCAGACTTCAAGGATCAGCTTGTCGTAGTCAGTCATCTGTCCCACACGGGTATTCTGCACAGAATACTTCACGCGGGTAACAGGGGAGAAAATGGAGTCGATCGGAATCACGCCGATGGGCATATCCGGCACCTTGTTTTCATCGCCGGTGGAAAAACCGCGGCCCACGCGAACCTGGAATTCGCATTCAAACATGGTGTCCTGGTCCAGAGTGCAAATGATTTGATCGGGATTGACCACCTGGTAAACGGTATCGTCGGCAATATCGGCAGCAGTCACGACGCCCTGCTTATGCACGCGCAGAGAGAGCAGGCGCGGTTCCTTGCCGTTATGCTTGAATTTGACTTTTTTCAGGTTCAGCACGATTTCCGTCACGTCTTCCACCACACCGGGCAAGGAGGAAAATTCATGCTGCGCGCCGGCGATGCGGACGGAGGTAATGGCGGCGCCTTCAAGAGAACCCAGAAGAACGCGGCGCAGGGAGTTGCCAAGCGTATGGCCGTAACCGTTTTCAAACGGTTCCGCCACAAAGGTCAGATGATTCGCATCATTCGGATCTTCAATTTTTTCCAGACGGCTGGGAACCTCAAAACGGGCCAGCGTGGTAACGGCGGTTTCTTCTGCAGTAGTGGTTTCGTTTTCCGACATAATCATATGTAATGTACCGGGTTTCCCCTCAGCACGGACACGGCGGCCAATGCGCCTGAAGGACCAACGGCATGTTCTGGGAACGCCCGTGCGGGGAGCAATGTAACGATCTGTTTTCAACAATCAACTCTTTTCATGCCCGCCGGCAAATTTTCTGTGACTTAACGCGCGTCATCTGGTATAGTAAGGCAAACCTATCATACCAACTCATGAAGCATCCTGATTTTTTGGACAACAGGGATTTTACAGGAGAAGACAAGAAACGCCCCTCCTCCATGTCCATGGACTCCAGCTACCAGACTCTGGAAAACGCCGTTAAAAAGCTTTCCGAAACAGCCTCCACCAGGCACGATCCCCGCTACCTCCAGGAGTATATCAAAACGGGAATCAACATGGCCCAGTCCGCCGCCTCGGACCATGACTTTACCGTCCTGATCCGTTCCGGGCGGGAGATGTACCGCGCCAACTGCGTTTTCGCCCCGTACCGCCACATCCGCAAGATTTCCGTCTTCGGCTCCGCGCGCATCAGGAACGACGAACCGGCGTATGAAACCGCAAGGGAATTCGCCAAAGAGGCCAGCGAACACGGCTACATGGTCATTACCGGGGGCGGCCCGGGCATCATGCAGGCGGCCAATGAAGGGGCGGGAGAACAACGCTCCTTCGGCCTGAACATCACCCTGCCGTATGAACAGACCTCCAACCATGTGGTGGCCCACAGCGACAAACTCATCAATTTTTATTACTTCTTTGTCAGAAAACTGAATTTCGTGGCGGAAAGCGACGCCATGGTGGCATTCCCCGGAGGCTTCGGAACCATGGACGAAGTGTTTGAAACACTCACCCTGATCCAGACGGGAAAAGCAACCATTTACCCGATCGTCCTTCTGGATTCCCCCGGCAAAACCTTCTGGCTGAACTGGCTGGCCTTCATACGCGTGGAACTGGTGGACTCCGGACTGATTTCCGAAGACGATCTCCATCTCATCCATGTCACTAAAAATCCGGCGGAAGCCATGGAGCACATCGACCGTTTTTACAGGATTTTCCACTCCTACCGTTTTGTCGGAGATTCCATCGTCATCCGCCTGAACGCGCAGCTTCCCGCCCAGTGGATGGAACATCTGGAACGGGACTTTTCAGACCTGATTCTGCCCGGGGGGAAAATGGTTCAGAGCGGCCCCCTGCCGGATGAAGCGGACGAACCGCACCTGGACCTCCTGCCCCGGCTCGTCTTCCCCATCAAACGCGGCAATTACGGCAGGCTGAGACTGCTGATTGACCGCATCAACCAGACGCCCAGCCGGACCTATTCCCCGCCTTCCCATGACTGACGCCTTTCCCGCATGGGTGATTCCCGTGGTTTTCGGCCTGATGGGGGCCTGCATAGGCTCCTTCCTGAACGTGGTTATCTACCGTATGCCGCGGGGTGTCTCCGTCAACGATCCGGCGCGTTCCTTCTGCCCGGAATGCGGAAAACCCATTCCCTGGTTCCTGAATATTCCGGTTCTGAGCTGGCTGGCTCTCCGGGGTAAATCCGCCTGCTGCGGAACGCGCATCAGCTTCCGCTATTGCTTTGTGGAGCTGCTCACGGCCCTGCTCTTCGCGGCTATCGGCTGGAAATACGCGGACTTTTCCCTGGGGGCCACCGCCCTGCTCTGCCTGTGGACCGCCATCGCCATCGTCATCATGTTTATTGACGCGGAACACCTGATTGTCTTCCGCTCCCAGGCCTTGACAGGCGCTCTGGCCGGAACGGGGGCCTGCGCCCTTTACCCTTTCCTCCTGCCGGACAACCATATCATGACCTGGACGGACGCTTTCACGGCATCCGTGCTGGGAGGAGCGGCCGGGTATGCAGCCATCAGGTTGGTGATTGAATTGGGGAAGTTTCTGTTCGGCACCTGGAAGCAGCATTTTGACGTTCCCGCCCCGTGGCACTTAAGGGAGCCGGAATCCGAGCAGGAGGAACTCCAGCTTATCATCAACGGCCAGCCTCACGACTGGTCCATGCTTTTCCACCGGTCTACGGACAAGGCTGTTCTTTCCGGAGGCTCCGTCACCATTGACGGGAAAACGCACCCTCCCTGCTCCGTCACGCTGCGGCACGACAGGATAGAAATGGAAAACGGAGACGTTTTTCTTTTGGAAGAGCTGGAGAGTGTGGAGGGAAATCTGACGGATGTTCATGCCAGCAGGGAAGCCATGGGCTCGGGCGACGCCTGGATTCTGATGATGGCCGGATGCGCAGGCGGCTGGCAGGGCGCCCTGTTCTGCCTTTTCCTCGGCTCCCTGCTGGGGATTGTACAGGCTGCCGCCTCACGCATGGGATTCGGCAGAAACCTCCCCTTTGGCCCCGCTCTTCTCAGCGCCGCTCTGATCTGGCTGCTGGGCGGCAACCAATGGTGGCTGGCCTACATCCGTTTTATTTCCGGCGAATAATTTTTTCCGCTATGACACGGGCGGCGCGTACCCCTGCCCGGCCACGGCCTTTTTTATTGATTTCATTCATCATCAATAACTTCCACCTTCTTCACCCTGAAAGAAAAAAGGTGTGATAAGAACGGTAACGCAGCCCCTCTGCAACGCATTCTCCTTTTTATTTTGCAACTGGAATGAATTCCGGGGGTTCCTTTTAGCAAAGGGAGACGTTTCCGCCTGTTTGAGACACACAGCGCACGCCCCTTTCCGAAACGCATCAAACCTCACCATTCAAAAATATGAGCAAGCAAATGATTATCGCCGCGGCTTTCGCCGCATGCTCCGCGTTCGCCCAGGACGCACCGCCGCCTCCCGCTCCGGGGGCTCCTTCCGATGCACCTGAAATGCAGGCCCCCCCGGAAAGAAGGGGTGGCCACCGCCATCACGCCGGGGGCAGGGACCGCCAGGGGCCAAAACGGGTCCAGATGAAGAGAATCGACCCCGGCATCATGATTATCGGAGAAGAACTGGTATTGGCCAAATATGACGCCGACAAGGACGGGAAGCTTTCCGACGAGGAAATAGCCGTTCTGCAGGCCGACGTCAAGAAGGCTCAGGAAGCCAGGAAGGCCGCCATTCTGAAGAAGTTCGACAAGGACGGGGACGGAAAGCTTTCCAAGGAGGAAAGAAAAGCTATGCAGGAAGAATGGCTTAAGGACCACCCGGAAGCGGCCAAACGCATGGAAGAAATGAAAGCCCGCCAGGAAGCCCGTAAAGCCGAAATGCTTAAGAAGTACGATAAGGATGGAGACGGAAAGCTTTCCGACGAGGAAAAGAAAGCCATGCGGGAAGATTGGGCCAAAAACCACCCGGAAGCAGCCAGGCGCATGGAAGAAATGAAAGCCCGCCAGGAAGCCCACGCCGCCGACATGATCAAAAAATTTGACAAAGACGGCGACGGAAAGCTTTCCCCGGAGGAATTGCTGGCCATGCCCCCCCATCACGGCCAGCCCGGCCCGCACCATGCCGTTCCCGGCGGCCCCAAAGGACCGGGAATGCCCAAAATGGGCGGTCCGAGGCGTCCGGGTGGCCCCAGAGCTGAAGGCCCCCGCGCTCCCAGAGGACCGGAAGGCCGCAGAGGCGGTGAAGGACGCCGTGAAGACGGCAACCGGGGCCCCCGCGGCAACCGTCCGAACGGACCTCGCCCCCAGCTTGACCCCAACCGCGCGCCAATCATGGCTGCCGGATGGATCCTGATTGAAGAAAAGTATGACGCCGACAAGGACGGAAAGTTGAATGAGGCTGAAATGTCCCAGCTCAACGCTGACGCTTCCAAGGCTCTGAAAGCGCGCTGGGAAGCCAGAAAAGCAGCCCGCGGCAACAATGATATGCCTCATCCTCCCGCTCCGTCACAGGAGAAAGGGGATGATGAATAACTTCACCCGCAGAAACGCATAGCAGGAAATCAGAGATACGGCCCCGTCTGCCTAACGGCAGGCGGGGTTTTCTTATACCGGAAATACAAGGAAGGAACACGAGTCAGGAAAATCATGCGGAAACCGTAGCAGTAGATGACGGAAACAGAAAAAGCGAAGGAGGAAGATGAAGGAAAGAAATTCGCGGGTTCTATTCCGGACAAGGCCTTTCTCTATCCCTCTCTTTTCAAGAAACAGACAGGGGAAGGCATGATGCCTTCCCCTGTCAGAGACTTAATGAATCAACGCCAAATCTCAGGCTCCGGCCTTCATGGCCTGTCTGACTTCTTCATGCAACCCATGCTTCCGGGAGAAGATGAGTGCCGCCGGAGAAGCGATGAAGATGGATGAGTACGTACCGATCAAAATACCTGCGGAGATCGTCCAGGCGAAGTCTTCCATGGAAGGACCGCCAAAGAAGTACAGGCACACCAGCACGGCCAGCGTGGAAAGAGAGGTCAAAATAGTACGGGAAAGCGTCTGGTTGATGGCCTCGTTCATGATCTGGGAAGCGCTTTCATTCGGGTCGGAAAAGCGGAGGAATTCGCGGATGCGGTCAAATACGATAATTTTGTCATTGATGGAGTACCCCGCCACCGTCAGCAACGCGCCAATGTGAATAACATTCAGCTCCGTGCCGCTGAGAATCACCAGGCCAAGCACCAACAGGACGTCATGCGTCAGGGCGATGACCGCACCAATGGCGAAGGTCCATTCAAACCGCACCGTCAGGTAGACCATGATTCCCAGAATGCCGAAGAAAAGGGCCCAGGCGGAAGTAATGAGCGTATCATACCCCATGGACTGCCCGATGGTTTCTTCACTGAACGGAGCATTGTCCAGCACCGGGAACGCCTTGTCCAATGCCGTGGTGATAGCCTCCTTGTCCTGGGCGTGGTCGGAGAAATTAATCAGAATATTCACTTTGCTGCTGTCCGTGGACTCCGCCACTTCCTGCACCGTAGCCTTCTGGGTCAGGGACAGCTTGTTGACCACGCTTTCCACTTCCCGGAAAGAGATGTCACCCTTGTTCACCAGATAGGAAATGGAGGAACCGCCCGTAAAGTCCATGCCCAGGCAATCCTTGCCCTTTACGGAGCCAACCACAATGCATATCACCAGCAGAATGGAGGAAAGAGAGCAGGACCAGATTTTCTGGCCCATGAAATCGATGTTCGTCTTTTTCTTGAAGATGTTGAGGAATTTAAGATCCTTCATCATGCCGACGGTATCCGCCCAGTAGAACAGGACGCGGGTAACGAGAATCGCCCCGATCATGGAAGTGATGACGCCTACTGTCAACGTAACGGCAAACCCCTTGATGGTGCCGGTTGCCATCCAGTACAGAATGACGGCTGTAATAAGCGAGGTGATATTGGAGTCAAAGATAGCGGAGAACGCCTTGTCAAAGGAGTTGCGGATAGCCACGCGGAAGGGGCGCCCCATTTCCTTTTCTTCCCGCAGGCGTTCATAAATCAGCACGTTCGCGTCCACCGCCACGCCCAGAGTCAGCACAATACCGGCAATACCCGGCAAAGTCAGCTCAAACCCGAAGATAGACATGGCCCCCAGGAGAAGCAGGGCATTGATCGTCAGGCCCATGATAGCCACCAAGCCGGCAAAGCGGTAGTAAATGATCATCATGATGAAGCAGAGGATTAACCCCGTGATGCCAGCGTATTCCCCCTGAAGGAGGGCCGTATGCCCCAGAGAGGCGGAAATTTCACTGGCGGACTCAAAATTGAGCTTGTTGGTGAGGGGGTTGGAAAGCACCTTCGTCAGGGCTTCCGCCTCTCCGGGAGCATCCAGACCGCTGATTTCAAAGCTTTTTGAAAGAATGGCCTGAACCGTTGGCGCGCTCTTGACCACATCATCCAGCACAATGGCCATGCGGTCATGGCCCAGCTGCATGCGGGAAGTCAGGTTATACATCTTGTCCGCCCCTTCATTGCTCAGGGTGACGTTGACGTGGCCGGGCCGGGCCAGATCCACCCCGGCGCGCACGATATCCTTGCCTGTCAGCGATTCACGCTTTTCCAGGAATATTTTTTCCGTGATGTCCTCACCCTTGCCGTTTTTGAAGGTATATTCATACATCCTGTATCCGGGAACGCGGATACGCCCCTCCGCCACCAGTTCATTGTTGCGCGGGTGGACAGGGAGAATCTGAAGTTTGGCCACTTTGGTCAGAATAGCCTTGGTTTCCTCACGCTTGGCAGGATCCGCAGCGGGGATTTGGACTTCTATAAGGTTCAGGTTGTCCTTTTTCTTCGGACGGATAATGACGTCATTGGCCCCGGTACTGTTAAGGCGGTCCGTCAGAATCACGCATGCCTGTTCCATGGCCTGGTCCGTCAGGGGAATAGGCTTGCCGTCGTCACCGATATTCGGTTCCACGCTCAACGTGAAGGAGACGCCCCCGGCAATGTCAATGCCGTATTTCAACCCCTGCTGAAAAAGGGAGAACAGGGAAAAAGACGCAATGCCGATAATGAAAATCGTTCCGGCATTGCGCTTGACCTTGTCCTGGTCGGAACCCAGATACCAGAAAAACACGCCCAGCAATACCAGACCGCCAATGAAGATGAAAAGAGGGTTATTGAAGAGATCGTAGATAAAGGCGAGAGGAGCGGACATTCCGCCAGACGCGGGTAGAGTATCGGCAGATGCCAGAAGATTCATAGACATTTCAATCCGGATTGGGGGTGAATAATACGGCAAAGGATTGTGGAGAAATTCACCAGCAGGTCAAGCCTTCTGTGCGTGTGCCCGTTAAGGGAAAAGCATCCTTTCCGGAACGTTGGAAAAAATGCTCCGGCCAGGCAATAAACAGCCCGGTTTCCCTGCGGAAACCGGGCTGAAAGGAAAAGGGAAAACACCGGGGATTACATGCCGGCCACCGTCTCCGCCGGAACGGAAGCAGGCTCCGCGGGAGCCGCAATCGCGGGAACGGCAAGGGGAGAGGAATCCGGTACGGCAGGGGCCGCAGGCATGGAAGGAGCATGGCCGGCGGCGGCGCGGCCTCTCCTGATAAGCTCGGAAACGGTCACCAGTTCATAGCCTCGGTTTTTCAATCCCTTCACAATGGCGTCCACCGCCGCCACCGTGGAAGCGTGAATGTCATGCACCAGAATGATGGAACCGGGTTTGGCGCCGTTCACGGCGCGGGCGGCCACCACGGAGGAACCGGGCTTGCGCCAGTCATTCGTGTCCACATCCCACATGACCGTAGTGAAGCCGAAGCGCTGGCGGGCCCAGGACGCCACGCCGGCATTCGTATAGCCGCCGGGGGGACGCATGACCACGGGGACAACGCCGCAGGCGTTGCGGATGGCTTCATTAGTGCTCTGGAGCTGGGATTCCGCTTTTTCGCGGGACACTTTGCTCAAATAAACGTGATTCCATGTATGGTTGCCTACTTCATGGCCCTCATTGACCATGCGGCGCACTACCTGGGGATGGGCCTTCACATTGCAGCCCTGCATAAAGAAAGTCCCCTTGACGTTATTGTCGCGCAGGATGTCCAGCACCTTGGAGGTCAGGGTTCCATGAGGGCCGTCATCAAAGGTGAGGGCCACCACCTTGTCCGGCACAGCCACGCGGTTGACCGTTACCCCCGGAATGCGCGGGGAAAGCGGGGTATTATTATAGGACGGACTTACGGAAGGCGCCGGAACGGGCTTGGGAGGCAATTTCACAGCTGGCCGGTCCGGCTTTTTCCCCGGAGCAGTCACGGGAGAAATGGTCGTTTTCACCGGAGAAACGGGCTCCGCCGGCCGTTCCTGGTGCTGGGAACAGGCGGACAGGCCGAACGCCAAGACGCATGCAAGGAATAAATGTTTCTTCATAACAGGTTTTTGGAGGATTTACGCCCATCCCGCCTTCTTGTCACGTCCTAAATCATCCATTCGTGCGGCATGAAAAAGGAATCCTCCCCCATGCCCCGGAAAGAATATCCGAAAGCTCCGCAGGGAATGGCGCCGGGACCGGAAACCTATTCCGGGCTGTCCATATCTATATAGCTGACGGAAACCGTTCTGCGAGGATTGGAAGGATCCCGGACCTCCACCTTCATCCGCTTGAAAAACCAGGACCCGTCCTTCAACTTCATCACGGAATCAATCATGAACCTTTTAGCCAGTTCCCCGCGGCGGTCAATGCCATCCACCTGCCACATGGCGCCGTTTTCCTTATCAATCCAGACGCGCACCCAGGCATATTGCCCTACCCTGAGATTAGGGTTCGGAATCTGGACAATCCAGCAATCCCTCCCCTTGACGGTGCTTGCCGCATCATCCCGGACAATTTTGGCCTGGGGCCAGTACAGGTAACGCATGGAAAGATCTTCGTACGTTACGTCCGTCCCCGCAATGGGCACCGCATACTGGGCAACCGGCAAAACGCCGGCTTTCCCGTCCCTCCAGGAAAGAATCTCCTGGCCCCGGTCCTTGAATTTCAGATCGAATCTGTTCCAGACATTATTGAGCTGGTACTGGAAAGCAATCAGATTGCCGCGCAGGCTCATGGAAAAAGGGACTTTGACGCCGCGTTTGCGTATTTGCCCCTTAATGTCCTTGTTTTCCTGAAGAGTTGCCCCCTGGCGCACCCTTTTCAGCAGCTGCCCGGCATCCGGAGAGGTCTCCTGGGCCAAAGAGGCAGTAAGAGAAAAAAATACGGCGGCCATCCCCGCGAAAAAAGTGGAAAGTGAAGAATACCCGTGCAGCATGAATTGCTCATATCACTCCGGAAACGCGGAAAAAAACCTTTTCTCAGTCACCGGGCGGCGTCCGTGACATTTTAACGCCAAATTTTGCTCGACTAGGTAATACAAAACGACAAGATGTCCCCAACGACATCTACTGATCCATCATTATGGAAACGCCAGCATTTTTGAAGCCTATCCAGTCCTATCCCGGAGAAATCGTCCAGTTCATTGAGAGAATTCCGGGAATAGACGTTACCGGAGACCGCGAAACCGTGCTGGAACGGCTGGAACCGTACCATAAGGCGGAAGTGGAAGCTCTGGGCTGGCGGTGGAAAGACCTGCGCCGCGCCGAACAGGTGCACGGCACGAAAGTGGCCCTGGTAGGAGACATCGGCTCCAATTATCCTGTGGAGGGCGTAGACGGCCTGATTTGTTCCGGAGTTTCCGACTGCGTGCTTGCCATTTACGTGGCGGACTGCGCCGCCGTATGGCTGTACGACAAGGAAAACTGCCACCGTTCCCTGATTCATTCAGGCAAAACGGGAACCGCCGGCAATATCGTTTCCCAGACCATCAAGTCCATGAAAAAATACCTTGGGGTGGAACCGTCCAACCTGATTGCCGTCATTTCCCCCTGCATCCGCCCGCCTCATTACGAGGAAGACATCCCTACGGCCATCAAGGCACAGCTCATTGAAGAGGGAGTCCCGGAAGAACAGATTCACGATTCAGGGCTGGACACGGCGGCGGATACCAAGCGCTTTTACTCCTACCGCATGGAAAAAGGGCAAACGGGCCGCATGCTGGCTCTTTTCGGCCCGGATCACGCTACGCGTCCGCATGCGATGATTCTTTAACAGCAGAAAGGCGGCGCCTTTCATTCCTTCTACAGCGCATCACGATTCTGCCGTGGTGCGCTTTTCCTTCTTGTAGTCCATACCCGTCAGCGCTGGATGGGACCGGCCTGCAATCCCGCAGGGGACATGGCCGCCTCCCGCTTGCGGCAGGACCGCTCCGGTTATTCCGGACCCGATAATCCAAATTGCCGTTCCTGCATCCAAACAATCATTATATTTGCAATCATGGCAGTAACTATCAGCGATAATTATCAGGTAAAATACACCAGAAAATGGGGCACCCTGCTCCAGCAGCACGCCTCCCGGCTGGACAAGTATGTCAGCGTCATGCGCGACTTGAGCGGCAAGGTAGTATTTCTGGATCAATTCGGCGTTCTGGACTTCACGGAAAAAACCACACGTGTGGGACAGACCGTTTTGAACGAGGCTCCCACCACACGCCGTTCTATGCGGCCGCGCACGTTCACCAAAGCCATTGGCTACGATGAATTCGACGCCACCCGCCTGGGAGACATGGACCTTCCCGTCAGCAAGACGATTGAAGGCCTCCAAGCCGCGGCGGGCCGCCGCATGGATGACGTGATGATCTCCGGCTTTCTGGACACGAACTACGTGGGAGAAGACGGCATGACCGCCGTTCCGTTCAAGGAAAGCCAGCAAATAGCCGTGAATCACGTGGACAGCGGCACCAAGGCCGCCACCAACCTTACCGTGGCCAAGCTGCGCGCAGCCCTCCAGCTTTTTGAGGAAAACGAAGCCTGGAACCAGGATGCCCCGCAGTTCGGAGACCAGCTCGTCATTGCGGTAACCAGTTCCCAGATCATGAACCTGCTGCGGGAAACGGAGGTCAGCAGTTATGATTTCAATAATGTAAAAGCCCTGGTGGAAGGGAAAATAGATACCTTCATGGGATTCAAATTCATCCGCACCCAAAGGCTTCCAAAAACAGAGGAGGGCGTTCGTTCCTGCCTGGCCTGGGTAAAGAGCAAAGCCCAGTTTGGCATATGGAATGATTTCAAAGTGAAGCTTTCCGTACGAGACGATATGGAGGAAGCCCTGCAAATCCGGGCCAAGTTCGCCTGCGGCGCCACGCGCCTTCAGGAGGAAGGCTTTGTCAAAATCCTGTGCGACGAAGGAGCCAGCTAATCCTCCCCTAATATCATAATACTCCCCCTCCGGAAAAGGGGAGCCGCCCCGGACCGCCTGCGGTCCGGGGTTTTGCTTTTAAGATGAGGGGCTCACGGAACATCTTATTTCAAGTTTTTCCGGGAAAGGAACGCAGGGGAAAGAGCATCTAAATCGCCCTAACGCCCCAGACACCGGGCAAACCATTCTTCCGGAGAACCAATAACACCTCAGCCATGTCCACCCCTGCTGGTCTGATGGAAGAGACGGAAGAATGCGCCCCCCCATAAGGAAAAATCCATCACATACGCAGCAGATGCCGCCATATCCGCCACGCGCAGCAGAACGGATTCTTCCCCTTCCGCTGCCGGCCCCCCGTCAGCAGGGTTGGCACAGGAGGAAAAACACAGTTCCAAAAGGGGAGAAGGGAAGCGAACTGACATACTCTGCCTCAAAATGAAGCGGTACTCATTAATAGAAGATTGACCTTCCTTTCTTTGCTGGGATAGTAGGATGTATGCAGCAGATTGTACGTGAACATCAGGCCTATCCGCCGAAAATCGTTGCGTCCGTCACCTCATGGGAGCTATGGAAAACGCTGAAAGGAAAAGATTTAACAGACCTGTGCGATTTAGTGGAACTGCGTGTGGACGCCCTTCCCCCGGAACTCGCGACGGAGCAGGTCATGGAATTCCGGCCGGAGATGCCCCTGCTGATCACCGTGCGCTGCCATGAGGAAGGAGGACTGCGCCGCATGCCGGAAGAAGAGCGCTTTGCCCTGCTCCGGGCCTATATGCCGTACGCCGCCGCCATGGACATTGAAATCAGCGCCATGCGCCACGCCAGGGAACTGATTATGGAAGCGCGTGAACGGAACGTCACCGTCATTGGCTCCACCCATGATTTCCAAATTACTCCGGGCGTGGACTACCTGCGCGAACAGGAGAAAAAGGCGCGCGCCTACAAGGCGGATATCGTCAAATTCGCATTCACGCCCTGCCTCGCCTCGGACATCCAGACAGGAGTGCAGCTTTTCACCAAGCCCAAGGGACCGATCGCCGTCATGGGAATGGGCCCCATGGGTCCCGTCTCCCGCCTGCTTTACGCTCAACTGGGTTCCTGCCTGGTGTACGGCTACCTGGGAGAAGAGGAAACGGCCCCCGGGCAATGGCACGTCTCTCTCATTAAGGAAACCCTCCGCCGCCTCGGCCCCATCCTCCGCTGATTACGGAGAACTTCCCGCACATGAATATCATTACTTCCGCCTTTCTGGCGGCACGCCCCAAGACGCTGACCGCCTCCCTGATTCCGGTATGGGCAGGGTGCATGGTGGTGCAGAAACTGACCGGCAGCTGGAACGCGCCCCTGGCCTTTTTGACGCTGGCTTCCTGCCTGTGCCTTCAGATTGCCTGCAATTTTTTCAATGACGCCATTGACCATGCCAAGCACGCCGATACGGAACGGCGGACCGGCCCCGTGCGCATGACGGCCAGCGGAGCCCTCTCCCATGGAACAGTCATGCTCATCGGCTTCTTCTTCCTGCTGGGAGCGTGTCTGCTGGCCTTTCCCCTCATCGAACTGCGCGGCTGGCCCATTCTCGCCATCGGCATCCCGTCCCTCTACTTCACCTATGGATACACGGGAGGGCCGTGGCCGCTGGCCTACAAAGGCCTGGGGGAAATCTTCGTCATCCTCTTCTTTGGACTGGTTGCCGTACTGGGAACCATTCTGGTGCAGATAGGCACGGCGCCCGTCGTTCCCGGCACGCTGGTGGAATCGCTTGCGGTATACAATGCCGGCATCGTAACGGGTATTCAATGCGGCCTCCTGTGCGCCGTCATGATATCCGTCAACAATATCCGCGACAGAAAGGAAGACCTCACCACGGGCAAGCACACGCTGGCCGTGCGGCTGGGGGAAGGAAAGGCGCGCGCCATGGCCCAGTCCTTCATCCTGGCCGCCTACATCACGCTGCCTACATCCAGCCGGGCTCTTCACCTGAACCTGTCCCACACATGGTGGATGTGGATACCCTCCATTCTCTTCGGCGGGTATCTGATGCTCCTTATCCGCAAAACGCCTGCGGACAGCCGCATGAACAAGGTGCTGGCCCTCTCCTCCCTCCATCTGCTCCTGTATCTGGCTACCTACACAATTCTTCCCACACGCTGAAAAACTCTTTCCCCCGCCAGCGTAGTAACATACGTTCACCATGAATCCGCTTTCATTCATTCCCGCTTTCCTTATTCTCCCCGTCCTCTTCTCCTGCACCCAAAAAAGCAATCTGGAAATCGCCACCGGAAAAGTGACGACCATCAAGCTGGGCAACGTGGTCCGCATCAAGGAAATCAACGTCCTTACCTCCACGGATGACGGCACCTTTGCCAACATGGCCGGAACGGCGGCGGAAGCCATGACTCCCGGCATCATCGGCATGGGGACCTCAAAACTGGCGTCCGCCACAGGCTCCATCGTGGACGGCAGGGTGGAAGCCGTCAAAATGATCCGCGTTCGCGTCAAGCTCAAGGATACGAACGAACTCGTGGAAGTGCAACAGGAAGTAACGCCCAACTTTACCCTGAAAATAGGCCAGGAAGTCGTCATTACCCAGGGAAGCACGCCCGGCAATGTCTGGCCCGATTAACGGATATGAACCACGACGCGGCACCAGCCCCGCCGCACCGGGGCCTCCTGATTAAAAGCGCGGGCCTCCTGGTGGCCGTCTCCCCCCTCTGCGCATGGCCCCTTCGGGATATCCTCCCTTCCGCCGCGTTGCTGGCCCCCCTGTTTCTCGCCTCCGTATTCGCGGGAACGGCATGGGCCATGAAAAAAAACATCCATGAAACATTCCTGCCGGTACTTCCGGCGGTACGGGTTACCCTGGCCGCAGGGATGGCCTTCACAGCCGTCATCCTGTTTTCCCAGGCGGCTTTTATCTGGCTTCCCCTGATACTGGCAGGAACGGCAGCCATACCGCACGCATGGCTCATTCCTCTGGGGCATCTGAATCTTCTGGTCATCCTGTGCTCCCTTCTCCTGCTGACCCTGGCGGCGTCTTATGCATGCCTGCTCTGCATCGGCAAGAAAAGCCCGACCGGCTGCTGAAAAAACGTAGGCGCCGGCTTGAATCCAGCCTTTCCCGGCGGAAACAACGCAACCCACCCTATACGGTGAAAATCCCTCAGCTCTCCCGCATCAGCCGGAACACGTCTTCCGGCCGCATCCCGGCGGCACGCATCTCCTGAAGGCTCAGGCTCCTGTCCCTCTTGGCAAGCCTCTTGCCGGAAGCGTCCTTCACCAGCCGGTGATGATACCACTGCGGAACAGGAAGCCCCAGCAGGGCCTGAAGCGTCCGGTGGATGCCCGTCACAGGGAATAAGTCCTCACCACGGCTTACATGGGTGACACCCTGGGCAGCGTCGTCCACAACCACGGCAAGATGATAGCTGGCGGCGCAGTCCTTGCGGCCCAGAATCACATCCCCCAACTCTTCCGGGCGGCAGACCTGATCTCCGAACCGCATGTCCCGCCACGGCAGGGGACCGGTAATCCGCGCCGCCGCACGGCAATCCAGCCGCCAGGAAAAAGGTTTGCCGGATTTGAGAAGCTCCTTCCTGCGCCCCTTGTCAAGCATCCGGCAAGTTCCCGGATATACGTCCACGCAGCCCCCCTGCGGCGCCCCGCCCATGGCGGCCACCTCCTCCGCAATCTCCCGGCGCGTGCAGAAACAGGGATACAGCACGCCCCAATCCTTCAACGTCTGAAGGGCGTGTTCATAAGCGCTGAAGCGTGAAGACTGAACCATCATGGGACCGTCAAAGCGGATGCCCAGCCAGTCCAGATCGTTCAATATGCCCTGAACGAACTCCGGACGGCATCGCGTCTGGTCAATATCTTCCATCCTCAGCACGCACTTCCCGGAAAAACGGTCCGCCAGGGAACGGGCCTCCCATGCAGCCAGAGCATGCCCCAGATGGAGATTGCCTGTAGGGCTGGGAGCAAACCTTGTTATGATGGGGGAATCCATGCGGCGCACCAACAATAAAAAAGCGCAGAAACCTTTTCAAACCCTTTCCGGGAAATTATTGCGGCTTGACAGACAGAGGCCGGGAAAGTAGGAGAGTTGGACCCTTTCCCCACACCTTCAACTTTCAAGCCATGCTTTCTCTTCTCAACATCAACTCCGCCTCCGTCATAGGCTGGCTGGAATCAGCGGTCGCCCAGCAATGGATTGTCGGCATTCTGCTGGTCCTGTTATTTATCTGCTTCATCAAGGAATGGATGCCCGTGGAAATTACGGCCCTGACAGGCACCGCCGTCCTCATGCTTACGGGGATTCTGAACACGCGGGATGTGCTGTCCAGCTTTGCCAACAGCGGGCCGCTGACCGTAGTGTGCATGTTCATTCTGAGCGCTTCCCTGGAAAGAACAGGATTGATAGGAGACCTTTCCAAACTGTTCAACAAGGTAGCCAAGGGAAGGGAACTGACTGCCCTGCTGGTCATCACGCTGGGAGCGTTCATGGTTTCCCCCTTCGTCAACAACACTCCGGTGGTCGTCATCCTGATGCCCATCGTGCTGGCCTTCTGCAGAGACCATAACATCGCGGCCTCCAAACTGCTCATCCCCCTCTCCTACGCCACCATTCTGGGGGGAACCTGCTCCGTGGTCGGGACATCCACCAACGTGGTCGTTCTCGGCCAGGTGCAGAAACTGGGTTATGACGGCATCCAGATGTTCACGGTAACGCCCATGGGCCTGATTTATGCGGCGGCGGGTCTGCTCTACCTCTGGACAATCGGCCGCAAATGGCTTCCATCCCGCCCCACCTTGTCCACCATGCTTCCGGGCGGCATCCAGCGCGATTTCCTGCTCCAGGTCAGGATTCCCGCGGATTCCCCCCACATCGGCACCACCCCCATCAACCTGATGCAATCCGAACTGCTGGGCACCAAAATCGTGGAAGTGCGCCGCAGGGGATTTTCCATGCAAGAGGAACTGCAGCACATCAACCTGGAAGAAGGAGACCGCATTCTTTTCCTGTGCAACGCCAGAAAAGTCAACCAGGTGCGGGAAGCCAAAGGCGTGGACCTGGGCTGGGACGACAGCCGCGGGCTGGAAACGCTGGAACAGCGCGACGTGCAAATCGTGGAAGGCATGATCGCCAATAATTCCGAATTCTCCGGACTCTCCCTGTCCGAACTCAAGCTGCGCCAGCGATTCAACATCTTCGTGCTCGCTATCCACAGGCAGGGCAAAAACATCACGGACATGGGGCCGAATACCAAGCTGGCGGCAGGGGACACGCTTCTTCTGGAAGGACCGCAGGAAGGGATGAACCGCATCCTGACCAAGCAGCGCATCATCCCCCTGAGCCAGCGCCCCGCGGAAGCGCACAACCGCAGTAAACAGGGCTGGGCCATCCTGGCTATGGGGCTGTTCATTTTTATCGGCCTGCTGGGGTCCTTTGAGCAATACGGGGAATTCTTCAAATTCTTCGCTCGTTTCAACCCTTTCTATCTCGCATTCATCGGAGCTCTCATCGTCATCATCTCCGGCTGCATCAAGCCGAAGGAAGCCTACCAGGCGGTGGACTGGGGCATTATTTTCCTGATCCTGGGCATGCTGTGCGTGGGGGAAGCCATGAGCAAAACCGGGCTTGCCAAAGCCATCGCGTTCGGCGTAGTGGATAACATAGGCCCGTTGGGGTGCCTGGTCGCCATCTCCGGTCTGTATCTGCTCTGCTCCATTCTGACGGAGATGATCTCCAACAATGCCGTAGCCGCCGTCATGGGGCCGCTGGCTTATGAAATGGCCCTGCAATTCGACGCCAACCCCGTTCCCTTCATTCTGGCCGTCATGTTTGGCGCCAGCGCCAGTTTCTCCACCCCTATCGGCTACCAGACCAACACTTACGTGTACAATGCGGGCGGCTACAAATTTAAGGACTTCGTCAAAGTGGGGCTTCCCCTCAATCTGCTCCTCTGGGTTATTTTCACCTGCGCTATCGGCTGGCTGTATCCGTTCAAGTAAAAAACACTCCCTGGCCAACGGAAAAGGAACCAAAGCTTCCGGCTGAATTTGCGCAACGGATACAAGGAAGCGGGACAGCATCTGACCTACCGGGGCGCCTCATTCGAGGCGCTTCGCCTGGAGGATCATTTCAGCATTGAATTATTCAAAAAGCTGATGAATACCCTGCCCGTCAAGAATTCCGGCCCACCTTTCTTCACGCAAGCTTAAGCGGAGGAAAGGAAATCGCATATCATCCGGATATGGGAAGAGAGCCAATTCCAAATGTTTCGGAACCGGAGAGCCATTCCGGATGCCATGAGACTGGGAGAAAAACGCAGTTCCCCCAGTAAAAACGCAAAACCTTAGTCCCGCATCAGCCCCACCCGCATGGACTGGCATTTGAGCAGGGCGCAAAAGGAAGCATAATCCGCCTCGCGGTCAGCAGAAACCAGGCAGTACTGGTACTGCGGCAGGCAGGCGTCTTCCTGTTCCGCATTGCGAAGGCGCAGGGCGATGGTTTCCGCTCCATCCGTCTGCCGGCCGCAAAGGCGGTTTTTAAGCTCTTCCTGCGGCACGTAAATGTAAACGTCCGCGTAACAAAGGGGAAGAATTCCCTCATGGCAGGAACGGACTTGCCCGGCCCCCTGCACGTCGATATCCATCACCACGTTTTTCCCCTGTTCCAGAAGATTCAAAATATCCGCTTTCAGCGTGCCGTAGCGATTGCCGTGCACCTCCGCGTATTCCAGAAAATCCCCCCGCTCCACCCTGGCGTCAAATTCGGATGAAGTCAGGAAATGGTAATCCACCCCATTGACTTCCCCCGGCCTGGGCTGGCGCGTCGTGCAGGAAATACTGTACACGCACAGACCGTTTTCCGTCGCGCGGCGGCACAATGTCGTCTTCCCGGAACCGGAAGGTCCGGATACCACCAGCAACGTTCCCAATGGCTGTTTCATGGCTGTCATTCGATGTTCTGAACTTGTTCCCTGATTTTTTCCAGCTCCGTCTTGGCGGCCACAACCAGATGAGCCAGCGTGGAATCGTTCGCCTTGGAGCCGATGGTGTTGAATTCCCGGAAGATTTCCTGGCAGAGGAAATCCAGAGGCCTGCCCGCGGGAGCGGAGGAACCGCACAAAGTACGGAACTGGTCAAAATGGGAGGAGAGACGGGTAATCTCCTCGGAAATATCGCACTTGTCCGCAAACAGGGCTACTTCCCGGATGATGCGCTCATCATCCGCGGAAACGGACAGGTCGGCATCCGCCAGGCGCTTAAGCATGGCCTCCCGGAGCCTGACAGGAACGGAAGGTGCATGTTCCGCAATACGGAGGCGGAATTGTTCCAGGACATCCAGCTTGCCAAGAACGTCCGCTTTCAGGTTGGCGCCTTCCGCCGCGCGCATGGAGATAAAATCCTCCAGGGCGGCTTTAAGAGCCTTTTCCACCACTGGCCACGCTTCTTCAGGAGAAAGGGGCGCTTCCGCCGCGGTAGTAACGATATCCAGCCTCAGCAGGTCGGACGCCTGGAGGGGCAGCGGTTGACCTGTCAGGCCAGACGCACGGTTCAACAGCTCCGCCAGGGAAGCCAGTTTTTTCTCATCAAGCTGGAGGGAGCCGTCCGCTTCCTCCAGACGCTCCACGGAAATGGAGACGCCTACGCGGCCGCGGGAAACGGCCCCCTGCACGATGGGGCGCACGGAGGCGTCCCATTCCGCACAGCCGCGCGGCACGTTGACGGCGATTTCCGTTTGTTTGCGGTTAACGCCTGATATTTCAACAAGAATATTGTAACGGTCTGTCTGGGCAGCGGCTCTGCCGAAGCCGGTCATGCTGTTCATGGATACGGGTCAGGTTTGGATTAAGAACGGGAGTAGGCCTTGCGCACTTCATCCGCCACGATGGAAAGCCCCTTGCGCAGGAGTTCTTCCGTCTGGGTAAAGCTGATGCGGATGCATTCATGACGGTGCGGCCAAGGTTCCCCCTCCTCCGGAAGGGCGAAGAAAAAGTGATGGCCGGGATTTACAAAACAGCCCCGGGACTTGCACCGTTCGTAGAGCTCCTGGCACGTGATGGGCAACCCCTCAAACCACAGCCACAGGAACATGGCGCCCTCACTCTTATGAACGCGCCAGGGGATGGAGTCTCCGAAGAGTTCCGGCAGCAGGGACAGGGCGAATTCCGCCCGGCCGCGGTAAAACGGCGTAAGGGTCTCACGGCAGACTCTATCCAGAGTGCCGTCTTCCAGGTAAGGCGTCACCAGAGCCTGGCCCAGATTGTTCGGACACAGGGAGGATGTGGTCACCATGCTCACTACGGCACGAATGATATCCGGGCGAGCAATGACAATGCCAGTGCGCGTGCCGGGCAACCCGATCTTGGACAGGCTCATGGTCAGAATCATGTTTTCATCCCAGGCCGGGGTTACGGGCACAAAACAAATATTGGGCAGCGGAGGTCCGTAAGCATTGTCGATCATCAGGGGAACCCCGGCGCGGGAAGTCATTTCCCGCAGAAGCCCCAATTCTTCATCCGTCACCACGTTCCCGGTGGGATTCGTAGGCCGGGACATGCAGACGGCGGCCGTTTCCGGACGTATGTCCAGACGGTCAAAATCAATCACATACTTGAACGTGTGCTCGTCCAGCATGCGTATGCCGGGCCGGATGCCCCGGAACATGACGCCGCCGCACAGGGATTGGGACTGGTATCCCACATAATCCGGGCACAGGGGAAAAAGGATTTCACGCATAGCGCCGTCCGGGCACGGACCCGCCAACATGTTAAACAGGGTAAAGCAGGCCATCTGGCCGCCCTGAGTGATTGCCACATTTTCCGGCGTCAGGTTCCATCCGCAACGTTCATTGAGGAAATGCACCAGCGCACGGATGAAAGCGGGATCCCCGCCAGGATGGGCATAATGGCCCACCAGCACGTCAAATTTTCCATTCCGCACCAGTTCCTCCATGCTGCGGCGCCAAAGTTCCGTCACCTCAGGAATAACGGCGGGGCTCCCGCCGTTCAACTGGCACAGGCCTGCGTCTCCCGAATGAAGGGCCTTAAACAAATCCTCCATCAAATCATCAATACCCGTTCTGGCCGTCAGATGGCCTCCGATCTCCGATAATTGCATCATGCCGCAGGCATTGTAGCCGCATACGCGTTTTATGCGAGAAAAATCATTGTCCCGCAGGGCGCATGAACGGTTTGACTTTCCCCTCCGTTAATGTTCATAATCCCAGGCATGTTCAACATCGTGCGATTCACCAGGCGTACCTGTCCGGCTCTGGCCCTCACGCTGGCCCTTACTTCGTGCGACAGCAGTACGAATGAAGCTCTGACCTCCTTCCTGACGGGAAATTCATCCCAGGAACACCAGCAGCTCCAGGCCCAGCTCCAGCAGATGAAAAACGCTCTGGCCCAGACGGAACAGGAAATAAGCCAGGCGGAATCCCACGACGCCCGCGTAAATTACAATCTTCAGAAAAGACTTTCCAACCCGGGAAAAATCACGACGCCCTTCACGGTGAAGGATATAGACATCCTGCCTTCCAAACGCCGCGACTTCGAGCACCTGTGCTTTGACATTGAAGACATGCGCAAAACGCTGGCGCAGCGCAAGCAGGAATTCCACGCCCTGCAATACCAATATAACGCGTATGCGGCCAAACTGGCCGAATTCAAACAGACCCACCCGGTAGATTAACATCCATTCCTGCGCATTCCATGACCGACGCCCCCGCCCCCAGCCAGCCGTCCGGCGAAACCCTTCCCCCCGCTGAAGACGAAACCCGCTTTGCTCCCAAGGAAAACGGAGGGGAACACAAGGAAGAAAACCCTGCCCCCGCCATCAAAAAACGTTTGAAAACACCTCTGGACGTCATCTCGGAACACGCTGTGGAAGAAGAATCCGCCCGGCAGGAGGATTCCGAACGGAAAGCCAGGGGAGACGCTCTTTTCTGGAACCTCTGCCTGGGTCTGTTCGCCCTTATCGTCATCAGCGCCGGCTACATTGTTTATGAGAAATTTTCCCAGCTTCCGGATCCGGTCAAAGACTCGCGGGAAGCTTTGGAAGCCAATCATGCCCAGCTTCTGAAAAAGCAGGAACAGCTCAGGGAAATACGGAACAGGACCGCGCCCAAGGAACAGCTTCTCAGCCTTCTGGATATCTTTGAACACACGGCGTCCGACCTGGAAGAGACTCAAAAGTCCATTGAAAAAGAGAAAATGCGTGTGGCCGGCATCCGGGGGGAAATCCGCTCCTACTTCGAACGCTACCGCCAACACGCCAGAGCCAAGGCGCGCGGCCGCAAGTTTGACATTCTGAAGACATCCCATTCCGGCAAAACTTACTTGAATGTGGAAATCACCCGCGTGGAAAATGAATTCGTGCGCATTATGCACGAACAGGGAAGCACCTCCATTCCTGCCGGAGATCTTCCTGACGACATCCGGGAAATGCTGGCCTACGGCGATCCGCTGAATATTACGGCCATGAACCAGACGGACGCCTCCCTCAAGGCTCCCGTCATCCGCAAGGCGTCCTCGCCAGTCCCGGCGGCAGCCCCCGCGCCCCAGCCCACTAAAAAGAAAGTGGTGGTGGAAGATCTGGAGCCGCCTGCCGGAAAACCGAAAATTGAAACGCCCACCCACACGGGGGATTCCGGCAACCCCTCTTCCGGAAACATGTGGGTTCCCCCCGCCCACTCTCCGCTTCCTCCCATGCAATAATGAACTCCCGCCATGAAAAAAATCATATATCCCCTTGCGGCCATATTCCTAGCCTGGGGTGCCGGCGCCTCCGAAACATGGTGCGCGAACCCCGCGGAAGCCATGCAGAAAGCTGCCGCGCAGAATAAGGGAGTGATGCTGGAATTCACCGGTTCCGACTGGTGCGGAGCCTGCATCATGCAGAAAAAACAGGCTCTTGCCCTTCCCGAGATTCAGACAGCCATCTCCCGTTCCTTTATTCCCGTGGAGCTGGACTACCCGCGTAAAAAACAGCAGGACGCACAAACAAAGTCTTCTCTGGAAAACTATAAAAAATCCTACGGCATCACCGGATTCCCCACGCTGGTGTTTGCGGACGCCCATGGGCGCCCCGTCCACACCGTCACAGGTTACGCCAATCCTGACCAGGTTATGCAGGATACGAAAAAAGCGGAGGAAGCGCTCAACACGCAGCAGGCCCTGACGGACAAGCTGGAGAAAAAACTCACTGACCGGCAGCGGCGGGACACGCTGGTCCAGTTGCTGAAAACGGTTCCCCAATCCAGCATCCGCACTTTCTACAAGCCGGCTCTGGCAGAACTGGAAAAACTGGACCCGCAGGACGCTTCAGGAATTCTTTCCGAACTGAACAGGAACAATCTGCTCCATGCCCAGATATTGGAATGGGCCGATACGTTCCGCCGGAAAAACGTTCACATTCTGGCGGAACAAAATCCTGATGAAGCGCTTTCCATCATGGACAGTTACTTGAAAAAGAACGGGCTTCTTCCGGAAGTCAAACAAGCCGTTCTTATGCAAAAAGTGAACCTGCTCATGCAGCAAAACAGGGTCAATGAATTGGAACGGCTTCTCCAAGAAGGCGCTGCGCTCCTTCCGGAAAGTTTTGAAGGAAAAGCGTTCAGCAGGCTTCTGGACAAGCTGCCTGAAATCAAAAAGGAACGGGGCCACCTGAAGCCGGGGGAAGAACCACCCCTGCCCCCCGGCGCTATCAGGGCCGTGAAAATGATTGTTCCCCCGGCATCCGCGAAATAAAACAACCCTCTCTTTACTGTCAGGGGCATCCCTGCCCGGCAGATGCACGCATGGACCTTTCCGCCAATCACATTCTCGTTGTCTTCCTGCTCACCACACTGGCAGGTCTCGCCACCGGCATAGGAGGCTTCATCGCCTTCTTCATGAAAAGGACGGACACGAAGGCACTTACTTTCGTTCTGGGATTATCCGGCGGAGTCATGGTATATATCTCCCTGGTGGAGCTGCTGGGAGAAGCCCAGCACAGGTTGATGGAGTTCGAAGGCCATACGGCAGGCTCCTGGATTGCCATTGCTTCCTTCTTCGGAGGAATTGCCGTGGCGGCTCTCATTGACTATCTGGTTCCGGAAGACGAAAACCCGCACGAAGCGCGCGGCCCGGAAGATATCCATGGACAAGCCAGCGGTGAATTTTCCTCCTCCCGAATTAAAAGGTCCGGAATTCTGTTCGCCCTGGCTATCGGCATCCACAATTTTCCGGAAGGAATCGCCACTTTTGCCGCCGGATTGGACTCCCTGACCTTGGGCACCTCCATCGCCCTGGCCGTAGCCGTCCATAACATTCCGGAAGGAATCGCCGTGGCGGTACCTCTTTACTACGGTACGGGCAGCCGTAAAAAGGCCCTCTGTTATTCCTTCCTCTCCGGCCTGGCGGAACCGATGGGAGCAGCCATCGCCATGTTCTTCCTGTTCCACTTCCTCACACCTACCGTACTCGCGGTTCTCTTCGCCTCCGTTGCAGGCATCATGGTCTTCATCTCCTTTGACGAACTGCTGCCCATGGCGGAACGCTGGGGACACCATCACATTTCCATCATGGGCATCATCGCCGGAATGCTGCTGATGGCCATTGTCCTGATCTAAACCTGTTTCAGGAGAAAAATTTCCGTGTCCTGGGCGCAGGCGCATTGAGCATTCCCCGGCATCAGGGAGTCTAAACGGAACCCCCCTTTTTATCCATGCCGGAATCTCCTGCTTCTCCTGCTTCTCCTGCCGTTTCTCCAGTTTCCACGCAGGCATCTTCCTTTTCTTCCCCCCTCTCCTGCTGGAAAAAAGGTTTTCTTCATTATGCGAATTTTCGGGGCTGCGCTTCCCGGGCGGAATTCTGGTGGTTCATGGCTCTTCCCCTTCTGGCGCTGATTCCAGCCCTGGCGGGGTATATCCTGACGGACTGGCTGCACATTCCGGATACAAGATTGAGCATCTACGGAGACGCTTTAACCATCCTCCTGTGGGCGGTGTTGCTCATCCCAAGCATCTCAGCCGCGTTCAGGCGCCTGCATGATACAGGCAGGAGCGGGCTCTGGCTTCTTACCCTTTTTATTCCCTTCGGACTGGGACACCTGACCTTTTTTTATCTGACGCTGGGAGAAAGAAAGGCGGACGGCAACAAATACAGCCGCCGTCCGGAGCCCCAACCGGCTGATTCCCCTGCCGGAGAATTGAAAGGACAGCCGCTGACCCCGTTTTACCTTTACTGGCTCATCAGCCTGAGAAAACTGAATACGGTGGCAGGACGCGCGTCCCGGTCGGAATTCTGGTCTTTTTTCCTCCTCTCCATCCTCCTGTTCCTGCCGCTGGGCTACAGCATGGTAGATGTTGACAGCCATCCGACGGGTTTCTACACCTCTCCTGCCCTCCAAATCCTGTTGTATGCCGCCCATCCGCAAGATGCTCTGATCCTGCTGGCTCATTCCTGCTTCAATCCCACCTTTTACTTCTTCTATCAATCCGGAGAGCTGAGCATGCTTTCCCTGGAGCTTCTGGCGGCTGTGGCGGGGCTCAATATTCTCTTCAATCTGCCGGTCGCCGTGCGCCGCCTGCATGACAGCAATCTGAGCGGAAAATTCATCCTGATTCCCATTCTTATTTTCATCGTCACTTTCCTGCTGATTTTCCTGCTGCGCCTGGTCCCGGAAGATATGGCGCCCTACCTGAACTACCTGGGAATGGTGTCCAGCCTGATGGATTTGCTTTCCATCCTCTTCCTGTCCATGATGCTTCTTAAAAGCTCTCCAGGCCCCAATGAATACGGCGCGCTTCCACAAAAAATAACCGTATCCTGATTCCAGGATACGGTTGAAAGACAAGCAAAGCCCCACCGGGTAACAATCAGTTTTCCTCGTGACGCAACCGGAGAACGTCAGTCCCCAAAGCATACGCCCAAATCGCGAGCCGTGCGCACCAGCTGGCAATCGGGGTCTACCCGTTTCAAGGTTTTCACGGCTTCCTCAATGGGTACGGCAGTCATCTGCGTCCCGCGGAGGGCAACCATGCAGCTGAACTGGCGCTTTTCCACCAGTTCCACAGCATAACTGCCGAACCGGGCTCCCAGAATCCGGTCATAGGAACAGGGAGAACCGCCGCGCTGGATATGGCCCAGCACGCAGGAGCGAGTTTCAATCCCAGTGGCTTCTTCCAGTTTTTTGGAAACCACCTTGCCGATGCCTCCCAGGCGCACTTCCCCCTGGGTCTTTTCATCCAGCAATACCAGTTCGTCCGCCAGACGGGCTCCTTCAGACACCACTACCAGGATTTCCCGCTGTCCGGCAGCCTTGCGCGCCTTGATGCATTCCACCACGTTTTCAAGGGAAAAAGGAATTTCCGGCAGAAGAATAACATCCGCACTTCCTGCGATGCCGCCTTCCAAAGCAATCCAGCCCGCATGCCGCCCCATCACTTCCACCACCATCATGCGCTGGTGCGCGTTCGCGGTGGTTTCCAGACGGTCCAAAGATTCGGAAACAATGGAAACGGCGCTGTAGAAGCCGAAAGTGACATCGGTGGCGCCCAGGTCATTATCAATAGTTTTGGGCACTCCAACTACGGGAAGCCCTATCTCGGAAAGCAACAGGGCCGTGGACTGGGAGCCGTCTCCGCCCACGACGATCAAGGCATCCAGCCCCAGCCGGCGGACAGTGGCCTTTGTTTTTTCCAGCACTGCGGGTTCGATAGACCCCTTTTGGTCCACGCCCACCTTGATGGCAAAGTTGCCTTTGTTCACGGTTCCCAGAATGGTGCCCCCCTTGGCGCGCAATCCGCGGCAGGCGACAGGGGTCAGCCATTCAAACCGTTCATCCCCTTCCTCGGACAAAAGCCCTTCAAAACCGTCGTAAAAGCCCACAACGTTCCAGCCGCGACGGGAAGCCGCGCCCACAACACCTTCAATAACTGCATTCAATCCGGGGGAGTCGCCCCCGCTATTCAAAACACCGATGTTCATATTAGACGGCTCTTATAGCAAAAAATTCCGTTCCCGTCTACTTCCTATCTCCTTTGTGAAGCAGATTTCATAGGAAGCTGGACAAATTCCTTGGGATCCTTCATGTCCATGCCGGAAGCCTGCCAGTTTTCCCAAACGCGCCAGCCGGTATTCATCATTTCCCTGGCGAGGGAATAGCGGTTTGCAGAACCAAGAACCGCAATAATCATGCGTTGCGGATAAATCACTTCCGTCCCCGTTTGAGGGCTGCGGCGGGAAATCGCGTTGCGCGTCACGCTGAGCAACAGGCAGGAGCCGGCGGCGCGGGAGGTGCCCGCCTTGATGCCGTCCACACCGGAAGCGCTCATGAGTTTGTTGTTGTTGGAAATATCATACATCGTCCTGCCCTTGGTCTGGGACTGCACTTCAATGCGTCGGCTCGCCTGGGAAACAATGTAGCAAAAAGCCGGGTTTTGCATGCTGTAAACGCCCAACAGGGCCATATCCAGCGCGCAGGAAGTGGAAACGGAGTTTCCGGCGTCCAGCCCGTGGGGAGCGGTAAAGTGCGTTTTGGACATCCTCAACGAACGGGCCAGATTGTTCATTTCCCCCACGAAAGCGGCAATGGGGGCGCCCCCGCCCCGGCGGGACACCAGGTCCCGACCGACAAAGGAGGCAATAGTCAGGGCGGACACATTGTCCGAGCCCAGCAGGGTGGAATACAAAGCGTCCCGGAGCGTCAGGCGGTCTCCCGGCTGAAGATCCATGGGATTGCCCGCACGGAGACCAAAAGCTTCCTGGGGCACGGCAATGAAAGTGTCCAGCGGCAACCGCGTACGGGCCACCCAGTCCAAAGTCACCATGGCTGTGGCTACCTGGGAAAGACTGGCCACGGGTCTTTTTGCTTCTGCGTTGGAGCTGAAAAGAAGCTTGCCGGAATTGGCCTCAATGGCAATGTAACTGGGCCGTTCCTGCGCCTGGGCGGAAAACTGGAATACACAGGCCAGGGTCAAAAAGAATAGAGATAGCTTTTTCATGGCGGGACCGGCGGGATAGTGCCCATTCCCTCCTCATTTGAAAAGTCTAAAATATTTTCCGTACAACACTTATATGTCATGACACGGAAAAACGCATTGACCTTTGGGGCTCCGTCCTATTTGTTGTGGGAAGAGTCTTCCCGAACGGAAGCGTTCCTGACATACCCAGCGCCATGACCAGCATTCAGCTTTTTTACAGCCGGGACTGCCCGGGAGACATCCTGCGCGCCAATACCCTCCAGGCGTTGGACCATCTGGGCATTAATGCGGAGATGCGAACCGCGGAAACCGTTCCGGAGCAGATTGGGGCGCCTCTGCCCGCACTCGCCATTGACGGGAAAATCGTCGTTTCCGGCGTGGAGCCTTCCGTGCGCGAGCTGGAACTCCTACTCAAAGACCACCTGCAGGAACGGGAAGAGGATTCCCCCTGCGGAGCGTGCGGCATGGGATGCAGCGGCATAAACGGCCCGGAAAACTGCCCCATGTGCGTACAGGACGGAAAGAACGGCAGCATGGCGGGCAGAATCATCGGTTTTGCCATCCTGCTCATGATCCTGTTCCTCGCGATGAAAATCCTGTCCTGAATATTCTCATGCCGGGGCGCCTCTTTTTGCGCGTCCATCCTCTTTCAGGAAATGAAGGTGTACGGCTGTTAACGGCGTTTGCCAGCCCACGCAGGCGGTCTTGATAATTTCTTGAATTCCCCTTTCCTCCGGCACACAGTAGAGGCATGCGCTCCTTCTTCGGTTCCATTCTCCTGATTCTGGTGCTGGCGGCCCTCGGCGTCACCATTTATTATCACTGGTCCACCAACTCCCACCTGGAATTCGAACTCCGCAACCCTGACGAGCCGGAAAAAACGATACAGGTCATCAACATGGAGAAACGGGCGGCAGCCCTGCAGGCTGTTCCGGAGGAAAAAACTCCTGTTTCCCCCGCGGAAGAAATTCCCGCTACCGGAATGCCGGAAGCCACGGAATTGTAATCACGCCCCTTTCCGAATCATGAAACCGGTCATTGGATACACGCTGGGCGACCAGTCGGGCATAGGCCCGGAAGTCATTTCCGCCGCGCTTGCTTCCGGAGAACTCCCGGAAGGCGCGGAATACCGCCTCATCGGCAAGAGAGAGAATCTTCCCCTGGGCAGGCCTAACGCGGAATCCGCCAAACACGCCTTCGACCATCTGGAACAGGCGGCCCATGCCCTGCGGGAAGGAACGGTGGACGCTGTCGTCACCGCCCCCGTCTGCAAGGAAACCCTGCATGAGGCAGGCTTCCGCTGGCCGGGGCAGACGGAATTCTTTGCAGAACGCCTGGAAACGAACAATTACGCCATGTGCCTGACCGGAAAACGGTTGACGGTGGGGCTGGCAACCATCCACACCTCCCTCCAAAGCGTGCCGTCCCTGCTGAAAACAGAGGAACTGGTCCGCATCGGAACCCTGCTGAAAGACTTCTGCATCCGCAAGGGAATCATGCGCCCGCGTATCGCCCTGGCAGCCCTGAACCCCCACGCCGGGGAACACGGCGCTTTCGGCGATGAAGACGAAGCCATCATTGCCCCGGCCGTGGAACGACTGAGGAGGATCAATACGGATGCCGCATTTGACGGGCCTTCCGTCCCGGACTGCGTGTACCGGGATGCCGTGGAAGGGAACTATGACGCCGTGCTGGCCCCTTACCATGACCAGGGATTGATTCCTCTGAAGCTGGTGGACTTCCATACTGCCGTCAACGTCACCCTGGGCCTGCCCCGCCCCCGGCTGAGCCCGGACCACGGAACCGCCTTCAACCTGGCGGGCGCCGGAAAGGCCAATCCGTCCAGCACCATCCACGCTTTCCAGCTGGCCGTACAGATGGCGCAGACGCGTTAACGTTTTTCTTCTTTCCGGAGCTCTTCCCGCCACACCCTGCGCAAGGCAAAGCTGTTCCGGAGGGGAACAAAGCCCTTCAGCCCGTGGCAGCAACCGCTCCAGCGGATCTGCCTCCCGCCAGTTCCTCCCTTTTTTTGCAGGAAAAGGAATCCTTTACCGGGGAAAAGATCATATCCTAAGTTGCGGCGTCCACTCTTTTCCGTACGGCACCCGCCAAGCGAACGCTGGAATCGTCTCTCCTACAGCAAAGGCCGCCGGCAGGAAACGCCATGCAGAACAATTCTTCTGTGACTCAGAGAGGGTAAAACGCAGGAAACGGCATGTTCCCGGAAACAAGGTAAAAAATAGGCTTGCTTTCTGAAGGCAATCATTGCACCTTACTTGCCCGCAAGGTGCGCACCGTTCGCACGACACATTTTTAATTATCACAAGACCATGAGAAATTACGAAGCTCTTATCGTATTCAACATGAAGGGTACGGAAACTCCCGTTGAAGAGTTGATCAGCACCGTAGCCGCCGCGATGAAGGAAGAAGGCGCCGACATCACCGCCACGGAAAACGCCGGCCGCCGCGAATTCGCCTACGAATCCAACCACCTTTCCGCCGGGCAGTATGTGACCTACACGTTCTCTGCGGAACCTTCCGCCATCAGGCCCATCCGCGAACGCCTTCGCCTGAATCCCCAGATTCACCTTCAGTATTACAAGGTGCTCGGCTAAATCAGGCCCATGCGGACGAAGTTTCCGCTCCTTGCTTTTTTACCAAAAGGACCGCTCCCGTGAAGGGGCGGTTCTTTTTTTCTTATGAACTGCCCTCCCTTCCCCTCTGAAGGCAAAGCACCCTGCTCAACAAATATTCCCCGCCTCTAAAGCAATATTGATCAGGAACCGGCAATAAGAGACTAATCGGCCGCTCTTCGAGAATCACGCTTCATTTGATTCATCGTCCCTCCTGCCCCCTTCTGTCAGAAAAAAGAGCCGGCAACCTGTGAGCCGGCAATTTCCGCCTTACAGGGAAATAAAGTTTTCCAGCAGTTTCACGCCCAGTTTCTGGCTCTTTTCCGGATGAAACTGGGTGGCGACCAGATTGCCGCATCTGACAGCGGCCGCAAAACGCACGCCGTAGGTGCAGAAAGCGGCAATCAGGGATTCATCCTCCGGCTGAGGATAATAGGAATGCACGAAATAAAAGTACGGTTCCTGCCCCATGCCTTTCCAGATGGGATCGGCGGGATCGGCTAGAGCCACGCTGTTCCAACCCATGTGAGGCACCTTGAGTTCCGATTCCGAAAACCGGACCACGCGCCCCTTGAGGATTCCCAGTCCGGGGACCTGTTCGTCTTCCTCCCCGCTTTCAAAAAGGACCTGATAGCCCACGCAAATGCCCAGAAAAGGCCTGTCCCGCTCTATCCACTCCCGAACCAGGGGCACCAGATTCTGGCGGCGCAGCTTTTCCGCACAGTCGCCGAAGGCGCCCACGCCTGGAAGAACCAAATGGGTTACGCCCGCCGCATCTTCCGGCGTACGCACCAGGTGACCGGTCACACCGGCGGCCTCAAAGGTGTTCAGCACACTGCGGAGATTGCCCGCACCGTAATCAATCACTCCAAGTTTCATGTATTTTACAGCATTCCCTTGGTTGAAGGCAGCGTCCCTGCGGCCCGGGGATCAATCGCCGCAGCCTGCCGCAACGCATGCGCGATGCCCTTGAAGACAGATTCCGCAATGTGGTGGCCATCCCTGCCGTAAAGCACTTCCACATGCAGGTTGCAACGCAGGTTATTGGCCAGCGCGCGGCAGAATTCCTCGCAAAGGGTCAGCGGAAAGTTGGGAGCATCCGGCAAACCGCCTTCCGGAATACGGAAAGCAACATACGGGCGGTTGCTCAAATCCATCACCACGCGCGTAAGAGTTTCATCCATGGGCAGGTAGGAACAGCCGTAGCGGACAATGCCCTTTTTGTCCCCCAGCGCATTTTTAAGGCATTCCCCCAAAACGATTCCCACATCCTCCACCGTGTGGTGGGCGTCCACTTCCAGGTCTCCGCGGGCCTGAAGGGTCAGGTCCATCAGGGAATGGCGGGCCAGTAAGTCCAGCATGTGGTCAAAAAACGCATGCCCCGTTGCGACGGCGGCGCATCCCGTGCCGTCCAGGTTCAGTTCCATGCTGATGTCCGTTTCACCTGTGACCCGTTTGCAAGAAGCGTTCCTCATGCAGCACTTCTATACTGAAGACGCGGCGGAAGAAAGCAGGAAATATCGCATGGGAAAAGATTTGCCCTCTTCTTCCCGCAAAAAACCACGCAGACCGTCAAAGGAACACGCCTCCGACCCCGCTCCGACAGAAAAATTTCAGGAATCTTTAACAACGAATTGCGCAAAACCGACGGACGGCAAGCCTGACGGACAGGATGGAATCAACCCATACTTGATCCATCCCATCCGCAAACGCTATTTCCGACATGTTTCCCTGGAGCGTTTTCTCCGGAAAACGGCAGAATTATTTCTTTTGGGCCTTGGCCGCCTCGTCTCTTTCCTTCTGGCGCTTCTTATCCCGGTCTTCACGGGCTTTGCGCGCCGCTTCCGCACGTTCGGCACGTTCACGGGCACGCTGTTCCCGCAATCCCACGCGCACCGTTTCCGTCAGTTCCTCATAGTATTCCCTGGGAACCCGGGCGGTCCGGAGCTCCGTCAGAACCTCCATAGCCTCGTCAAATTTTTTCTCGTCACACAGATTCCAGGCCTTTTCCAGCGCAGCGGAACCGGCTCCGTTTTCCGGGTCCTGTTTTTTTAAGCGTTCCGCATCCGTAGCGGCTACCAGTTTAAGGTCTCTCATGGCTTCCAAAGAACCTGCCGTAGGTTCAAACCACCGGTCCCCGCGTTCCTTGACCTTCTTGCGCAAAGCACGGTACACTTCCGTGAGCTGGTTTTCACGTTCCCGGATGGCAGTCTGCCTTTTCTGGAAAGCATCCATCAGCTCCTGACGCTGTTCCTTTGTCAATTTGGGATTTCCGCGGCGCTTCTCTTCCTCTTTTCTCAGGGCTTCTCGTTCCTTCTCCAGGGACTTTTCCTTGGCGGCGATCATGACCTCCAGCTTACGGTTGAGCTGTCCGGCAATTCTGGCGGCATCCGGATAGGCATCCGCCAGAGCGGCGGAACCGGGATAACCGTCGCGCAAGCGGTCATACACGGCCATGGCCCGGTATGGATTGCGCACGGCAAGCGCCTTGAAACGCTTCAGCAATTTGTTGGCTTCATGATCGTATTTGGTGCGCACGGTCACTTCCGCCTCCTCCCTGGCATCCTGAGCAGCCTGTGCTTCCTCCGTCAATTTCTTCTCTTCCAGCAAAACCACTACTCTGGCCCTTGCCTTGACGGCGGCGTCATGGGCGAGCCCCTGGGGATTCTTTTTAATAGTCTTGTCCAGGTCCGCCAAGGCTTTTTCCAAATCCCCGGCATTCATGGTTTCCGGTTTGGCATATGTTTTGCCGATTCGGGCAGCTTCCAGTTCATCCGGAGTCGCCTTCCTGATGGATTCAATCAAATCCCTCTTCACGATCACGGACTCCTTGATCCCACCGGACACGGGAACCAGGAGGCTGACGCTTTCCGGCGTTTCCACTTCTACCGTGCAATTTTTGTAAACGGTTCCATCCTTGAGTTTTACTTCATCTGCAGCTGCAAGCGGAACGAATGCGGCCAACACCAATATGAGGGACTTGTTCATAAATCTAAGGCTTTTCCAGATTGATCAGACAAATACGTATCCTGCACTTTATCAAAAGACGCCCTGTTGGCGACAAAAAAAAGCCCGGAGCCGCAAAAACGGCTCCGGACCCGGAAAAGAAGAAACAGTATGTATCAAACTTATTTCTCGGCAGCAGCTTCTTCAGCAGCCGGAGCCGCTTCCTCACCGGAAACACGGGGAGCTTCCACAATAGCGACGATCACATCGCCGGCCAGTTCCGTAGTTACGCCGGAGGGGAGCTTGAGATCGGCAATGCGCAGGCTTTCACCCAGCTTCAAACCGGAGACGTCAGCGTTAATGGCTTCCGGCAGATCCTTCACCTGGCAGATAATTGCCAGTTCATGAATGGTCTGGTCCAGAACGCCGCCCAAAGCCACGCCGGCAGAATCGCCTTCCAGAATGACGGGAACAATGGAATGGATGACCGTGGTGTCGGTCACAGCCTGGAAGTCCACATGCAGACAGGCGTTGGTGATGGGGTTGTGCTGCACTTCCTTAAGGAGAACCTTCACGATTTTGCCGTTGATATCCAGGGCCACGAGGATGTGTTCGGAAACGGCGGAAGCCAGCATGCGGGCAAATTCACGGGCGTCAACCTGGATATTGACGTTGTCAAAACCGGGACCGTAAACCACGCCGGGAACCAGGCCCTGGCTGCGGAGTTGCTTCAGATTACCGGAGCCGCAGGCTCTCGTTTCGGCCTTGAGGGAATGGGATGTAGCCATGTTTTATAGAGGCAATATTGAGTGTTGATTGATGATGTTTCCTAATCGGGTTCAGGCAGAGGCCCCGCCGGGATTTCCGAACCCGCGTAAACCGGTACTCAGGTCAGGGCGCAGGACTCTGCACTAAAATTGTCTAAATGTCAAATAATGATGATACGGATTCTCCGTCATGTATGCGCTGCACGGCATGACCCAGCAGATCTCCCACGCTGACACAGTCCACCTTGGGGCCATAAGCCATGGGAACAGTGTCGGAGGTAAGAACGCGTTCAATGCAGGAACCGGAAATCCGTTCGCGGGCCATGTCCCCCAGCACGCCGTGGGAAACGCAGGCGAACACGCGCTGGGCTCCCCGTTCCTTCAGGATATTGGCGGCAGCGCACAGAGTGCCGGCGGTTTCCGTCATGTCGTCAATCAGGACGGCATCGCGACCTTCCACGTCACCAATGACATTCATGGCTTCCACATGGGTGGCGTTGACGCGGTGCTTGGCAACAATGGCCAATTCCGCACCCAGCGCGTCAGAGTACGCGCGAGCCATTTTCACGCCGCCCACATCCGGGGAGACGACGACCAGTTTCTTGAGGTCTTTAACATAATGTTCGCGCAGGTGACGGATTAAAACGGGGGCGGCGTACAGGTGATCCACCGGAATATCAAAGAATCCCTGGATCTGGGCGGCATGGAGATCCATGGTCAGCACGCGGTCCACTCCGGCGGCCGTCAGCAGATTGGCCACCAGCTTGGCGGTAATGGGAACGCGGGGCTGGTCCTTACGGTCCTGGCGGGCATACCCGAAGAAGGGAACAACAGCCGTGATGCGTCCGGCACTGGCGCGGCGGGCGGCATCTACCATCACGCACAATTCCATGATATTATGGTTCGTGGGCGGGCAGGTGGGCTGAATGAGGAAAACATCCTTGCCCCGGATGTTTTCATTTATCTTTACAAAACTTTCCCCATCAGGGAAAGTATTCACCGTAACGTTCGTCAACTGAATGCCTACGCTTTGCGCAATGCGCTCCGCAAGTTCTCTGTGTGCTGTACCGCTGATAATCTTCATACCGGAAACTGAAAAGCGGACGCATTCTGAACACAGGTCCGCATAATCGCAATACTTAATTCTCACAATTTAATTTTTCTCCATGATGGATTCCCCCGTTCCTGACGGCAAAGAGAGATTTCTGACCGCCCCCATGATCGCCTCCCTGGCCGTGAGCACACTGCTGCTGGCGCTGACTTATCTGGCATTCCCGGAATTCGGTTCATCCGGAAATGAAACCAGCATCCAGTGGCTCATTTCCTCCTGGAACAAGCAAACGGATTATGAACACGGCTGGCTGGTGGTTCCTATCATCGCCTTCATGCTGTACCATGCCAGAAAGAAAATTGCCCAGGCTCCCAGACGCATGGACTGGCGCGGCCTGATTCTTTTCATCCCGGCGATCATGCTTCTGATGCTTTCTTTCCGCGTGGGGCAGCCCCGCGTGGCCGTAGGCGCTCTTCCCCTGATTTTACTGGGCGGGGCCTGGTATCTGGCCGGACCGCAAACCGCCAGGCTGTGCGCTTTCCCTCTGCTCTTTTTCTGGCTGTGCATCCCCCTGCCCTCCTTCCAGCAGGCTACGGTAGGGCTGCAAATCATCGCGACGGAGCTGGGGCATTGGGGAGCAACCGTCTTCGGGGTAGATACCTATCTGCAGGGCACCAATATCCGCTCTACCGGCGGACACTGGGACGCTTTCAATATTGCAGGAGGGTGCAGCGGCATGCGCTCCCTGATGGCGCTGCTCATGCTGTCCGCGGCCTGGGCCTACCTGTCCGACCTGAAATTCTGGAAAAAATGTGTGCTCTTCCTCAGCGCGATTCCCCTGGCTGTCATCGGCAACGGTGTCCGCATCACCAGTATCGTGGTGATGGCGGAATACGGAGATCCCGAGTTTGCGTCAAAAACCTGGCATGACTGGTCCGGCCTGCTGTTTTTCTTCCCCATCAGCCTTTTCGGCCTGGCGGCCGTCCACTCCCTGCTGGCCGGGGAGCTGATATGGAAGCCGTCACAACGAAAGAAACTGGTTGTCAAAATGAACAAGTCCCATTAAGCGTTCCCGCCGCCATGAACATTAAAACGCTCAAAATTCTCATCATCCCTTTCCTGATGGCCGTCATGCTCGGCGGCACTTACCTGATGCCCCGCAAGGGGGAGGTGCAGGACTCCTCCATCAGCATGGATCTCCCCACAGGCATGAATCCGTACGGCTGGCACGGCACGCGCCGTCAGGAATCTGAACAGGAACGGAGCCTCCTGGCCCCGGACACGGAATTTTCCAAAGCGGATTACGTGCAGGAACTTCCCATCAGCCTGGATGAGACGGAAACCGTACCCGTTCTGTGCCGCGTTTCCATCGTTAGATCCGGTCATGATTTAAACAACTCCATCCACCGTCCGGAACGCTGCCTTCCGGCCCAGGGCCACTTTAACCTGACGGGGACCACGGCGGATGTCCCCGTGGAAGGCCATGGAACCATCAGGATGACCAAGCTGAAATCCCAGCAGAACATCGCTCCGGACCATCCGCAACCTGTCATTCTGGACAGCATGCATTATTACGTATTTATCGGCCACCGCCACATGACGGAAGACCACTTGATCCGCACCCTGATGGATATGAAAGACAGGGTTCTGCACGGCATGGATCAACGCTGGTGCTATTTCCAGATTTCCACCACGTACGGGGACAAGATCAGGGTATCGGAAGAGAAAGCCCGGGAACAGACGGAACGCCTCATCAGCCAACTTCTCTCCCAACTGGTGAAGTGGGATGAATTGAAGCGGTAACACGACTCCGGCGGCTCAACCCGGAAGATTTCCTTCCAGCCAGGAGGAAGCGGCTTGAAACAGGCTGCACGCTTCTTCCCCGGGCGGCTCATAAAGCATGGGCGCAGGACGCCGGTGGGAATAAAGGCGGCCCTTCCGGTCACGCCGGAAGCCTGAAAAAGCCAGATTGGCATCAGCCCCGGAGCAATGCCCCCAGCGTCCGCCTATTCTGGGCACCGCGTCCATGAAGCCGCCTCCGTCCCGCAGGTAAGCGTTCCCCCACCATTCCACACAGGCCGGACGCACGCTCTTTTGCCGGCGCGCCACGGCGTCTATGGTCAGGAGGCAAAGCGGAGCAGCCTGAACCGCCTGGCTCCTGGCTACTTCCACCGCGCAGGAGCCTCCGTAACTGTGTCCTATCAACACGACAGGCAGGCAGGGATATCTCCTTCTCAATTCTTCCAGCTCCACCGCTATTTTTCCGCACCTGTCCAGAAACACGCCGCAGCCGCCTCCATCCCAGTGGTAATAAGCCGTTGCGTACGCCACACCCGGCAAAAAACCGGGAAATCCCTTCTCCACACGGCTCAGACAACCTGCCCAAATATCCCCGAAACCGCCGATGAACACAGCCAGATATTCGGGGACATTTTCGCGGGGAAACCGATTCAGCGTCCTTTGAAAATGCATGACGGCCTCATAATGGAGAAATCACGTCAATATCCAAGCCTGTAAGACGTTCTGGCTTGATAAAACCTGAAAACTGTCCAAATGTGGCGGTATGCAAGTAATCATTCACCAATGGGCCTTCAACGGAAGCTTTGACCAGCTTGCCTCCCTGCCCCGCCAGGAACTTGTCAACGACTGGTTCGGCTATGATGTGGAGCCAAGCGCGGAATTCGCCTTCGCCACGGACGGGGAATTTCTCTGGTTTCTGGCTTCCCGCAGCAAGGCAGCCACCATCCACCCGGAAGCCCGGCCCGGCCAGTTCCAGCCGGAATTATGGCGTTACGACCTGGCGGAATGGTTCATGGCCGCCGGAGACGGCACCAATTACTGGGAATTCAACCTTGCGCCCAACGGCGCATGGTGGGCCTGCGCCTTTTCCGACACCCGCCGCGCCAATGAAGACATTCCCGCTCCGCTGGCTGTGGATACCAAGTGCATTTTAACGGATGAAAGCTGGTGCGCCATGGCCCGGATTCCTCTGAACGAACTGCGCGGCGTGGACATCCGCGACTGCAAGCTGGCAGCCACGTTCATCCTGGATACTCCGGACCAGATTTTCCTGACTACGGCGGACGATCTTTCCGGCAATCCGGATTTCCACCGCCCGGACTGCTTCTGCACCCCCATTCTCAAATAATCCATGTCTTTGAAAGAAGACATTTCCCGCATTCTGGGGCCTGGAAAAGTTTCCGGAGCCCCGGATGTGCTGGCGGCGCACGCCGGAGACAAATGGTACGCCTCCGTGCTGCCGGAGGCAGTCGTTTTCCCGGAAAGCACGGAGGACGTCTCCCTGCTGCTGCGCTACGCATCCTCCATGAACATTCCCGTCACGGCCCGCGGCGGCGGGGTGGGATACGTAGGGGGATGCGTTCCCGTGCGCGGAGGCATCAGCCTTTCCCTGGAACGGATGAACCGTATCCTGGAGATATCCCCGGAAGACGGCGTTGCCGTAGTGGAACCCGGCGTTATCACAGCGGATCTCCAGCGGGAAGCCCGTGCTCTGGGATGGTTCTACCCTCCGGACCCGGCCTCCAGGAAGGAATGCAGCATCGGGGGAAACATCGCCACGAACGCGGGCGGCCCCAGGTGCCTGAAATACGGAGTCACCAAAGCTTACGTGCTGGGGCTGACCGTGGTGCTTGCCAGCGGAGAGGTAGTGGAATGCGGCGGCCGCACCCATAAAAACAAGACGGGATTCGATCTCGGGGACCTCTTTATCGGTTCGGAAGGAATGCTGGGCATCATCACGCGGGCAATTTTAAGGCTCATCCCCCACCCGGAAGCATTCGGCGCGCTCAGCGCCGGCTTCCCGCAATTCCCTCTGGCCGCCGCCGCCGTGCAGAGCATCCTGAACAGCGGGCACCTTCCTTCCGCCCTGGAAATAACGGACAGCTTCACTCTCCGCGCCGCCCGAAACTATCTGGGGGACAGCGCCCTGCCTTCCGGCTGCCGCGGCCACCTGATTGTGGAAGTGGACGGTAGACGGCCTGCCGTGCGGGAAGAACTGGATTCCCTATGCACCCTGCTGGAGGAATGCGGCGCAACCGGAATTCTGCGCGCAGACACGGAAGCGGAGGCGGAAGCCATCTGGCAGCTCCGCCGGGAATTTTCCTACAGCCTGAAAGCAACCGGAATGACCAAGCTCAACGAAGACATCGTCATTCCCAGGTCGCGCCTGGTGGCCCTGGTGGAATTCTGCGAGGCCCTGAACCGGGAAACAGGGCTGGACATCGCGTGTTTCGGCCATTCCGGGGATGGCAATATCCATACCAACATCATGGTGGACGATTACGCGAATCCGGAGAAGAAGGCCCTGGCGGACGCCTGTGTGGACAGGTTGTTCCACTGGGTGCTGGCGCACGGAGGCACCATTACCGGGGAACACGGCATCGGCCTGGCGAAGGCCAAATGGTTCCGGGAAGCCGTGGGGGAAGGAGCCTTCCACCTTCACGAACTGGTCAAATCCGCCCTGGACCCAAAAAATCTGCTGAATCCTGGAAAAATGGGGCTTCCGTAACGTAAAATAAACTTCCATGACGCCTCCGGACGGGGCATCATGGATGCCGTACTTCATGAATAGCCCGCACAAGTCCATCCTAGCTGCCCTTTACGATTGCTTCCCGGTTGCAGACGCCGTTCTGGTGTTTATTCTGGATCATCCTCTGGCGTGGTTCACGCCCAAATGGCGCCGGAAAGGGCGTATGGCCCTGAAAACAGTGCGCCGCTATATCAATTACAATCGCGACCTTCTGCCTCCCGAACGCCTGGCGGAGTTTGAAGAAAGCCGCGACCTGCTGAAAACGGCCCTTTACCGGGGTGACAGGCAGCAGGCGGAAACCGTTACCGCCAAACTGGAATCCACGCTGGAATCCATCCCCGGAGCGGTTCCTTCCGCCCTGGCGGAAAACGTGGAAGTTCTGTTCGTGATTCTGGCCATTTTCCTGGGCTTGCGCTGTTACGTAGTCCAGCCCTTCCGCATCCCGACCGGTTCCATGCAGCCCTCCCTGAACGGAATCCGCGCCCTTCCCCAGGAAGGGCGCCCCACCCTGATGCAGAAAATCGGGGACATGATCCTGTACGGCGGCTCCTATGTGCACGAAACGGCCTCCAAGGAAAAGAAAATCGTCCGTTTCGAACCTGCCACCAAGTATCTTCTGCTCACGGTGACCAACGTAATTTTCGATGACGGCTCCAAGCTGGAAATCCCGGCGGCGGAAGCGGAAACGCGCCGCTACTTCCTCAATCAGGAGCCGCGCTTTGAAGCTGAACGGCACACCCCGTTCAGAACCTATCTGCCCGGAGACACAATCGTCAATGCCCGTTTTGACGCCGGAGACCTGATCGTGGTGAATAAAATGGCCTACCACTTCCGCAAGCCGGAACGCGGGGAAGTCTTCGTCTTTGATACACGCGGCATCGAAGGCATCGCCAATAAGGGAAGCAGCACCGGACAGGAAGGAGGAACCCACTACGTCAAACGCCTCTGCGGCATTCCGGGGGATACCCTCTCCATTCAGGACTCCCAGCTAATCGTCAACGGGAAACCCGCCACGGAACGGACTATCCAGAGGGTCGCTTCCGGCAAGCCCCCCTACCAGCCCTGCGGCTACGTGGCCCTTCCCGCCCCCCTGAGCCTGCTGGACGGCAGAGCTTACATCACGGAGGGAGGGACCGTTCATCTGTCCAACGACAGCAAACGCCCCTATCTGCGTGAATACGTGGCGCTGGGGGACAATTCCACCCGCGAAAATTCCTTTGATTCCCGGTACTGGGGCCCCGTCCGCCAATACAACATCGTAGGTCCCGCCAGCTTCTGCCTGTGGCCCTTTACTTCCCACTGGGGCCTGATTCCATGATTTTTATCCCTTTCGCAGGCACGTTTTCTCCGTCAAGACATGACTCAAGCCCAAACCATCACCAGCAAGGCCAAGTCCAATCTGGCCTTTGCCCTCATTGACCTTCCTGAAGAAGAACGCCGCCATATGGCGGAATTTTACGCTTTCTGCCGTACGGTGGACGACATCGTGGACGAACCGGGCATGACCCCCCGCGAACGCCACGACGCATTGAACCGCTGGGTGGAGGTCATCAACGGCGGAGAAGGCCTGGAACTGACGGAGCTGGAAGAGGACATCATAGCCCTTATTCAGGATTTGGAGCTGGACACTACTCCCATGCTGCACCTGATTGAAGGCTGCCGTTCGGACATCAACCAGCAGCAGCCCCGCAGCCGTGATGAACTGCTGGATTACACCTACTGCGTAGCCTGCTGCGTGGGACTTACCTCCGCCCGCATCATGGGGGCGGGAGAAGCTTCCTATCCGTATGCGATTGCCCTGGGGCATGCCCTTCAAATGGTGAACATCATCCGGGATGTGGCGGAAGACTGCAGCAAGTCTAACCGCATTTATTTGCCCAAGGAGGATATGGACCGCTTTGGATACACTCTGGAAGACCTGCGCTGCAGGGTGTATTCCCCCCGGCTTCAGGAGCTGCTGAAGTATGAAGCGGATCTGGCGGAAACTTTCTTTGCGGAAGCGGAGAGGGAATACAACCTCCTCAGCCCGGAAGACAAAGCCGCTCTTGTTCCGGCGCAGGCCATGGCGCTCATTTACCATACCATTCTGGACAAAATGAAGGCGAGCGGCTTCCGTATTTTCAACATCCGCTACCGCGTCAACACCTTCCACAAGCTCTGGCTCCTGTTCCGCATCAAACTGGATATTGACCCCCAATCCTACTACGACAAATCCAAGGCATATTATGACAAGCTGGTAGGCTTTCTTTCCCGCCCCGGCAGAAAGGATGAAAAATAGAGGTCTCCCAGGTGCGCCATGGAAAAGCTGCGGATTTTCTCTCAACTCCGCGGGAATTATGCTTGTCCCGAAAACCGTGTTCCTGTAGGAGTTGCGGCATGCAAAACCCCGTGGCCTTCCTGCTTTTTATTCTCGCAACGCTAACCGGACCATGCCCGGCAGCGGATTATCCGGAACGGGCGGAGCGCACGCAATCCGCAGGAAACCATGTCTGGCATATCAATCCGGACAAGGGAAATGACAGCAATCCGGGAACGTCCCCATCCACGGCGTGGAAAAGCATGGCTCCGGCCAACCGCCTCATCATGGCGCGGGGAGATACGCTCGTCATCCATCCGGGGGAACACGCCGTCTCCCTGGCATTGATGGGGGAAGGTTCCAAACAATCCCCGGTCACCATCCGGTTCATGCCCGGCAGGCATATCTTCAAACACGGTGCCCTGATTACCGGAAAACCGCAGATTTCCAACACCAACGATGCGCCCAACGAGCCCAAGGCCATGGCTGTCCGCCTGACGGAAGCCAAAAACATACGCCTGGAGGGAAAGCCGGGAGCCACCGACATCCTTCTGGAGGGAAAAGCCATCTTTGTCTGCATGGAACATGCGGAAAACGTTTCCCTGAACGGCCTGGGTTTTGACTACCTGCATCCGACCATGGGAGAATTTCTGGTTACGGAAGTTGAAGGGAATACCATGAAAGCAACTATTCCGGACGGAATCCTGTACACAGTGAAAGATGGGAACCTGACCTGGCACGGACCCGGATGGGAATTCCGCATGGGAGGATATTCCAAAGTTTTCGATTCCGCCTCCGGCACTTTCCAGGGCCGCTTCGACCCCGGGAAAACAGTCATCAGAGAATTGTCTCCCGGAAAAATCAGCATCACGTTCAAGGAAGGCTCCCCAACCATGAAACCGGGCCAATCCTACCAGAACCGCAATACCCGCAGGGACTGCTGCGGCTTCTTTCAATACAGAAGCAAAAACATCCTCTGGAATAACTGCCATATTTACTATATGCACGGCATGGGCGTCGTTTCCCAGTTCTGCGAGAACATCATGTTCAGCCGCTTGAACATAGCTCCGCGCCCCCGCTCCCTCCGCACCAACTCCTCCTGGGCGGATAATCTGCACTTTTCCGGATGCAGGGGAAAAATCATCGTCAAGGATTGCGTGCTGGGAGCCTCCCATGACGACGCCATCAATGTTCATGGCACCCACTTGCGCATTGTAGGCCGGCCGGCCCCCAATAAAATCACCGTCCGGTTCATGCATCCCCAGACCTTCGGCTTTGACGCCTTTGCCCCAGGAGACCGGATCGATTATGTTTCCAGCAACACGCTGGTGCCTTATGCATCCAATACCGTTTCCGGCGTCAACCAACTCAATGAAAAGGAAATAGAACTTACGCTGCAACATCCCAATCCCGAAAACATCCAGCCTAATGATGTTGTGGAAAACGTCACATGGACGCCATCCGTCCATATCAGCAACACGGTATGCCGCCACATTCCCACCCGGGGCTTCCTGCTTACCACCAGGAAGCCGGTGCTGGTTGAACGGTGCCGGTTTGAGAAAACGGGCATGCCCGCCATCCTGGTGGAAGATGACGCCTCCGGCTGGTATGAATCCGGCGTGGTCAGGAATATGACCATTTCCCGCAATACCTTTATTCAATGCGGAGAAGCCGTCATCCAGATCGTGCCGCACGCCCCACGGCCGGAAGGGGAGGTTCACCGGAACATCACTATTACCGGAAACACGTTTGACCTCAAGAACGGAACCGCCATCCGCACTCGCCATACCGGCAGCGTCAAGGCGGAGAAAAACACTTTCACCAAAGACGGGAAAAAGATCCCTGAAGAAAAGGCGGTGGATATCCGGTAGAAAACCTCTTTCCTACCGGTGACGGGAAACATGCACCGTTACGGAAACGCTGTCCGTCCGCGGCAGGATGAACTTGCACAGAGTAACAACCACGTGCCGCGCGCCGAACTCCTTCAGGCAAACGTTTCCCATATCCTCCGCCAGCGTTTCCACCAGCTTGCGCGGGCGCGCCATGGCCTCCGCCCGGAGCGCACGGGCCATGGAATCATAACAGACGGTTCTGGAAAAATCATCGTTCAGTCCGGACAAGGCATCCTCCGGATAAAAAGTGATGTCCGCTTTCAGGGTCTGCATGGAAGCGCGCTCCTCGTCCGGAACGCCGATGAAGGTATCCAGTTCAAGACCGTTGATGTTAATGGAATCCTGCGTATCGGAAGGCAGCGCGTAACGGCGCATCAGCGTGCGCAGAACAAGCAGGTCCGGAACAATCATGTCCGGTTTGGCCTTGGAAAGCTGCGCAGCGTCATTATAGCCGGTCAGGACGGCAATGGATGTGATGCCTGCGTGGTGGGCCGTTTCCACATCATGCTGCATGTCCCCGATAAATGCGGTTTCATGGGCATGCAGCCCGTGCTGGGCCAGCAGGGTATGAATGTGGGCATCCTTATGGCGGATACCAGCGTGAATGGCTTCAAAATATTCCATCATGCCCAGTTCCCTGCATTGGATATCAAACTCTTTGGCGTCCACGCTGGTAAGAATAAAGCAGCGCACGCCGCGCGCGCGGCAGAATTCCAGGAATTCCCGGGCATTTGGCAGCACTTCCACCGGAGCATTGGAAACGCGGAAGGCGTACCGGAAATGGTCTTCCAGTTCATCCAGATCCGCGTGGGGCAGCACCCGGGCATAATAGTCCGGATAGGGAAGCTGGAATTCCGCGCGGAATTCGTCCCTGTTCATGCAGGGTTTCCCGTATTGGGAAAAAACGTAGTTGGAGGCGTCCAGCGTCAGGGCCAGGTCATCCACCAAAGTGCCGGACCAGTCGAAAATGATATTCTTGAACATGGGAATGCGTATGGAAAAAACTTAGTCCAGAGCGTACCGCATGGCGGCCAGGCCGAAAAAGGCGGCCGTCTCCACCCGAAGAACGATAGGGCCAAGCGTGACAGGGGCAAACCCCGCTTCCAACGCCATGGCCGTCTCCCGGTCCGTAAAATCGCCCTCCGGCCCCACCAGCAGAGAAGCGTGCCGAATGGAACGGGAACGGGCTGCCTCCAGCACCTCCCTGACCGGCCGCACTCCGGGCACCAGAGAGGCGATAATATTCAGTCCTTCCGAAATTCCGCAGCGCAGCCATTCCGCGAAGGGAACGGGAAGCGCCACTTCAGGCAGCGTGTTCTGGCCGCACTGCTTGCAGGCCTCCAGGGCAATGCGCTGCCATTTCTGCCTTTTGGCCTCAGCCTCCCGGGCATTCAGGCGCACGATCGTGCGATCCGTCACGAGCGGGATAATGGCAGAAACACCCAGTTCCACGGACTTTTGAATAATGAGATCCATGTTGGCGCCCTTGGGAACAGCCTGGCACAGCGTCAAATGGGCCACGGGGGGAGAAGGAGGACACTCCTCCCCCGGAACCAGCAACACGCCGGAACTGCGCGGCGGTTCCGCCACCACAGCGCGGGCGGCACGGCCGCAACCGTCAAAAACGATGCAGGAGTCACCCTGCTTCAGACGCAGAACCTTGGCGGCATGGTGCGCCTCATCCCCCCGCAGCTCCCAGGCGGAAGCAGCCCATTCGGAAGGCGGAAGAAAAAAGCGGGCCATGTCTGAAAAAGGGAAACGGACCTTATTTGCTCTTCAGGTAACGCGCCGCCTTGTCGGCAAACTCCACGCAAGCCGGCTGATTGCGATTTTCATCCAGAGCAGAAGCAAACGCGTTCAGTTTATCCATCTGCTCCTTGGTCAGCCGGGAGGGGATTTCCACTTCCACCTCCACCAGCATATCCCCCACGTCCGAACTGCGAAGGGCCTTTACCCCCTTGCCGCGCAAACGAAAGATCATGCCGTTCTGCGTTCCTTCCGGCAGCTTGATGGTGGCCGCGCCTTCCAGCGTGGGGACCTTCAGCTTGCCGCCGGAAACAGCCAGGGAAAGCGGCACCGGAACCGTGCAGCTCAGGTCATTGCCTTCCCTCTGGAAAATATCGTGCGGTTTGACGTCAATGAACACGTGCAGATCCCCGGTAGGGCCGCCATGCACCCCCGCATCCCCTTCCCCGGCGATGCGGAGCTGGCTGCCCGTGGCAACGCCCGCAGGAATACGGATGGTGATGTGGGAATCCTCCCTGACGCGCCCTTCCCCGCGGCAGACGGGGCATGGATCCGAGATGATTTCCCCGGTGCCGTGGCAGGTGGGGCAGGTGGACTGCTGGACGAAAAAGCCGCTTTGCTGGGTAATGATGCCGCGCCCCTGACAGGTAGGACAGGATTTGAACGCTTCCTTTCCATCCCTGGCCCCGGTGCCGTGGCAGGTCTTGCAGGTCACCAGACGCTCAATTTCAAGTTTCTTGGTACAGCCCTTCGCGGCCTCTTCCAGCGTGATGTCCAGGTCATAGCGCAAATCGGAGCCGGGCCTTTTAGTGGACCTTTTCTGGCCGCCGCGGCCGGCGCCCCCGAACATATCCGCAAAACCGCCCATGCCGGAAAACATCTGGGCGAAAATATCCATCGGGTCCTGGAACCCGCCCCCGGCATAACCGCCGCCCGCGGCGGGGCCGCCCTGTTCAAAGGCGGCATGGCCGAAGCGGTCGTAGGCAGCCCTCTTGTCCGCATCGGAAAGCACCTCATAGGCCTCTCCCAGTTCCTTGAACTTTTCTTCTGCGGACGGGTCGTCCGGATTGCGGTCCGGATGGTACTTTAAAGCCAGCTTGCGATAAGCCTTCTTAATCTCATCGTCAGTAGCGTCCTTGGAAACGCCGAGAATCTCGTAATAATCTTTTTTAGCCATGTGGCGTGAATGTTAAAAAACGGTCAGACTTGCGGTTCGGGTTCCGGAGTATGGGCGACAACCACGTTCGCCGGGCGCAGGAGCCTGTCCTTCAGCATATACCCCTTGCGGATAACGCGCAATACGGTGCCTTCCGGCTGGTCGGAGGGTTCCCGCTGAAGGGCCTCCTCCGTGGCGTGGTCAAACATGCTTCCCACCACAGGATCCACGGCGCTCACGCCATTGCCGGCGAGAAATTCGTCCAGCTGCTTCTTCACCATGCTCATGCCGATGTAAATCATAGAGGAGGCATCTGCGCTGGCGGCGGCCATGCCCATTTCAAAATTATCAATGACGGGAAGAAGTTCTTCCAGCAGGCGCTGGTTGGCGAACTTGGCGCATTCTTCCTTTTCCTTCACCATGCGCTTGCGGTAGTTATCATATTCCGCGGCGGTGCGCATGGCGGCATCCCTCCATTTAAGCAATTCTTCTTCCAGGGAAGGTTCCGCTTCCTTCCCCTCGGCAGGAGCATTCTGAGCCTGTTCCTGCGCTTCCAGCTCTTCCGCTTCCGCGTTTTTCTCTTTCTCTTCGTCGCTCATGCGGGCAATGTAAATTCTTTTACCGGATGCGTCAACGGCGTGCTAAGACATGGATGACGTTTGACGCGTAATGGACGCGCCTGATGCAACCCATCTACGCAGAAAAGAAAATGCCGGCCTTCCGCACGGCTTCCCTAAACGCCGGAAGCATCCGCATCAGAAAGCAGCCGGGCAAGTTTTCCCTCGCATCCGTCCGGCAGTTCCACCACTTTCAGGCGGGAGGACTCCCCGCGCAGCAGACTGACGGAAGACCGGGGAATATCCAGCCATGCGGACAGGAAAAGGATGACGGCCTTGTTCGCTTTTCCTTCCACGGGAGGCGCGGCAATGCGCAGCTTCAGCGCGCGGCCGGCACGGGGATCATCCTCCCACCCCACGGCCTCGCTCTTCCTCGCGTTGGGAACAACTTTCAGGGCCAGTTTCATACCGTTTCCGTACGGGACTTCCCGCGCTGCCTGGCCACCAGGTCCCCATACCTGATCAACCCGCCGCCGAACAAATCCAAAGCGCTCCCCACCGTAGCATCCATGGTTCCGCCGCTCAAAGCGTCTATTTCGTCAATATCCTGAATGCGGCTGATGCCTCCGGCATACGTCATGGGCAGGCGGCGCCAGTTTCCCAGCATGTTCACCAGTTCCCGGTCAATGCCGGTGCAGAGCCCTTCCACATCCGCCGCATGGATAAGAAATTCCGCGCAATGTTCCGCCAGGACATCCAGCGTCTCCGCCGTTACCCGGAGTTCCGTCAGGGTCTGCCACCGGTTCATGGCCACGGCCCAGCCCCCTTGCACCCTGCGGCAGCTCAAATCCAGCACCAGCCGCTCCGCGCCCACGGCGGACACAAGATCCTTCAGCCTGTCCATCCGCAGCGTTCCCTCCGCATCAAACAGGCAGGAGGTAACGATCACATGGCTGGCCCCGGCGGAAATCCATTCCTCCGCGTTCTCCGGCGTCATGCCGCCGCCCACCTGAAGACCTCCCGGCCATGCCGCCAGAGCCTCCCGCGCCGCAAGGTCGTTTCCGGGTCCCAGCTTGATCACATGCCCGCCGCGCAGGCCGTCCCTGCGGTACAAATCCGCATACCATGCCGCGCCGCGGTCGGAGACGAAATTGGTGCGCAATGAGGCGCCGTCCTGCGTCAGGGTGCCCCCCACAATCTGCTTTACTCGCCCGTCGTGTAAATCAATGCATGGTCTGAATTTCGTCACGCGGTCACTTTGCCCGGCGAGCCTCTCCAGGTCAAGACGGTATTCCCCCCACGCCCTCCCGGCACAACGGGACTGGGAAATTTACACAAAACGGGACGGGGACTCCGCTCTATCGGATAACTGCCGTCAACCACCATTCAAAAAACCGATGAAAAACAACCCTTTCAGAAAATACCTTCTTTTCTGTTGCGCCGGAAGCGCCATGTCTGCCCTCCTGGCCTTTTCCGCCCCCGTTGCGGAAGCCGGGATTCACCTGCATGGAGAAATCCGCATGCCTGCGGCAGGGCAAGCCGTTTTCCTGTATGACCCCTCCGGATTCCCCATCTGGGGATATTCCCCATGCGGACGGCCCATTTACGCCTATACCCCCGCAGGCGCCCCCATTTACGTCATCAGGGGCATCTACCGCGGCTGCCATGTTCCTGCATGGAACCCCAGGCCGCATTACCACGGCCCTTTCTGGCCGGCGGGCGTCTGCCGCGGACACCATGCCGCACGCCTTAGGCCGTGTCCACCCCCTTCCCGGCCCCACCGACCCAGGCCTCCTCACGAAGGCCACCCTCCCCGTTTCCACCACCGGTAAAACCGCAACGCTCATCCCCCGCAAAGCAGGAGACCGGCTCAATCCGTTTTTATTCCGGGAAAGAAAGGCCGTACCAGCCCTCTCCCAGCAGCCTGACCAGCGTAAAGGAATATTCCCCCTTGCTGTTGGGCTCCTTGCTACGGGAGAGAAGAACCCGCGCGCGGAGCATGCCGGCCTCGTCATTGGCATTTAACACCCGGTATGGGGAATGTTCCATCTCCTCATTGATTTTAAACAACATGAACAAACGCTTGCCCATTTCCGATTTTTTGGGGACATAAACCATGGGCCGGGCAATGCTGCGGTCTTCGGAACCGTTCATTCCGGGAGCAATCAGCTTAAATGCGTACTCATCCTTATTTTCCGACATGCGCTCCCGAACCATCCATACGCGGAATTCCGCGATGTCCTCTCCTTTTCCACGTACAAAATCCTCCCAGTTCATCGGCTGAAAACGGGCAAACTGCTGCCAGTCCAGCTTCCAGGAACCATCCTGTTCATCCTTGAAAAAACAGAATTCCATATCGGGAGTCTTTTCAAAGCCAACCAGGAGATGGGCGCAGGGAAGCCCCTCCACTTCAAATACGGCAAAGCTTTTAGGCCCCTTGGGCCTGCTGACAATCGCCTCGGGCGGAGACACGGCGTAATGCCTGACCATCAAGGGAAGCGATTGCAGGGACTTCCACACAAAAGAAGACTTTTGAACCACATCCGCGGCGCTCAGGTATTTCTGGGCTTCCGCCAGGCAGTTGCGCAGCAAATCCTGCTTCTCCATCGGAGGAACGTGACAGGGAGGCCAGAAACTATAGTCCACCTTGTCTTTCAGCGCGGCTTTCAACTCTCCGGACAGCATCTCCGGCGTGGCGCAAATCCGCGCGGCCGCCCCGGAATCCAGGGATGCCTGGCGCTTCTGGAGCCAGAAGAAAAGACCGCCGAAAAACATTCCCAGCGCGATCATGAAAAAGATGACGGCAAGAATACGGCCCAGCGCAAAGCCCGCTTTTCCGCCGCTCCTGCGCACGGTCGGGCAAAGGAATGGCTTTTTTTCAAATAAATCACTCATTTTAAAACGGAAATATCCACAGAAAACAATCGCGAAAAGATGGTCAAACACTACCGGAACGCCCAAGGCAACGCAACGATAAAAAACAGACACATTTTTTTATCCCTGCCGGAGAAAATTGTTTCACATCCACATGTGGGTGATGTACATTAAACCGGACGAGTTTCAAGAGCTCCCACCTTACCTTTCATCCCCCCTCTTTTTAACGCCATGTTTGGATCATTCACCACCGTTCCCGCCCCCAAGGGCAATAAAAATCCTGAATCCACCCCCAGCTGGATGGATGTAGCCAAGAGCCAGGATATCCCCGAACCGGTTGCGGAAGCCGCTCCTTCCTACGCCCCCACCACCCGCGTCCAGCAGCTGACCCGCAATGTGCTGAACTCCGATGTGGAGGTAATCGGTTCCCTGCGCTTTTCCGACGACCTGCTGATTGACGGCATCGTGGAAGGCGACATTTCCTCCGAAGGGGTGCTTTCCGTAGGCCAGAACGCCGTCATCCGGGCGGAAATCAACACCAAGTCCGTCATCATCCACGGCAAGGTCATCGGCAATGTAACGGTCACGGACCGCGTGGAACTGAAAAGCACGGCGGAACTCGTAGGGGATATCCAGGCAGCCTCCCTGGCTATTGAAGGCGGCGCCATCTTCATCGGGCATTCTACCGTAGGCGCACCCACGGTAGGCGCCACAGGAATCTCCGCCGCCAAGAAGGCGGCTTCCGTCCAGGCCTTTGCTCCGGAGCCGGAATCCCCCGCTCCGGCCAGCCAGAGCACGCTGGATATTGACGCGGAATAAAAAACTCTCCGTCTGCCATTCTCCGGGGCGGCAAAAGAACAGACCGTTCTTTTGCCGCCCTCTTTGTTCCATGAACTTTTCCTTCCATCCCGTTCCCCGGACCAGCGCCGCGCCCTCCGGAAAAATCAGCCACCCTTCTCCGGCTCCGCCTTGGACACTCCCGCCAACTGCGGAAAGCAGCCCGGCGCCAGCCCGGGAAGTGGAATGCTTCTCCTGCCGCAAAATCACTTCCGTCCCCGCCACGGCAGTTTCCGCCAGGTGCGGCCACTGCTCCGCGTATATCAAACTGGACGACGTCATTTTACACAGCAGAACGCACCGGACCAAGGTGCAGACCTGCGGAAGCGTTACCGTACAGGCCAATGCAGACCTGAAAGGGCTGAACATCGAATGCCGCGATCTGGTCTTATACGGCAGGGCATCCGGTGATTTCCTGTGCCGCGGCGTCTGCAAAATCAAAACGGACCAGCACATCTCCGGTTCCATCTCCGCCCGCAGGATGGTGGTGGAAAAAAAGACGACGGTGCTGGTCACAGGCACCATCCGCGTGGAGAACATCTGGATACAGGGTTCTCTGGAAGGAACGCTGACGGCGGATGAAACCGTCACCATCCACCGGCACGCCAAATTCCTGGGAGATATCACGGCGCGCCGTCTCATCATTGAGGAAGGCGGCTCACACCAGGGAGCCTTTACACGCCTTGCATAACATGAATCTTCCCATCTCCATCCGCGGCGCGCGCCAGCACAACCTCCGGAATCTGGATCTGGACCTTCCGTCCAACAAGCTCATCGCATTTTGCGGCCCTTCCGGCTCCGGAAAATCATCCCTGGCGTTTGATACGCTTTTTTCCGAATCCCGCAGGCGTTTTCTGGACTGCCTGTCGGCACGCTCCAGACAGGGCATGGATCAACCGGAAAAACCGGAAGTGGACAGCATTACCGGGCTGCCCCCGGCCCTGTGCCTGGAGCAATCCGCCAGGCAGCAGAGCTCCCGCACCCTGCTGGGGAGCATTACGGAAATTCTGGACTACCTGCGCATCCTTTACGCAGCCGCCGGCACGCCTCATGACCCGGAGACAGGAAAGGAACTGGAACGCAAAAGCCCGGACCGGATTACGGAGGAACTCGTTTCCCTGCCGGAACACACGCGCCTGGTTCTGGCCGCTCCGGCGGAAAACCTGTTGTCCCAGGACCCCGCAGCAACGCTTGGCGACTTCCAGCGGCAGGGCTTCCTACGGGTTTACTGGAACGGAGAAATGCGGGATATTGAAGAAATAAGCTCCCCCGCCCCCCCGCCTCCGGACGCGGCCCTGGTCATTGACCGCCTCATCGTCAGAGGGGAAAATACGGCCTCGCGCATTGCGGATTCCCTGCAAACGGCTCTCCGTATCAATCCGGACGAGGTGCGGGCCATCATCACCATACCGGGAGAGGAAGCTTCAATCCGGGCCTTCCACACCCGCTACCGCAATCCGGAAACAGGCTTCCTTCTGCCCCAGCTTACTCCCCGCCATTTTTCCTTCAACTCCCCGCTGGGGGCATGCCCCTCCTGCCGGGGGACCGGCCTGAATGAACAGGAAAACGGCCCGTGCCGCGCCTGCGGAGGCAAGCGCCTTTCCCCTCTGGCCCTGGCCGTCACCATGTCTGCGCCGGACCGGGCCTACAATCTGGCGGAACTGACGGCTCTTCCGCTGGAAGATATGGCCGGAGAACTGGAACGCCTGAAAACGCCCCCTTCCCTGGCGGCGGCATTAAACCCGCTCATGGAGGAAATCAACAAACGCGTGCGCTTCCTGAATGAGCTGGGGCTCTCCTACCTGTCTCTGGACCGCCAGGCAAACACCCTTTCCGGAGGCGAACTGCAGAGGGCGCGCCTGGCTTCCCAGCTGGGAGGAGGCCTTTCCGGAGTTCTTTACATCCTGGACGAACCCACGGCCGGACTGCACCCCGCCGATACGGACCGCCTGCTCCGTGCTCTCCGGACGCTCCGGAACCAGGGCAACACGGTCCTGGTCGTAGAACATGATGAGCAAATTCTAACCGCGGCGGATTACCTGGTGGACATGGGCCCCGGAGCCGGAACCAACGGAGGCCGTATTCTGGCGCAGGGCTCCCTTGCGGAAATACTGGAAAATGCCGGGAGCCCCACCGGGGAATGGCTTTCAGGCAAGCGAAGCATGCCCGCCTCCGGACATAAGACGGCTCCTGCGGAGCGTCTGGTCCTGACCGGAGCGGACAAACACAACCTCAACAATGTCACTCTGAATATCCCGGTTGGTACATTGACCTGCATCTCCGGCCCTTCCGGTTCAGGGAAATCCACCCTCGTCCGGGAGTGTCTCATCCCCGCGGTCAGGCAAGCCCTCTCCGGGAAAAAGGATATTCCGCGCCGCGTGCAGGGAACGGAGCACTTCAACCGCCTTGTCGTCATCGACCAGTCGCCCATCGGCAAAACGCCGCGTTCCACGCCGGCCACCGCTACCGGCCTGCTCCAGGTGCTGCGCCCCCTTTACGCACAGCTCCCCCTTTCCAAGCAGAGGGGATATACGGCGGCGCGCTTTTCCCCCAACATTCGCGGAGGCCGTTGTGAACGGTGCCAGGGAACGGGCATGATTGAAGTGGACATGAACTTCCTGGGAAATGTGGCCATGCCCTGCGACGCCTGCCACGGGCAATGCTACAACAGGGAAACGCTGGAAGTCACCTGGAAAGGGAAATCCATTGCCCAGGCGCTGGCCCTGACCGTGGACGAAGCGGCGGACTTCTTTTCCTCCCTGCCAAGAGCCGCCGCCATCCTGAAAAGCATGCAGGACGTAGGGCTGGGATACCTCCATCTCAACCGCAGGGCGGACACCCTTTCCGGAGGAGAATCCCAGCGCATAAAAATAGCTGCGGAACTGGCCAAAGCCCCGGCCTGGAAACTGGCGGAAGACGGGAAAAGGGCCCTGTTCATTCTGGACGAACCCACCAGCGGCCTTCATTTCAATGAAGTGGCCCTTCTCCTGGCAGCCCTTTTCCGCCTGAGGGATGCCGGGCACACCATCCTCTGCGTGGAACACCACAAGGACCTGCTCAATGCCGCGGACTACCTGGTGGACATGGGCCCCGGAGCCGGCAGGCACGGCGGCAATATCGTGGCCGAGGGCTCCCCCGCAGATGTAGCGTCCAATCCGGAAGCGCCCACTTCACCCTGGCTCGTCCCCCGTTAACAACGGCAGAGCAGGAAATCAGCCACCCATCCCAGCCGCCGGCGTTCCGTTCCCGGCGTCTTCAGAAAAATTCCGCTTCTCCGGGGTCTATTCTCCCCCTTTCCCTATTTATTATCTTGACGACCTCCCTGTTTTTTCACCAAAAAAGGAGTTACGTATTCCTTTTTCCTATGACTCTCCGTTTCCTCTCTTCTGCTCTGGCGGCGTTGTTCCTTCCCGGAACGCTTCATGCCGCGCCCGTATTCCTTGAAAATGTCTCCGAATCCGGAGGATGGTATGATTGCAATAAAAAAACCAAATGGACATGGGGGACCAAACCCCACCCCACCAACCCGTTAAATCCTCCGGTTTCCGCACGGCCCACAGAATGGCTGTACCTTCCTTATGACCAGAATATCTGCTGGGCGGCGGCAGCCTCCAACGTGCTCCAATGGTGGCAGGATACCAGAAGCGACCTGAAATCCACCACGCCCAACGGGAAATCCGCCACTTACGATGTCATGCCGCAGGTCGCCCAGCTGGCCATTTATCAAACCATCTCCACGAACTGGACAAACAGCGGAGGCTCCGTGGAACAGGCCTACAACTGGTGGGTCAACGGCGGGATGCTGGATACCACCGCCTATCCGAGCCTTTCTACGACGACAGCTCCCGGAGGATACTGGAAAGAGCTGGGACTGACAGTCCCGCAGTCCTCAAGCGGAGGAGCTGTTGACAACCCCTTATTTTCCGCATACAGCTTCTGGGACGGAGACACCAGAAGCGGCGTTTACCAGAAACTGACAAACAGCATCAACAAAAACTGGGGAACCACGCTGACCGTCGGGGAAGAAGGAAGAGGCCACGCCATCACCATGTGGGGCTACGACACGGACAAAGACGGCAATCTGATTATCTACCTGACGGACTCGGACGACTACGCTGTGGAAATGTTCCGCCAGAAAGTAGTCGTGAACGACTATACGGACGAATATGGCTCCTCCCACTGCGACATTTATCTGACCAGCCTGGATGGAGAAAACGACGTGTATAATTATAACTACGACGAAGCGGGACTGACGGGCATCCGCCTGGGAGAAATACAGAGCTTCACCGCTCCGCTGGGGGACCTGAGAGTCCCGGAACCCGGCGCCGGAATCCTCTTCCTCTGCGGTTCATTCCTTGTCCTGTCCCGTCGCAGGCTTACTGGACGGTAACGCTTTCCGAACTCCGGCCCTCGTAAAAACGGGTCTTGATTCTTATGGGGGAAATGTGCAGAATCGGCAAGCGCACAAGTTCAGGAGAGCGAAAATTGTCCCAGTTGTTCCCCGGTGCGGTTACCTGTGAAATGAATGACGCTTCCCACAACCACGGTGAGCAGGAAAACACCGTCTCCACCTATTCCGTCGACATAGAAACCCTTCAGCAAATAGCTCTGCAAGGAGACGCGCAGGCACTGTTCCAGCTGGCGATCAACTACGAACAGGGGCGCGGAGTGGCGGAAAACCAGCAGGAAGCTTTTTACTGCTATCAGCAGGCGGCGGAACTGGGCCACGTTACCGCCCAGCTCAACCTGGGATGGGCTTATTCCAACGGCATCGGCGCCCCTCAGGACAACGGCAAAGCCTTTTACTGGTACCGTAAAGCAGCCGAACAGGGGCATCCCACCGCGCAATTCGACCTCGGCTTCTGCTACATCAACGGCCTGGGCGTGGAAAAAGACGAACAACAGGCCATCGTCTGGTACAAAAAAGCGGCGGAACAGGGCCACGCAGTAGCCCAGCTCAACCTCGGCTGGATTTACGCCAACAGCCCCAGCCGGAAAAACTGGGAACAAGCCGTATACTGGTACAAGCAGGCTGCGGAACAGGGAGACCCCCGCGCCCAGTATAACCTGGCCTGGTGCTATGGCAACGGAAGCGGAACCCCAAAAGACCCGCAGAAAGCCGCTTACTGGTATGAGGAAGCCGCCATGCAGAACCACGCTACAGCCCAATACAATCTGGGCTGGTGCTATGAAAACGGTTTCGGCGTGGAGCCGGATCTGGACAAAGCGCTGGTATGGTATCACAAATCAGCCCTACAGGGGCAGATTACGGCTCAATACACGCTGGGATGGTGCTACGGCAACGGCCGGGGCATGGAAGTGGACATGGCCAAAGCCGTCCACTGGTACACCAAAGCCGCCGAACAGGGGCATACCACCGCCCAGCTCAACCTGGGGTGGTGCCATCTGAACGGAAAGGGAACGCCCGTCAACCGGGAAGAAGCCCTGAAATGGTATCTTAAGGCGGCGGAACAGGGCAACGCCACAGCCATGTTCAATGTGGGCAACTGTTACGCCCACGGCTACGGCATTGAGCAGGACGACAAACAGGCGGAAGAATGGTATCTGAAAGCCGTCCGGCACGGCAACAAAAAGGCCGCCAGCGCCCTGCGCCATCTGGCTTCCAAACAGGAAAAAGAGGAAAAAACGAACTCAGAGGGCTGAAAAGTCGTTTTCCTGCCTGCCTCCCCGGGAAATCCCATCTCCTTGACCTGGATCCGGTCATCAACACACGCAGGAAAACATGTCCCCGCCCGGAAATAGATACCTGACAGCCGTCAAAACCCCGGACCGTCATCGCCGCCTCTTCCTTCCGTCCGCCGGGCCTTTTCGGGACAACCGTTCCACGGCTTCCGGAAGCCGGGACGCGCCATCGCCGCCCAGCGCGGCGTCAATATCTTCCAGCGCATGAATCAGGTCAATGACCTCCCGGCGGGGCAAGGCGCCCCCGGCCGGCACGCAGAAATGAGTGCGGCACGCTAACGGCCTGCCTTCATAAATCATGCATCTTCACTGCCCGCTTAAAAAAGGGCAGCTCCCGTCCGGAGGCAGCTCCAGCCGGGTGCGTCCGGAAGCGCGCCACGCCTTCCAGGCCACCCATGCCTCACCCAGCGTTACATGCGGCGTCTCCCCGGTCAGGCGGAACCGGCAGCAATCCGCAGCGCCGGTACAGAAACGCTGGGCGCGGGAAGCGCGGAAAGCGCCTTCATCCAGAAGGCGCCGCACCTCCATCAACACCCCGGCGGAGGGAACCATTCCCCCCGCCTTTCCCTGGCGGCATTTGCCACGCGCCATGACTGAACCGGTTAACAGGTCAGGCCGTCCGCCTTCGCCTGGTTCCAGTACGCATACTCGGAGCGGTTGAAATCCACGTATTCCGGAGACAAATCCGTGGTATACACCGTATGGGAAAACTCGCCCCGATTCAAATTGATATCCACCTGGAACGCGGGAACCTGCACGGCCTGCCGCAAATCGTCGGACGGAGTATCCGCCTGCACGCCGCCGCGGCAGGCGGCCAAACCGGCGATGTCGATGTCTATCTTCTCTTCGTCCACCTTTGCTCCGCAGTAGCCCACAGCATGAATAATGCGCCCCCAGTTGGGATCGTTCCCGTTCCAGGAACTCTTCACCAGGGAAGACTTGGCTACGGCTTCCGCCGCTTTTTTCGCTTCATCCTCCGTGCGGCCTCCCGTCACATGCACGGTGACGAACTTGGTCACCCGCTCTCCGTCCTGCACGATGTGCTTGGCCAGTTCCAGCATCACATGGACCAAAGCCTGCTGGAAAGCGTAAATATCTTCCGGAGTTTCCAGCTTCACGCCGGACGCCCCGTTCGCCATCACCAGAACCGTGTCATTCGTGCTCATGTCTCCGTCAATGGTGATGCAGTTAAAAGAACTCTTCACTCCGGACTGCACGCACAGCTCCAGCACATCGCGGGAAACGCCCGCATCCGTCGTGATAAAGCACAACATGGTCGCCATGCAGGGATTGATCATGCCAGCCCCCTTGCAGCAGGCGCCGATGCGCACGGGTTTGCCCTGCACCACAAATTCAATGGCGATGATTTTCTCCTTCGTATCGCTGGTCATCACGGCCTGGGCCACCTCATGCCCCTTGTCGCGGGAAAGACCCTCCGCCAACTCCGGGAACTTCGGATAAATGCGCATCATAGGCATTGGCAGGCCAATCACGCCGGTGGAACATACGGCCACTTCTGCGGGCTCCAGCCCCAGAAGCTCCGCAACGCTGCGGCATTCGCCCCTGGCGTCCTCCACACCCCGGGTACCGGTGCAGGCGTTCGCGTTCCCGCTGTTCGCCACGATGGCGCGGATATTTCCTTTCCGGAGATGCTCCCGGCTCACCTTCACGCAGGCGGCCTGCACGCGGTTGGTCGTAAACGTTCCTGCGGACACGCAGGGTTCCGTGGAATAAATCAGGGCCAGGTCCAGACGCGTGGCCGTAGGCTTCTTGATGCCGCAGCTTACGGCGCTCCCCAAAAATCCCCGGGGCGCGCAAACGCCCCCGTCAACCGGAATATAGGATGAATCATTCATCGTCTTGAAAGTGTCTTTCAACATATCAAAAAGCTACAGAACCCACAAGCCTTCCGTTTCATCAAATCCGCACATGATATTGAAGGACTGAACGGCCTGGCCCCCTGCACCCTTCACCACATTATCCTCCGCGCTCATCAGAATCACGCGGTTCGTGCGGGGATCATAAGCCCAGCCAATGTCCACGCAGTTCGTCCGCGTTACATTCTTGGTATCCGCAGGCTGGTTGCGCCCCAGAAGGCGGACGAACGGGGCCGCGGCATAAGCTTCTTCCAGCAGGCGGCCGACGCATTCGGGGTCCGCCCCCTTTTTCACTTTGGCCGTAATCGTGGAGCAGATGCCCGTATTAACGGGAATCAAATGGGGGGTAAAGGACATCACCACCGTTTCCCCCGCGGCATGGGAAAGCTCCTGTTCAATTTCACTCAAATGGCGGTGTTTCGGCACTCCGTAGGCATGAAAACTCTCATTGCACTCGCAGAACAGCAGCGGAATGGACGCCTTGCGCCCCGCTCCGCTCACGCCGCTGCCGGAACAGACCACCACGTCCTCCGGCTCCAGCATGCCCGCCTTGAACAAGGGAATGAGAGGCAAAAGAATGCTGGTGGGATAGCAGCCGGGAGAAGCCACAATGCGCGCCCGGGCAATCTCCTCCCGGCGCCACTCCGGCAAGCCGTACACGGCCTCCTGCATCAGGGCGGTGTCCGGGTGGGGGTTCCCGTAATACTCTTCGTACACCTCCGGGCTGTCCAGACGGAAATCCGCGCTCAGGTCAATCACGCGCACGCCCCGGTCCACCAGACCGCGGGCATAGGAAGCGGCCACGCCATGAGGCAGGGCCAGAAAAGCGACCTCCGCCCCAGTGGCGGCAATCGCTTCCACATCGGAATCCGTAAACTTCAGGTCGGAACCCGGAACCTGCCGAAAACGGGGGAAAACCTCCCACAACGGCTGCCCGGCATACTGGCGGGAAGTAGCGCATACCAGCTTCACGCCGCGATGGTTCAAAAGGATGCGCAACAACTCCTGCCCGGTGTAGCCACTGGCTCCGACGACTGCAACTTGAACTTGCTTCATGACAAAAAAGGTATGCTATGAAAAAAGACTCTTGCCAACACTAAAGTTTTCCTATATACACCTCGCCGTCACGAGACACGACCCCGGTCGGTCCGAGTTCATCGGGTTGTAGCGCAGTCTGGTAGCGCACCTGCATGGGGTGCAGGGGGTCGCAGGTTCGAATCCTGTCAACCCGACCATTTTTAACCGCTGTAAGCTGAAACGCTTACAGCGGTTTTTGTTTTCCCCTGTTGTTAAAACAGCCACACGTCAAAATGAAAAATGCCGTATTGTGGGCCGCAGAAATGGCAAGGGATGAGTATGCGTCAGTATTTCGAATCCATTGATTACCCTATTTGCATACGGCTGCATGTATGCGTTGCGGGGATGGATGGTCAGACGGTGAACGCCGAAAATGATGCGACCAGGTTTGCGATGGTGACTACGGACAGTCCAAAACCGGATTCCTAACCATCCAGCGAGAGGGCGTTAAAGATGCGATGGATGCTCAATGACAGGATACAGGCGTTCATAACGAGGCTACCAGGGAAAGATACGAGGCAGTGGCCAGAAATGGCCTGCTGGCCGGGCAAAGCCGATGCAGCCCCCCCTGCACGGAGCGGGCGGCTGGACAAGTTATTAAGATACCCGGCATAGTTCTATCAGAGGTCTTGGCGCATTACACGGCCCCTTACCGCCTGTTCCTATGAACAAAGCAATCCGGCATAACATCCTTTTTCCTTCCCCGGAACAATTTGAAACCTCTGTTCTCTACAACACGATCTCCACATTGTAAGGCTCGTCAATCAACAGATAGTCACAGCCGTAGAACCTGCATTTTTCAAGATTGTCCCTGTTTTCACGCAGCAACTCTTCCCGTGTCAAGGCAGCATTCTCCACACGCTTTTCAATCGCATTCTCATAATTCAGGATATCATGATAATGCCCTTGAATATAATTCTCTGAAAAAATCAGGCATACATACCGTATCTGTTCCCGGCAGACTTGCGTAAAATCCTTTTTCCAGTCAAAGGGAATATAGCAACCTTCCACCACTAAATTCTGACCGTTTTCAATCGCGGTCTTTACAATTTCCCTGATCATGCCCCAGAGGAAGGGGGTCAGTTCTTCATCGGGGCTCTCAGGAGAAAGGGGACACATTCCGCTGCGTATCAACCCCATCTTTAAATGATCAATGGACAAATAGGGATAGGAATATTTTTCAAGCACCCGCTGCGCCGCAAGCGTTTTCCCGGTATGCGTGCCGCCGCCAATCAGAAGAATCATAAAAACATTAATCATTCATGTTTCATAAGAAAAAAACAATCTGTCATAACCTTCCAACAACAAAGCCTTTGCCGTTTCCGGCAAAGGCTTTGAGCATGGCGTCCCATTACGGGCACGGAATGAAAACCGCCTTAATTGCCGTAAGAGGATTCCACGCGCCGGGCTACGTCGCGGTAGCCGTACTCGGCATCGTAAATCTGCTGGAATGCAGCCAGGGATTCCCCCTTCTTGCCCTGCTTTTCATAAAGCAGGCCGATCATGTAGAGGATTTCCTTCTTGGTGTCATTCATTTCTATTAATTCCTTATTGGCTTCCTCCAGCTGGCGCAGGGCCATATCATGCATGTTCTTGGCGTCATAACACTTGCCAAGCAACAGCATGGCGCGGATGCGGATATGGGGATTGTTGCGGGCACGCTGGAGTTCCGGAATGGCTTCCGTGTAATTGCCGCAGTCGAAGAGGGCCTGCCCCAGTTCAAAACGGGTCTGCGGATCCGTGGGGTTGTTTTCCACGCGCTGGCGGCACAAGGCCACCTGCTGTTCCGCGGCCTCCTTGCTGAACTGAGCCAGCTGTTCCTGAAGTTCCTTATTATCCGGCTCCGCGGCAGCGCGGCGGCGGATTTCCTCCACCTGGGCCTTGCGGCAGCGCTCATTCATTTCCGAGGCCTTGTTTTCCAGGGAAATATCATTATTGCTGAGGCTGAACGCGTAATTATAGAAGGAATAGGCATTCGCCCAGTCTTCCATTTGTTCATAAACGCCGGCAATGTCGCGCACGACGGCCAGATCCTGCTGGTTCTGGGCGTAACGGGCGGAGAGAAGCCCCAGGCGCTCTTCCAGTTCCGCACGGGTGAGTCCTTTCTTGTCGCTCTTGTCCAGGGTGTTCGTTTCGGATGAGTTCTTCATCACGTCCCGGAAGCTTTTGGCTTCCTCCCACTTTTGCTGCTGCATCGTGGCGCGTGCCATGCAGTCCTTTTCACTCTTCACGGCCACACTGTCCGTAGGATCCAGCTTTACAAGGTCATGGTACACCTCCGCAGCCTGGGCCGGCATATCCCGGGAAACGTAATGGGAGGCCAGCATATGGAGCATTTTTTTATTGCCCGGGTGCCCCTGGCGGACGGTCTCCAGAGCAAAAGCGGCCAAGTCCGGAAAATCCACTTCCATGGCAGCCATGAACAGGGCTTCGTTGACCGGAATGCTGTAAGGATCATGTTCCAATTCGTCTTCCAGCGCGGAAAGCTGGGTAGCCGCGTCTTTTTTGGAAGAAGTGAGCTTGCTGGTGCTGATTTTCATGCCGCTGAACAGGCCTCCTCTCTTGGCCTCCGGATTCAATTTGATTTCACAGGCGCGCAACGCCTTGCGTCCTTCCAGAAAGCCGGGGAGCTGCTTTACCAGGGCCTTGAGCAGACTGACGGCATAAGGATAATTGTTCATGTCCACCGCCTGGCGGGCGCGCACCCAAAATTCGGCCTGCTGGGGAGTCAACTGTTCTTCTGTAATCGTTTCAATCATGGAACTATATAAGCGTAAATGGGAATAATGGCAGCGCCCCAACAGGGCGGCCCTGCATGTAATGGTTCAATGGTATCAGCCGGGGAGGCATACTTCAACCTTGTTTTTTGTTCCCGTTAGGAAAAAATACGCCGCATGAGACTGGATGCTCTTTTATCCCGTTACGGATATTGTTCCAGGCGGGAAGCGCCGGGTTGGATCAAACGCCACTCCGTTACATTCAAAGGGAAACCATGCTCCGCGCCCACGGACAAGGTGCAGGCGGAAGGCATCCTGCTGGACGGAGAACCTGTAGAATTCCCGGACGGCCTGTACGCCGCCCTTTACAAACCTGAAGGGTACACATGCAGCCATGACGACGGTGAGGGGGATTTGATTTACGATCTGCTGCCCTTCCGGTGGCGGAACAGAAACCCTGCGGTCTCTTCCGTAGGACGGCTGGACAAGGAAACTTCCGGTCTGCTGCTCCTCACGGATGATGGAAAATTCATCCACCGCATGACCTCCCCCCGCCATCACGTCGCCAAGGTTTATGAAGCCGTCACGGAGAAGGATATCCCTATAGAAGCCGTGGAGCTGTTCGCCTCCGGAACTCTCACGCTGAACGGGGAGGCTCGCCCCTGCGCCCCCGCCCTGCTGGAAATCCGGGAGCCGCGGCTTGCCCGGCTGACGCTTACGGAAGGGAAATACCACCAGGTCCGCCGCATGCTGGCCGCCGCAGGCGCTCCCGTCTTATCTCTGTGCCGTATTTCCATCGGCTCCCTGCATCTGGACAGCCTGAACCTGAAACCGGGGGAATGGGCGCCCATCCGTCCGGAGGCGCTGTAATCCTCCCGTCCGCCATGTGGATCTCTATTTCCGACGCTCCGATTGCCTGTTTTCCGCACTTTGAGGTAGCGGCGGAATCCGGGGACTGGATTGTGGTGGACAAGGGGGCGCCTCTCATCGTCCACCCGTCCAACGGGAAAAAGGAACCCAACCTTCTGGAAGGGGTGGAAGCCCTGCTAAGCTACGAAATAGCCAACGGAGCCGCCCTTTCCCTGGTCAACAGGCTGGATCGGGAAACCAGCGGCCTGACGCTGATTTCTAAAAACAAAAGAGCGGCCAGGGAGCTGGGAAGAGCCATGCAGCGGCGCCTGATGCACAAGGAATATCTGGCGATCGTGCAAGGATGGCCTGAATGGACGGAAACAGCATGCGCCGCCCCCATTTTGAGACAGGGGGAAGTGGAGGAAAGCCGCATATGGGTCAAACAGGCCGTGCATCCAGCCGGCAAAGCATGCACTACCGTTTTCCGGAAAGAACGGACGTGGAACACACGCCGGGGCCCTCTGGCGCTGGTCCGGTGCATTCCGGAAACGGGACGCATGCACCAGATACGCGTGCATCTGGCACACCTGGGACATCCCATCCTGGGTGACAAAATTTACGGTCCGTCCGAACATTGCTATCTGGAATACATCCAGCATGGATGGAGCCGGGAACTGGAGGAGCGGCTGGTTCTGCCGCGCCATGCGCTGCATGCCTGCCGGCTGGAATTTCCGTTTGATGAAGAAACCTTCACTGCGGAAGCCCCCCTGCCGGAAGACATGCGGCTGCTGCTTGAAACCGGGGATTAGTAAAAAAAACTCCGTCAGATGACCGGAATGACCTCACCCCGGTCAAAACGCACTTTCGCCAGGCGGGCGTACTTATCCGCCTCTTCATTCCGGTAACCCAGGGCCAGGGCGCAAAGCGTGTAATAAGGGGAATTCTCCAGATGAAGAATACGGTCATAGGCAAGCGGATCCATCCCTTCCAGCGCGCAGGTGTCCACGCGGAGATCCGCGGCGCAGCTCATCATGAACCCGAGGGCAATGTACACCTGCCGTTCCAGCCAGGCTTTCAGCGCTTCCGGAGACTTGGAACCCACCAGTTCAAAAATGCGGGCGCGGTACTGGTCCAGGGAATCCATGGTGACACCGCGCACTTCCACGATACGTTCCAGATAGCGCTGCACGTCTTCCGGCTTGAAGTCCCTGCGGGCACAGAAAACCACCAGGCGGGAAGCGTCCGTAACCTGGGGTTGTCCCCATGAAACCTCCCGAAGCCGGGAACGCACAGAGGGATCCCGGACATCAAGGAACTTCCACATCTGAAGCCCCAGGGAGGAAGGGCTCAAATGAAGGGATTCCAGAAGGGCTTCCCAGTCTTCCGCCGGAATGCGGCGGTCCGGATTGAATACCTTGGTGGCGTAACGCCATTCCAGCGTCTCGATCAATTCCTGAGCGTTCATATTCGTGTATGATGTTTCATGCAGGCAGCCGGGCGGCTTTTCCCCGTAGCTTGCTCCATGCCCTGGCATTTTCCCCGTTCCCTGCCGGAATGCAAGCCAAGGTTCCGGCACAAGCGCGGCAGCGGCTCCCTGCCGGCCCCGCCCTTCTTCCTGTCCGGCAAGCCGGAAACAGCTCCGCTCCCCATCCCGCCAACCGCGCGGCTTTCCGGGCATCAAAGGAATTTGACCGGCATATAATCCCCGGTCTGCTGGATGGTGAAGCTGATGCCCAGCCCGAATTCGTTTTTATTCCCGTTCTTGCGGACGAAAGCGCCTACGCCCAAATACCAGGACCCCATATTGTGGTACACATTATATTCCTGAATGTCCATCTTGCCGTCCAGCAGGGAAAAACGCCACTTGCCGCTGAAAGCCCAGGCTTCCGAAAAACGCTGCAAAATGCGCAAATCCAGCTGGCTGTTGTCCTCCAGAAGGGAATGCTGGTTCAAATAACGGTGCCCCACTATGAACTCCGTGGAACGCCACGGCATGAAACGCAGGGAGTTGTTATATTCATGGCAACCGGAAATCTTGTCCTTCCCCAAAACGGGAGCCTGCATTTCCGACCGGTATTCCATCCAGGGAACGGGATTCCAGCGCATGAACGAAAAAAGGTTGGAAAAATCCCGCTGGTTAACGGGATTATACAGATAGGCATCCATGAACACATCCCAGGAAAACCAGCGGTGGGAATTGGCGTCCCGGCTGGTCATCAGCATATTGCGCAATCCATACCGGAACACGAGCCCCGTGGACAGGGAGTCGATCTCCGTGTACCTGCCTATGCTCAAGGACGGGGGATTGGTCGTGGGGGTATCGCCGTCAATCTGGGGATAAAGCTCGCTCAGGCGGTTGGTTTTGACATACGCCAGCGTAAAGTGGGGCTGAACGATATGATTCATGCCGTTCAGTCCAAAGGAATCGCTATAGACGGAAGAATAACGGCGGGAGAATTTGAAATCAGCGTCCGCCCCGGCGTAAAAAATTCCCTGATTGAGCGGTTTGTAGTCCTCCACGCCGTAATATCCCGTATAGCCCCCGCCCATTTTGGGGGTCAGGTTCAGGAACCCCATGATTTTCCTGGAAACGGAAATCTCATGGAAGGAGTGGAACCTGCTGTAGCTGTCCGTCATCAGCATTCGGGCCCAGTAATCATAGGAAGAAGTTCCGGGATCCATCCCGTCCAGCATGTTCCGGATTTCCGTCCGCATGAACGGAGGAACGTATTGCTTGAGGAAAGCGAAACTGGTGCGGCTTTCATACATGACGGGAGAACGGAATATGGGAGACTTGATGCGCTCATAACTGAACTCCGTCCGCTGATCCGCTATGTAAAAATTATTGGGGACAAAACGCTGCAGCAGTGAAAAATCATTCGTATCGTCCGTGCGGGAAAGAAGCACCGTGTTATCCGGAGAAGAATTGCGCTGATAAATTTCCGGATAAAAATCGCGGAGCATGTACTCGTCGCTCAGCATGTTGATGTTGGCCTTCAACTGCCAGTCCGTACGGAGGTTTACCCGGTGGGTCCACATCTGCTGAAGCGCGAACCTCCACCGGTCCGGATCCAGATGCTCGCGGTACTCATCATCACCGGCATTGATTTTCACCCCTTTATCGTGGGTTTTGTAAAAGGACAGCCCCGTCATGTCCGGACAATCCTTTTCCAGCAGCACGTCGCGGATGTCCAATCCGTAGGCGAAGCCGCGCCGGATGCGGTAATCTGCATGCAGGGTTCCCAGATAATCCGCGGAAGGCATGCCGTTGTCCGACCATTTTTTCCCCATCAGGAATCCGTATTCATTCAGGAGGTAAGGCCCCCAGATAGAGCGCATGCCGGGAATGGGAAGGTAACCGACTTCCGGATTAAGGGAATGGCTGAGATAGGGAAAATAAAAGAAGGGAACGCCTCCGTAATAAAGGGTCAGGTTCTTGAAAGAAAACCTGTCTTCCGGATACACGCGTATCCTGTCCGCGGAAATCCAGGTGAGAGGCTCGCTGACGTCTTCCGCCGTGACGGAGGCATTGCGGGCTTCCAGGTAAGTGTTGCCGGCGGCATCCTTCCGGGATTCAAACTTTCCGCTGCGCAGAATCAATCCCTCCATCTTCGCACGGATGGCCTCCGTAAGAAGCACTTCGTTCTCCCAGTCAAACTCCGCGCTGTCGGCGCGCACCAGGCTGTTGGTCCTCGTCCTGCCGTCACTCTGGTAAATGGACAGGTTCCCTTTCAGAAACACCTTGCCCTGATCCATATCCGCCTGGGCATAATCCGCAAAAACCTCCACCCCGGTATCCGTAACCATGTGGATGCGCGGTCCTTCAAAAATGACCTTCCGGGAGTCCTCCACCCTGACGGCTCCGTCATTGGTGATGGAGATATTGGAGGGAATCTGCGGCATGAAAGTGCCGGAAAACAGATTGCCCGCCATTTTCCCCCCGGCACCTTCCTGCCCGGGTTCAGCGGAAGGGGCGGGCGGCCGCTCCGCAGCCGTCTCTGCAAACAGGGAAGCCCCGGCAACCAGCGCCGCTGCACCCCATAGCTTTGCAAGCATCCCAATCATGACTAGCCCACAGAACACTATGAGAAAGGACAAAAGACAAGCCTAATGTCACATTTCTCCGCCAGTGGAGCGGAAAATTCACCGGGACAGCATGCCGTTGGCGATGATGCCCCAATCGGCAGAATTGCCGTCTCCGGCGTCATCCACGCGGATTTCCAGCTTCCTGCCGCCTTCCACCGCCGCTTTCACGGGAATGGAATCCCCGTCCTTGAGCACAGGGGATTCAATGAGCTTCCTGCCGTCCAAATACACGCTGAATTTGACGCTGCCGCGGGACCCGAAAGGCAGCCCCACATCAGCGCGGAACTCCTTCCAGCGCCCGTCCAGGTCATAGGAGAAGACAGCCGGGGCATGGGCCAGGATGAAACGTTCCGGCCTTCCGATTGTCCGGAAGAAAGGCACGGGCCCCAAATCCGACGGGAACAGGGCATCCCACAACGGAACGGCCCAACCCACCTGGGCCGCAGAAGGCTTGCAGTCATTCAGGCTGATGCTGACGGTTTCCGCGGGAATCTGTGCCGGAGCAACCTCCAGCGCAAGGTTCTGGCGCTGGAGGGCGCGCTTCCAGACAGGGAGCCACTCCTTCACTTCTGGACGGGAACCATGCCTGCGTTCCACTTCCGCCAGAGCCTTCCGGGCTTCTTCCATGCGGCCCCGCCTCCACAGATTCTGAACATCTCCAAAATAAACGATCTGGGCCAGCGAAGGGGCTTTGGCCCCCCTGGCATCCATCCACACGGGCAGAGTAATCATGCTGCGCGTGCTGTCGCAATTCAATACGGCCACCCGCATTTCTATAAAACCGCCCTTATAGCCCGGCCTGCAGATGGTAAGATCAAACTCTCCCTTTTCATCCAGAGAAGCGCCCACGGCATTGGAATCATAATCCGAACCTCCGGGCGGATCCAAATGGGCAACGATGCCATAGGCGGGGCGCGTCAGATGAACCCTCCCTTTCAGGCGCAGCCCGTCCTTGACGGGAATGGCCTCCAGCCGTTCAAAAGACCCCGGGACATACCTGCCCATCATACGCCCGAAGGAAGCATCTGAGGGAAGCTCCGTCTCCACCCCGTTGAACAGGGGAACACTGGCCAGTTTCAAAGCATCCGTAGGCGCCAGGTAGGAGCCCTTCCCCTCATTGCGCAGCTCATTACCGTACGTGGAATTGCCGTGTCCCATCAGGGAAGCCCCTGCGTTGGGGTAATTCCATCCGTCCCCCGTGTGGGGAAGGCCGAAGGAGTGCCCCAATTCATGGGCTGTGCCGCCTATGTAAATGGTGGCGTTCTTCCCCCTGGTCACCTTGAAACGGCCGCCCTGCATCATTTCCGTATCCAGAAAGCTGGCGGGATCCAGCCCTTCCTGATCGCAGGTCCACCCTGTGCCCTGATGGCTGAAGCCGCCGCCGTAATAAGGCCCTACGCCGTCCGGAAGCTGGCACACGATAAGCACATGCTCCTTATCAATGTCAATTCCCTTGGAGGCCAGCACCTTCTTGGCGGCCTCCCGGGAAACGGGGCCGGAGCTCTGCACGCTCATCTCGCTCATGGGTTTATCCACATAGGCGTCATAAATAACCAGCTTGCCCCGTTCATCCAAATCCAGCTGGAATGTGAGCGGAGGGAAACCGTTGGCCTGCATCTGATCCGCATAATAAGCCTGGATATTCTTCAGAATATGATCATACCGTTCCCGGTATCCTTCAAGGGCCGGCCTGTCCTTGAACGTTACGTAAACCACGTGCAATTTTCTGGAAGACTTGGGTTTGCCCCGATGATAGGCGCTCAGTGTCTTCCAGGCGGCGCGGGCGTTGGCGGCATCCCCGGGATTAACCGTCCAGCTGACGGGCAGCCGGGTAAACTCCGCCCCCTCCCGGGATGAGGAGGCAGGAACAGGCGCCTTGGAAGCAGACTCCGCCTCCGTCCCCATGGACGGGGCATTCCAAATCCCGGCCCCAAGAACCAGCAACAAGACAGAAAAACGTTTCGACGTAACATTCATAAAACGATATCAGGATATACGGGTAAACCGAAGGTGTTTTATCACCATATCATTCACCAGACGATTCATATTTTCGGAAAAGGAATCATACACCACTTCCACACGGCAGGGGCCGGGCGTCATCACCGCTTCCACTGCTGTGGAATAAATAAAATGCTCCCAGTTTCCGAAACGGGACGTATGGGGGAACGCCAGCGTTCCTGCGCGCCTGCCGTTCAGGTACAGGCTGCGCAGGGCACAGGTATTCCCGTCTGAAACATCATAAGTGCCGTTAGCGAAAAAGGCGTCCACCCGGTAAACGCCGGGCTTGTCTATATTGACATTGTAGCAAAGAGCGTCCGGAGACTCCGTAACGCGGGAAAACCAGACCTCATCCCCGCTCAGGCCGCAGGGGCGCGTCTCCATGCGGGAATCCGAGGAAGGATAATCATTGGGCTCATTAAGATAAGACTCCCTGCCATCCAGAGCGACCGCCATCACCTGGAAAGACACGTCCCCACATCCGGGAGCGGGGATATAATGGCAGTACTCCGTCTGGGATACGGGGATGCCGTTCCGGTAAACACGGTAATAATCGGCGCCTTTCACAGCCTCCCATGCAATGCCATGGCGCGTCGCCTTCCATGCAGGAGCCTCCAGGCTGCTGCCCATGCAGGTTAAATTCACCGTCCCTTCCCCCTCATCTCCTCCGGCCAGCTCCAATTTCACAAGAACGCGGCCCTTCCTACCCGGCGAAAGGCCGGGAGGAGCCTCCTGCCCGTTGACCAGGCACCGCGCTATCCGGTGCCCGCTGCCCTGCAGAATCACATCTATCGTCATGCCGCGGTATTCCAGCCCGGACAACTCATGAACGCCTTCAAAAGACTTGGGAACGCAAGGGCGGAATTCCAGAGAATCCGGAGACAGGCGGATACCGAACAATCCCTTGTAAAAACAGCCCAGCATTCCGGCAATACTCCAGAGCTGGCTGTCGGAACTGAGCAGCAGCCCCTCATCCAGCCCCGTTTCCAGAAGGACATTCTCCTTGTTCGTGCCGCACAGCAGGGCGGCACGGACCATGCAGGCGACCGCCAGCGCCAGGGCGGATTCATTCTCCACCGCCGCAGCGGCCTGCGCATAATAGCCCTCCAGGAACGGCCACATGGCGCGGTTGTGGTAGGCCGGCACGCTATCAGGCATCTGGGGATGGATGCAGGGAATGCCATAAACGCCATGAGGAAGGGAGGCAACCATCCCGGCGGCATGGGCCCTCCCGGCCTGCCCCAGAAGAACGCAAAGCAGATTGCCCAGGGAATCCACCTTCTCCGACAGCACGGGGTACCCGCGCCCATACAGGTACTGCCCGTACAGAACATGTTCCGGAATCCTGAAAAAACGCTCAATGACAGAAGCCAGGGAGGCGCTTTTTTCCTCCCACTCCCGCGCTTTCGCCTCCAGCCCCAGCTCCCGGAACATCCGGGACAGCACCTTGCGGGCCTCCGCGTGCAGGAGCATGGTGGAAAGGCTGCATGAATCTCCAATATCGGCAGAAGTCATCCACGCAGGATAGCTCTGCTCCCGCCAATCCAGCACGGACGATTCCCCCTTCATCAGGCCGCCCGTGGCTGTAAGCACCTGTTCATCCCTCACGCACGTCTTTTCCATCACCCGGCAGGAAAGGGACAGCCAGTCGGCATCCCCCGTCAGGCAGTAAACTTCCCACGCCGCCATCCCCCATACCACACGGTCGGAAGAAATGGGCCAGGAACCGCCCGTTCCGGTATCCTGCTCCACCTCCCCGTTCCGGACCCGCGATTTCAGGCTATTCATACAGGCATGGACATTCCACAAACCCAGTCCCAGATGGGTGGCGTAGGAAATATCCCGGGTCCACACGGTTGGCCAGTTGGCCCCCGTCCGGAACGTCCCTTCTTCATTAAGCAGGGCCCCGGCCTCATGCAACGCCAGACCGTAAGCCTGATTAAGCACTTCAAAATTTCCACGATAATGCGGAGCACTCCCGGCTTCCGGAAAAATGCGCCACTCGGAATAGCGGCCGTTCTTCATGGTTTTCACCGGGCCGTCCGGCTGTACCTCCGCCCAATGCGCGGCATCCTGGCGCAAAGAATTTCCGGTCAGCGTAAAAGCCTCTCCCCTGTATAATATGCGATCCTGATCCATAAACTAGCGGATGCTGCATCCATTATTTTTTTAACACGGAAGAAAACTTCTGTCCCGCAGAAAATGAGGTTGATGAACTCTTCAGGCCATAAAAAACCGGGCTTCCCGAAAACGGGAAACCCGGCGCAAAAGCAAATCAACATTAATGCTTCAACAAAGAGGAAACGGCGTCACGTTCTTCCTTCAGTTCATTGACGGTAGCGTCAATTTTTTCACGGGAGAACGCATCAACCGGAAGCCCCTGCACGATTTCCCAGCCGCCATCCTTGGTGGTGCGGACCGGGAAGGAACAGATAAGACCTTTTTCAATGCCGTAGGAACCGTCAGAACAAACGGCCACGGAATACCAGTCTCCTTCCGGAGTCTGGGTAGCCAGGCTGCGGACGGTATCCACGGCGGCGGAAGCGGCGGAAGCGGCGGAAGAAGCTCCGCGCGCCTTGATGATGGCGGCGCCGCGCTGCTGCACGGTGGTAATGAAATCGCCCTTGAGCCATTCCGTATCCTTGATGACTTCCGTTACGGGCTTGCCGCCAATCTTGGCGTTGGTGAAATCCGGGTACTGGGTGGAGGAGTGGTTGCCCCAGATGGTCATGTTAGTCACTTCCGTCACATGGACGCCGGCCTTTTCAGCAAGCTGGCTCTTGGCGCGGTTTTCATCCAGGCGGGTCATGGCGAAGAAGCGGTCGGAGGGAACGCCGCTTGCGTTGTGCATGGCAATAAGGGCATTCGTATTGCAGGGGTTACCGACGACCAGCACGCGCACATCCTTGGCGGCGCTGCGGGCAATCGCCTGGCCCTGGCCGATGAACACCTTGCCGTTGATGTCCAGCAAATCCTTGCGTTCCATGCCGGCCTTGCGAGGCACGGAACCTACCAGCAGGCACCAGTTGGCCCCGGCGAACGCTTCATCAGGATCGCAGGTCGGAACAATTTCATTAACCAGCGGGAATGCGGCGTCACGCAATTCCATCACCACCCCTTCCAGGGCATTCATGGCCGGGGGGATTTCCAGCAGGCGCAGGTTGATCGGCTGGTCCGGCCCCAGCATGCTGCCGGAAGCAATACGGAACAGAAGGGAATAGGCAATTTGGCCGGCGGCTCCTGTAACGGTAACGGTGATAGGTGTTTTCATAACGTTCGAATTAAAATAAACAGATATTTTCCTGTCTGGTCGCGGTTATACCACAAGGAAAGGGGACGCTCAATCAGGAACTTTTTATTTTGACAGAAAAAATCCTCTGTCAATAATGCTTGAATATTGGTTCAGCCGCCTTTATCTTTCGGCGCAATCAAGTTTTTATCAATACTTCGCTAACACTATGAATTTAACAATCATCGGCAGCGGCTACGTGGGACTGACTACTGGCACCTGTTTTGCTGAAATGGGCCATCACGTCATTTGCGTAGACAATAACGCTGAAAAAATACGCACGCTCCAATCCGGGTCCATCCCCATTTACGAGCCCAAGCTGGAAGAACTCGTGAAAAAAAACGTGGCCGTCGGACGGCTGGAATTTTCCTCTTCCATTGCGGACTCCATCGCGGAAAGCGAAGTCATCTTCATCGCTGTGCCCACCCCGCCCAATACGGACGGCTCCGTGGATCTGACCTACATTGAAAAAGTGGCCAGGGAAATCGCCCAGGCGCTCCAGCCTGAAATGGGATACAAAGTCATTGTGGACAAATCCACCGTACCCGTCAAAACCGGGGAAAAAGTCAGCCAGACCATCAAGCACTATGCGGGGCCGCATGTTCAGTTCGATATCGTCTCCAATCCGGAATTCCTGCGGGAAGGATGCGCCGTGGACGACCTGCTGCATCCCGACCGCATTGTCATAGGCGCCAACTCGGAACAGGCCATGAACGTCATCAAGCGCGTTTACCAGCCCATCCACGCCCCCATTCTGGAAACGGATGTCAACTCTGCGGAACTCATCAAGCACGCGGCCAACTCCTTCCTGGCCCTTAAAATATCCTACATTAACGCTGTCGCCAAGGTCTGTGAAAAAACGGGCGCGGACGTGGAACTGGTGGCGGAAGGCATCGGCATGGACAAACGCATCTCACGCCACTTCCTTAACGCGGGGCTGGGCTACGGCGGCTCCTGCTTTCCGAAAGACGTCAAGGCCTTCATCAACATCAGCCGCACGCTGGGCATTCCCTTCACCCTGCTGGAGGAAGTGGAACACATCAACGACACCCAGCACATCCACTTCCTGGACAGAATTCGGGACCGCCTGTGGGTTCTGAAGGATAAAAAGATAGCCGTGTGGGGCCTTGCCTTCAAACAGAACACGGATGATATCCGGGAATCCATCGCCCTGAAACTATGTGAAAAACTCTGCGCGGAAGGAGCCATTGTCACCGCTACGGATCCCAAAGCCATGCACACGGCGGCCCCCATTCTGAAACCCAGGGGGGTCAAACTGGTGGAAGACATGTACGAATGCGCCCGGGACGCGGAAGTGCTGGTTATCGCCACGGAATGGAGCGAATACGCGAATGCGGACCTGCAGAAACTCGCCGGCGTCATGCGCAACCGCATCATCTTTGATGGAAGAAACATCCTCTCCCCGGCAAACCTCCGGGCCGTAGGATTTGAATACCACTCCGTGGGCAGGCCCTCTGTTGAAGAAGCCTGACCGCTCCCGGACACCATTCCGGCCTCAGACCTCCCCATATGTAAAAGGCCTCCGGCGCACTCAACGCGCCGGAGGCCTCGTCATGTATTCGCTAATCCTGTTGGCCGATCAAAACTCAAACAGCAACCCCGCACGCAAATAAAAACCGGGGTCATAATGGTACTTTTCCAAATCATGGCTCCCGTTGCTGGTCTTGATAGTACCGGAATTCCCGAAGGAAAAACCGATATCCGCCACCAGCCTGGGGCGAACGCTGCCCCAACGCCCCAGCCCCGCATCGGCTCCTATGCCGGCGACGCCGGAAATCCATGCAAACTGGCGAACGCGGCGGTCATGGTGAATCGTCCATGTGCCGGACACCACGGAAACGAACGGCCCCCACTTGAATCCATCGCTCACCCTGTTGATATAGGAAAGACGGGTCCCCTCCAGCTGCAGCGTCCAATTCCGGGAAGCATCCCATTTAAACTGAATAAGAGGCAGCAAAGGATAATCCCCAAGCTGCGGATAACAGCCGATGCCGACGCCATAGCTGAACCGGTCGTTCAAGGGGCCTGCCAGAAGAACATGGCCTCCTAAGAAAATATTATGGCTCGTCCAGGTATCGAAATCCGTGGAAATCTGGGGCGTCACACCGAAAACCAGGCGCGTCTTCCCCGTGACGGCATAGGAGGCATTCACATTCAGCCAAATCGTGTACAGCCGGTCCACATCCATCTTATCCGCCCCTTTTCCGTTAAACCAGCTCAGACGCAACGCCGCGGTAGAAGAAAAATTCCAGGAACCGCTGGACATTCTGCACAAATTCAAATCCGTCATCCAATTCTGGACATTCACGCTTCCGCTCCCATTTCTGGAATCCATGGGGCCAAGCAATTCAAAATAGGACTGTGTGGGGAAAACGGGCCTGGAGGCGGACGCCTCCGCCGGCGCCGAAGCGTTGTCGTAACCGCCGGAATAAGCCTCTGCATAAAAACCGGGATCATATCCGTCTGAAGAATCGGAATCCGGATAAGGCTGGGGATTCGCCTGGGCGGCAAAAACGATGCCGGACGCAAAAAAGAGGCTCGATAAAAATCGAAGGAGCATGACCGGAAAGTATACGTACGCGCACATGCGGTCAATCAAAAGATATACAAATGACTAATTAATCGCCTCCATTCCCGAACAGAACCGCAACCATAATCATCACCAGGACAGGAAGCAGGCGCCATCGGACAGCCTTGCTGTTCCGGAAACACGCTGCCGCACAGCCAAGAGATAAGGCAAAACAAACCGCCGTCGCCAAAAGCGTCATCCGCGCCAACAGAAAAAAAATCATCCGGCATTCATCATACTCGCGGGTTCCATGAAAAGAAAAAATCTTGCCCACCTCCATCACCTTGCCCTATATGATAGTAAGGCGGGAAATGGCAGACACAAAACTGCTTGTTTCCAGCTTCTACCCTGTTGAATCAGGAAAAACATTCATCCAAAAGAAAGATACCTGCCATGAAAACGATTCTTTTATGGGCCGCATGTCTAGTGATCGTAACCGGCTGTAATTCTCCTCAAAATCATCATTCTCCAATTGAAAACGGAGGAACAAAAACAGCGGAACAAGCGGAAAATTTTAATCCTTACGGCACTTATGAAGGAATTCTTCCTGCCGCCGACTGTGAAGGGATCAAAACGACGCTGACATTAAACAACAACAAGACTTATGTATTGAGAAGCGAATACATAGGAGAAAAAAACGCCATTTTCAAATCAAAAGGCTCTTATGCTTTCATCAACGGCAGCCTGATTGAATTGACCCAGTCCTCTTCCAATGAAAAATCTTACTATAAAATACTTGACGGCAGTAAAGTAATGCTGTCAGACAAGGAAGGGACAATCAATCAGGGCATCCTGGCCGAACATTATATATTAAAAAAGAAATAAAACTGCTTCTATCATCCATCACTTTCTCCACTCCGCCGCACCTCTCCCCTGCGGCGTTTTTTATACCGTCTCTCAGCCCGGCATACTGATCAATCTTATTCATATCCCCGCCGTCAGGGAAAGAATCCGGCACGCTGCTCCCAACCATCAAGGCTTCCGCCAGTACGCAGCAGGTTTGAAAAGAATGATTCATTGTCTTTCTCTCCGCAGTGATTCGGATACAGAAGATTTCCAGCACTTTAAATAATCACAGGTGCGGATGCCTCCGTACAGGAATAATCCATTTTACAGATAACCATACGGACAACCAACAGGAAGTTACACTAAAGACAAAAACCCGCAAATCATTCGATTTACAGGCTTTAAAATGGTCGGGAAGACAGGATTCGAACCTGCGACATCCTGCTCCCAAAGCAGGC
>NZ_DKYW01000019.1:127675-161295 GCF_002493465.1 Akkermansia sp. UBA7090
CGACATCCTGCTCCCAAAGCAGGCGCTCCACCAGGCTGAGCTACTTCCCGTATAAAAAGGGGATTTTAAGAAATGGGAGAAAAAATGGTGGCTCGGGACGGGATCGAACCGCCGACACGGGGATTTTCAATCCCCTGCTCTACCGACTGAGCTACCGAGCCACTTGCTTGCACGCAGAACGCGCTTGCGGGGCAGAATCTATCATCCTCTTCCCAATATTGCAACCACAAAATATTATTTTTTCAACTTCCCCGTATTTTGCCCTCCCCATAGCGGGAATCCGTCCGGTCAATCAGGAGGAAGCCTGCGCCAGAATACCGCTCAACAGCAATGCAAAAATCAGCGCCGCCCAGGACAGCGTGTACAGGAGAAGGGGAGGCATGTTCCTCTTCAGCCTGTCCAGCACAAACATGAATGCCCCCGCCATCGCCAGCCCATAATAAATCCACGCGTCTCCGGTGTATTCCCTGGCGGCGGCGGCCAGGCAGAATACGACGTAAATGACTGTCACCCCCATCCATACCAGGGATACCATGTCACGGTCAACGGAATCCCGCCCGTCTTCTTCCTCTTCTTCACTCCACCGTTTGCGGCTGAACATGCAGAGCATGACCAGCGCCACCAGATACCAGGTGGGTTCGGACAGCTGGCCTCCCCAGCCGCCCCCTACCGTCCCGTAAAAGTAGGCCGGTATTCCGGCTCCCGTGGCAAAGGAAACGGCGGCGAAAAACGCCCCCATGACGAATCCGGAAGACAAGATCCCTTTCTGATGAGGGTTGGAAGAAAAATAGAGAAAGAGCAGACTGCAAACGCCAGGCAGAAAGGCAAATTGGAAAATGACCACGCCCAACTGGAAAAACATAATCCAAAGCCCCGTCACGGCCGCCACCATAATGAGCAGGGAGATCACGAAACAGTGCTTTTTGGCAAAGAGCAGGCATTCATCCGTGTGCACGGCGGAACCGCTCCGGAATATTTTCAGCACCCGGTCCAGCATGTTGACGCACCAGACAGCCACAAACAGGAACTGATACAGCCAGGGGGAGGAAACCACCACCAGATGGGACTGGCTGACGGCAAAAGCCCAGGCAATGGCGGCAGAAGGGATTTCCAATCCCATCAGGGAAAACCACGCCCACCAGGGGGGCCTCTTCAACACCTGCTCCATTTTCCGTCCCATCATCTCCACAACCGTTCCTTCCGCAAGCTCCCGAACCGTCATGTGCAAACTTCCTTATTTTTACGCGGGGATGCTTGACATGCAATAAAACATATTTATACTTGCGTTCCCCTTGCGTCGGAAACGCAATACATCACCATGAAGAAAGATATTCACCCCCAGTATAATCCGGTCGTTTTCGTTGACATCACCACCGGCCGCCGCTTCATCACCCGTTCCACCGTTCGTTCCCCCAAGACGGAAGTTATTGACGGGGTTGAACATTTCGTGGTTTCCTGCGGTATCACCTCTGATTCCCACCCGTTCTTCACCGGCAAGAACCAGTTTGTGGACACGGAAGGCCGCATCGACAAATTCCAGAAGCGTTTCGGCACCGTCCGCCGCAGCGGAGGCAAGCCCAAGCTCAACAAGTAAGAACTGCCTTCAGCAATTTTTCAGCCCCGTTTCCTTTCCGGAAAACGGGGTTTTTATTTGCAGGCTTTTCTTTTTCTCTTTTTCCAGCTTCACTTGCAGCAGCATGATATTGACACCGGACCGTTTTGACAGCCAGTCCGCGGAACTTCTCCGCTCCGGCCGCCCCGTCCTTGCCGGAATCAGCGGGGGAAGGGACTCCATGGCTCTGCTTTCCCTGCTGTCCGGCATGCCGGGCTGCAACCTGGTTGCATGCCATGTAAACCACCAGCTGCGTCCGGAAGCGGAGGAAGAGGAAACATTTGTGCTCTGTTACGCGGCCTCCCTGGGTATTCCCTGTGTCCGGGAACGCGTCCATGTCCGCGATATGGCCCATACCCGTGGAATTTCCATTGAAGAAGCGGCCAGGGAAGCCAGGCAGGCCTCGTTTCTGAAATGGGCCGCCGGCCATCCGGGGGCGTTCGTGGCCCTGGCCCACCACCGGAACGACCAGCAGGAAACGGCTCTTCTTCACCTCTGCCGCGGCGCCTCCGGCATTCACGGCATGTCCCCCGTCTCCACTTGGGCCAACGGATTGACCGTCGTACGCCCCATGCTGGATTTTTCCCGGGAGGATATCACCGCCTATCTGGAGCATCTCCATATTCCATGGAAGGAGGACTCCAGCAACCAGTCTGCCGAATATACCAGGAATGTTCTGCGCCATGAAATCATTCCCAAATTGAATGCGCTGTTCCAGAGGGACACCAGCCTTCCCTTTTCACGCGCCTGCCGTCTGGAAAATCAAATCCGCACGGCGCTTTCCCAGGCGCTGGACTCCATGAACCTGACAGATCCCCAGGGGCGCCTGTTCCTGCCGAAGATCAACCTGCTTCCTGCGGAGCTGAAACAATGCGCCGTGCATGATTACCTGCGCCGGCAGCATATTCCGAACCTGACGGAAGACGCCGTACTCCGGGTAATCAATATCTTGAATACAGACAGCCCTTCCCGGACTTCCCTGCCCGGCGGGAAACTGGCCGTGCGCAGGGAAAAGCGCCTGCTGGTCATGGACGCGCCTACCCCGGTCAATAAAGCGGAGCAACCCCCTGCGGATACAGCAGGTGGAATTTAATGGCTTCATTCCCTACCACCAGCGCAGTGCCGAACATCCTGTCTTCATCCGTCAGCCGCGGCAACTGCGCAATCGGAAAGAGCAGACCGCCCAGAATAAGGCCGTAGTTGTATACGGACGGCATCATGCACAACAGTTTTTTGGAGATATCCGCAGCATCCAGAGTCGGGAAGACCCACACCTCACTCGGCTGAAGCATGGAATTGCGGTGCACGCGCACGCTGTAGGAATCTGACGACAGAGCGGCGTCAATCTGGATTTCTCCCTCTACGGAGATTTCATTGCTCAGGCAATCCTTCTGCACCATGCTCTTCGCCAGCGCCGCCGCGGCCCTGGTACGGTCCGCGGCCAGTTCCGGAACGGAACCTGAAGTGGACGCGCTCAACATGGCGACGCGAACGCTTTTACCCAGCATGTGGCGGGCCATCTTGGCCGTCTCCACGGCAAAATAGGCCATATTTTCCACCGTGGGTTCAGGGTTAACCCCGGTATCCGCCAGAAAATAGACGCCGCGGCCGCCGAATTTTTTGGAAAATTCGGGCACAAGCACGATGGAAATGGCAAACAAAGGCTTGGTGGGAACGGGATCCTGCCGGTACTTGTTCACCGCGCGGAAAACGGAAGCCACCCTTTTCATGTTCCCGGCCACAATGGCGTCCGCCTGGCCGTAAAGCACCATCATGGCGGCAAAATGAACCGGTTCGGAAACAATTTCACGGGTGTTTATGGGCAACCCGTTGCCGAACATCTGTTCCGCCCGTTCATAGCGGTCGCAGAACATCTGAAGATCCGAACTTTTTTGCGGTTCAATGACGCGGACGAATTTCAGGGAAATTCCGTTCATTTCCGCCATTCTCGTGATGACTTCCTTCCTTCCCAGCAGGATGGGCGCTCCAGCCTGCTCCTCCACAAAGCGCTGGGACACGCGCAGCACGCGGACATCCTCCCCTTCCGGAAAAACAATGCGCTTGGGGTGGCGCTTCAGGTTATCCAGGAGCGGCCCTGTAAAATCATTCAGCGGGGAAAAGCCTTGCCAGTCACTCATACGTCACGTGTCCTATTTAACGCGACTCTAAAAAATCCTGTCCATAAAATCAACTCATAAAGTCAACGACGGCAAATAATGAACAAAGACATCCCTCCGGGTTGAACCGTCCGCCGCGCCATGCTAGCATGGGCATTCCCCTTCATGTACTGCGATTACCATACCCATACCCCCCTGTGCCTGCACGCCTCCGGCACTCCGCAGGAATATGTGCAGGCAGCCGTCCGTGCCGGGCTCCGGGAATACGGCATTTCAGACCATGCCCCGATGCCCGGGGAACCTTTTGACGACTGGCGCATGAAGCAGGCGGACATGCCGGCCTACCTGGACTGGATCACGGAAGCCCGCGAATGCGCCGCGCCGCACGGACTGACAGTCCGTTCCGCTCTGGAATGCGACTGGTTTCCCGGCATTGAACCATGGATAGAGCGCCTGCAGGGCCTGCACGCATGGGATTACCTGATCGGTTCCGTCCATTACCTGGGGGAAAAGGAGGAATTCGACAATCCCTACAGGATGGATTTCTGGCGCCGGACGGATGTGGAGGACGCGTGGGAACAATATTGGGAGCGCTTCCGGAATATGGCCGCCTCCGGAATGTTCCACATCATGGGACACGCGGACCTGATCAAAAAATTCGGCTTCCGCCCCTCCGGCGACCTGCGCCGTTATTATGAACCGGCGCTGGAAGCCATGCGGGAATCCGGAGCATGTCTGGAACTTAATACGGCCGGTTGGCACAACAAGTGCGGCGAACAATATCCGGACGGGCAATTCCTGAAAATGGCGGCGGAAGCGGGGATTCCCCTGACCATCAGCTCGGACGCCCACAGGCCGGAGGATGTAGGGCGGGATTTCAAGCGGGCCGGGGAACTGGCCCGGCAGGCAGGGTTCAGGAATCTGGCCTCCTTCCGGGAAGGCCGCATGGAACTATTCCCCCTGCCCGGAATCTGATGTTTCCCCTCAACGGCAAAGGAATGCCCCGGCAGCCTTTTTCCTGTAAACGGCACAGGCCCATGGGGAGAAAAGGCAATGCTCCGGAGCCTCTTTAACCTCTGTACAAACTCGGCTTTGTGGGCAAAGGCCTCGGATGAGGCGGAGGCACGGGACGCGGAGGAAGCGGCTGGGGCCGGATAATGACGGGCGGCGGCGGATAATTCCACGTCCTGATAATCGGCGGGACAATGATGCGTTCCGTTCTCGGCTGGCTGGCCACTTCCCTCACTTCCCCCTGCAACTGGGAAACCTGCCTGTTCAAATCCGCAATCTTCTTCTGGGTTCCGTCTTTCAGGGCCAGGTATTTCTTTTCCAAATCCTGCCAATACTGTTCCGCGGTTTCCCTTCTTTTACGGATGGCGTTTATCTGCTCCTGATAGGATGCCGCCCTTGCGCGGAAAACGCGGGCGTCTTCCGGCAAACCCACACGATCCGCTTCCAGGGCATTCCACTGCAGAGCCATAACCTCCGCCTCCACCCTGGTAAGTTCCCCCATCAGCAAAAACATGCGGGAAATATCCGCACCTTCCAGATAGCGGGGATGCCGCTCCGCCTCAGACAGGGATTCCCGGATTTTCCTGGCTTCTTCATCGGCCGCCTTCCTGGCTTCTTCCGCTTTCTTTCTGCGCGCCGCTTCCTCCATCCTTCGCTGCTCCAGTCTGGCCCTCACCTCATCCGGCGTCATCTTGTAATCCCTTTGCTGGGCATCCGTCAGATCCTTATAGGAAACCTTGGCCACCCCGTCCGTATACTGGATATTGACAAAATCATCTCCGGAAGACACCACCACGGCGTCTTCCAGCACCCTGCCGGACCGCAGAGACATATTTTCCGCCAGGGCGGCAGGAGCCAGGAGGCATAAAATCAAAAAACGGGTCCCGGTTTTCATATGATTAACCTCTTCTACGTTGGTAAGAGGCGCGAGGAAAGGAATTTATTCAAAAAAATAGGACCAGAGGTTAATACTGGCGCAGCCGCCGGTTTTTGCTATTATACGGCGTAATCATTTACACGCGTTATGAGCCGCTATTCTTCATCCTGGACACCTTTACCCTCCCTTCCCGATCCGGAAGGCTTCGCTGGCATGTACGCAGGAACCTGCGGAGAAATAATGATTTGTGCAGGAGGAACCAACTTCCCGGAAAAGCCCATGCTTGAAGGGGGGCCCAAAACATGGACGGACCGCGTCTTTACGCTCTCTCCGGAGGAAAACGCATGGAAAGAGGCCGGAACACTGCCCGTGCCCTATGCCTACGGAGCCTCCGCCAGCGTCAGGGAAGGCCTGCTGTGCATCGGCGGCTGCGACAGGGAAGGACACCGGAAAGACGTTTACCTGCTGAACGCCGCGGACGGCACTGTCACCACGCGCCCTTTTCCCTCCCTCCCCATCGCCCTGGCATATACGGCGGCTGCCGTGCTGGACGGGAAAGTCTATCTTACTGGGGGATGTGAACGTCCCGGTGAGCAGGACTGCACCAACCGGGTCTTCATGCTGGACACACGCCGGCCGGAACAGGGATGGCTGGAACAGGACCCGCTGCCGGGCCGCGGCCGCTTCCTGCATCAAATGGCCGCAACAGATGGAACCCTGTACGTGCTCGGCGGCATCGGCCTGAGGGAGCAGGACGGCAAACAGGTCCGGGAATTGCTGAAGGAAGCATGGAGCTATACCCCGGAACACGGATGGACGCGCCTGCCGGACATGCCTTACGCCATTGCCGCAGCCCCTACTCCGGCCCCGGTTTCCGGGAACGGCGTCATTTACCTGCTTGGGGGGGATGACGGCTCCGGGAAAAAATACACTCCGCAAACTAATCCCGGCTTCAACAACCAATCTCTGTGCCTGGACACGGCAGACATGACATGGCACGACGCAGGTTCCATCGCCGCGCCCAGAGCAGTCCTTCCGTGCTGCGCGTGGCAGGGCCGTTTTGCGGCCGTGAACGGAGAACTCAAACCTGGAAGGCGCTCTCCTGAAGTGTGGAGCGTCACCCTCTCCTGATTTTTCCCGGAATCCAACTACAAACCTCTCAACATATGCACATGACACGTTCTCTAACCCAAATTTCCAAGGCTTGCGGCTCCGCTCTGGCAGCCCTGCTTCTCATCGCGGTCCCGGCCGCTGACGCCTCCTTTTCCGTGGACGTCCGGACGTCCGGAACTGTTCCCGACCTTCCGGACCCGGCAGGCCGCGCCGGCATGGTAGCCGGAACTGTTACGGAAAACGACGGCGCCCAGTCCGTCATCGCCGCAGGGGGCTCCAACTTCCCCCAGGCCGCGCCGGGAGCCTCAACTCCGGAAGAACGCGGCCCCAAAACCTACTACCGGGACATTTTCAAACTCCGCAACGGCCAGTGGAGCAAGACGGGGACATTGCCCGTCCCGCTGGGTTACGCCGCTTTTGCCAGCGTAGGAAAGGGGCTGGCGGTAGCCGGCGGCCATAATGAGCAGGGCATCCTGAAAGACGCCCTGCTGATCAAAACGGACGGCTCCGTGGAAAAGCTTCCTCCCCTTCCCGTCCCCGTGACGGAAGCCGCATGCGCCGCCCACGGGAACAAACTGTTCGTCATCGGCGGCAGAGACCGGGACCAGCCGGAAACCGCCCTCAACACTATCTACATGCTGGATACCACGCCGGATACGGATAAAATGAAATGGGTTTCCCTGCCTCCTTTCCCCGGAGCGGGCCGCATTCTCTCCACTGCCGCCGTCTGCGACAGCACCCTGTTCATCATCGGCGGATGTTCCCTGTCCAGGGATAACGCCGGAGAAACCTCCAGGACGTACCTTTCCGACATGATCGGCTACGACATGACGGACAAGGAGCCTTCCAAATGGGGCTCCGCCGGCAGGCAGCAGCCTGCCGGACCGGGAATGCCCGTAGCCGCCGCCGCGGGTCCCGCCCCGGTGCGTGAAAATTCCATTCTCCTGATCGGCGGAGACAAGCGCGGCAATACGCCGGACCCGGCCACGCCCGTGGCGCAGTCCCGGGACATTCTGGTTTATGACGTCATCGGAAACACATGGACGCGCCAGGGGGAATGGCCCGTGGGCATCGCCACGGCTCCCGCCATCGTCAGGGGGTCTGAAATCATGACCATCAGCGGGGAAACGGCTCCGGGCGTCCGGACCCCGGCAAACGCCTCCGCCGACGCAGGTTACCACTTTGAAATGAGCACGGTTGATTACGCCGTGCTTATTCTGACCATCATCGTCCTGGCGCTCATCATCGTCTCCGCCGTGCGCAACGGCGTTAAAAACGTTGCCGCCGTCACGGACCCGAACACCAGGCCGGGCCTGTGGGCCTGGGTAGCCGTCATTGTCCTGTGGTTTGTGGTCATGCTGAACTATTTTGACCGCCAGCTCCTTTCCGCCCTGCATGAACCCATCGTCCGGGACATTCCGCAGACGGAAGCCCAGTTCGGCATGGTCACCTCCGTTTTCCTGCTGATTTACGCCCTGCTCAGCCCCGTGGGCGGCTTTCTGGCAGACCGCTACAGCCGCCGGCTGATGATCCTCTGCTCTCTCGTCGTCTGGTCCGTGGTCACATGGTGGACCGGCCATGCGGAAGACTACACTTCCCTGCTCATTGCGCGAGGCGCCATGGGCATCAGCGAGGCGTTCTACATCCCCGCCGCCCTGGCCCTGATTACGGACTACCACCGCGGCAGCACGCGCTCCATCGCGACAGGCCTGCACATGAGCGGCATCTATGTAGGCATGGCCGTGGCCGGCTTCGGCGCCACCATGGCTTCATGGACGGGATGGCGCATGACGTTCGCCCTGTTCGGCCTCATCGGCGTGGCGTACGCCGTCATCCTCATCCTGTTCCTGAAAGACCCGTCCAAAGCCCCGGCGGATACGGCCCTGGCAAAAAAACCGTCCGAACCGGAGGAAAAAACGGTTCTGCTCAATGTGGACAATGACGAACAGGTCATCAAGGAACCCGCTTCCAAGCTTTCCACCGGGGCCGTCCTTTCCAGCCTGCTGAGCGGACGCCCCATGTGGATGCTGCTGGCCGTAGTGGCCTTTGCCGGCGCCGGGAACTGGTTCCTTCTCACCTGGTATCCCACCCTGCTTCAGGATAAATATCAGCTCTCCTCCGCGGAAGCGGGCCCCGCCGCCACGCTGTGGAGTTCCGTGGCCAAATACGTCGCCGTGCTGGGAGGCGCCATCCTGGCGGACATGTGGTACAAGAGAAACGCCCGCGCCCGCGCCCTGGTTCCGGGCATCACCTTCACCATATCCGGCCCATTGGTGGTTCTGGCTCTGCTGCCCGGCATCTTCGGCTGGGACATCACCGTCCCCCTCGTGCTCATGCTGGGCCTGGTCGCCACGCAGGGGCTGGCGCAGGGATCGCTGGACGCCACCCTCATGCCCGTGCTACGCTCCCATATTGACGAGCGTTATTCCGCAACCGGCTATGGCCTCCTCAACCTGACATCCGCCGGCGTGGGCGCCCTCATCTCCTTCTTTGGGGGGTGGTTCAAGGACCAGGGCGTTCCGCTGACCACCACCCTGGCGGCGGCAGGATGCCTGATGCTGTTCTGCGGGCTGCTGCTCCTGATGCTGCCGCGTCCCAAACATTAACCGCAACTATGCTCATGCCTCCCGTCTTCCTCCTGATGAAAAAGCCCGCGCGCCTCTGCCTGGCGGCGGGAACCCTGGCCGCCCTGTTCCTCACTCCCCTTGCACAGGGGCGTACCTGGACCAGCCTCCAGGGAAAAAAACTGGAAGCGGAATTCATCAGGATGGACGGCCAGAAAGCCGTGCTGAAACGTTCCGGAGGCCAAACCGTCTCCATTCCCCTCTCCCTGCTTTCCCGGGAAGACAGGGATTTCATCGCGGAACAGGAAAAAGGCGGGGCGCTCCCCTCCAATACGGCGGATAATTACCACCTGCCGTGGCCCAGGACCATCAAATGCCCGGATAATTTCAAGGTGGAAACCGTCAAGGAGGAACCGGGAGAATATATTTATGAAACACCCCATTTCCGCTTCATCTGCGACGCCAGGCTGGGAACCGGCATGATCAAGCGCCTGGGCCTTCTCTTTGAGGCCACCCACCTGGCCAACAAAACCCTTCCCATAGGGAACTCCCCTGCCCATGACGATTCCGCCAAATTCCCCGCCTACCTGTACGAAAAGTTCAGCACCTATCTGGAAAACGGCGGACGCGAAGGCACGGCGGGCATCTTCCTGGGAACGACGCGCCCCGGAGACCGCGGAAGAATTCTGGTTCCGTTCGATTCCCTGGGAGTCAAAACCATGGGAAGCACCTACGTCATTGACCGTGACAAGGACGCCTCCACCCTCATCCATGAACTGACGCACCAGCTCATGTCTTCGCAGGCCAAGCAAGCCAGCTGGTTTTGCGAAGGCTCCGCGGAATACATGGGCATGACGCCCTACGCCGGAGGCCGCTTCAACTTCGGGGCCAACCGTTCCCACATTGTCTCCCGCGTGACGGAATACGGCAAAAAAAACACGGGGGGACGGGCCCTGGGAAATGACATTGAGGCTCCCGGCCTGGAAGCTTACATGAACATGCCCTATTCCCGGTTCACGGAAGAAAACCCCAACCTGAACTACGGACTGGCCGCCCTGATGGCCTACTATTTTTACCACATGGACGGCAAGGGCGATGCCCGGCGCATCAAGAATTACATGAAAGCCATCCAGTCAGGAACCAGTGAAAAGGAAGCTCAAAAGCTCCTCCTTGACGGACGGAGCTATGAAGAACTGGCCAGAGAAATTGAACAGAAATGGCGTAAAGCGGGCGTTAAAATCCGCTTCCGTTCCTCTTCCTGAACCGTGCCGCGCGTGCCGTGGAAACAGTCCCCCCGACGGGAAACGGAGGACAGTTTGTGCCCTGAAAAACCGTTGACACGGGAGGGAAAGGCGGCACACTTCCCTTAACAGGGATTCACAGACACGCATGGCAGAAAAAGCTTCCATATCCGCCCTGATGGACAGGGTGGCCCGTACCGCCCCCTTTCACCGGGAACTGGCGAAGCTGGGCACGGAAGAACAGGCGGTCTTCGACCATACCTCCCTGCCCGGAGCGCCGTTTGTAGCGGCCCTGTGCATCAGAACCCTTCCGGACACTGCCCGGGCCTGGGTGGTCGCTCCCCACTTGCGGGCGCAGGAAGCCCTTGCGGCCCAACTGGAAACCTGGGGAGTGCCCCACCTCCTTTTCATTCCGGAAAAAGAAACGGCCCTGGGAGAGGAAATGGGCGACCCAGAACTCGCGGCGGAACGTCTCAACATCCTTCACCGCATCTCTTCCGGCCACGCGGGCGGGCAAACCATCGTTTTGACGGAAAGCAGCCTGAACGATGAAGTTCCGTCTCCCGACAGCATGCAAAACCAGGGAATAACCCTGAAAACGGGGGAAACGCACGCTCCGGAGGACTTGATACGGCAGTTTGGGGAAGCGGGGTTTGAAGGTGTTCCACAGGTCATTTCCCGCGGGCAATGGTCCCGCCGCGGCGGCATTCTGGATGTTTTTCCTCTCCAGTCCTCCCACCCCGTGCGCCTGGAATTTTTTGACGACGAAATTGAATCCATCCGGGAATTTGATGTGGATTCCCAGATTTCCTTCCGCAAGGCGGAGCACGTCAACCTCATTCTGGCGGAGGCCGCGGGCGCGGGGACCCTGCGGGACTGGATCAAGCCGGGAGACCTGGTCATTACGGCCCCCTTCTGCAAGGAACGGGGGAACGTATGCATCCTCACCTCCCCCCCGGAAAATGCGGCGGGGGAAGAAGACTTCTCCCTGGCCATCCATGACAACCCCCTGGGCAGCTTTGAGGCGGGGGACTTCGTGATGCAGGAAATGCGCCGTGAACTGGCGGAACGCCAAATCCGCGAATGGCTGGACCGGAAATGGAATGTCAGCATGTTCTTCCCCAATGAAGGGGAGGAAGAACGCTTCCGGGACATTTGCGCCGGAACGCCCGCCCTGCTGTCCATCGCCCCTCTTCGCGGAGAACTTCCGGCAGGGTTCAGCATCCCGGAAGCGAAAACGGCCGTCCTCTCTTCCTCGGAACTGTTCGGCAGGTACCAATCCGCTACGGCGCGCCGCCGCGCCAGCCGGGAAGACAAGGCGCGCAAGGCACGCGCGCAGGCATCCCTGAAAGACATCAATCCCGGTGATCTGGTGGTGCATACCAGCTACGGCATCGGCAAATTCATCAACATTTCCGCCTCCCCTGACTCCGGAGACGAGGAAATGAACATCCTCTACCGGGACAACACGATCCTGCACGTCCCCCTCAGCCAGGCGCACCTGGTTTCACGATACATAGGCCTGGGAAGCAAAACGCCGGAACTCAACAAACTGGGGGACTCCAAATGGCAGCGCGCCAAAAAATCCGCTGAACGCTCCGTGGCGGATTACGCCGCCCAGCTCCTCAACGTCCAGGCGGAACGCCAGACAGGAAAAGGCTACAGCCACCCCCCGGACAGCAAATGGATGTGGGAATTTGAAAGCTCCTTTCCCTTCCGGGAAACCCAGGACCAGCTCCGCGCCATCGCCCAGACGAAAGCGGACATGGAATCCACCCGCCCCATGGACCGCCTGATCTGCGGGGACGTAGGCTTCGGCAAAACGGAAGTTGCCATCCGCGCCGCCTTCAAATGCGTGACGGGAGGCCGCCAGGCGGCCGTGCTGGTCCCTACCACCGTATTGGCGGAACAGCATTTCCGCACGTTCAAGGAACGCATGAGCGAATACCCCGTACGTATTGAAATGCTCAGCCGCTTCAGCAGCGCGGCGGACATCCGCTCCACGCTGGAAGGGCTCAGAACGGGAGCCGTGGACATCGTCATAGGAACGCACCGGCTCATTTCCGATGACGTATCCATGAAAAATCTGGGCCTGGTCATCATTGACGAGGAACAGCGCTTCGGCGTCAGGCACAAGGAAAAATTCAAGGAACGCTTCAAGGGAATTGACGTGCTGACGCTGTCCGCCACGCCCATTCCCCGCACCCTGTACATTGCCCTGATGGGAGCACGGGACATGAGCTCCATTGAGACGCCGCCCGTCAACCGGCAGCCCGTCCAGACAAGCGTGTGCCCTTACGACGAACGCATCATGAAAAAGGCCATGGAACGCGAGCTGGAACGCGGGGGGCAGATTTTCCTGCTGCACAACCGCGTGAAAACCATCGAACTGTTCCGGGACCGCATCCAGGCCCTGGTACCCAAGGCCCGCATCGTCATCGGCCACGGCCAGATGCCTAAAGAAGAACTGGAACAGGTCATGCGCACCTTCGTGCAGGGGAAAGCGGACATCCTGCTGGCCACCACCATCATCGAATCCGGCATTGACATCCCGAACGCCAACACCATCATCATTGACCGCGCGGACCGCTTCGGCCTGGCGGACCTTTACCAGCTCCGCGGCCGCGTGGGCCGTGCGGGCCACCGGGCCTACGCCTACCTCATGCTCCCCAGATCCGCCGCCACCACGGGAGACGCCCGCAAACGCGTCTCCGCCATCAAACAGTACACGGAACTGGGTTCCGGCTTCAAAATTGCCATGAGGGACCTGGAAATACGCGGTGCGGGCAACCTGCTGGGCACCCAGCAGAGCGGCCACATCGCCGCCATAGGCTTTGACCTGTATTGCCAGCTCCTCCAGCAATCCATCGCCCAGATGCAGGGCAAACACACGGCCCCCCGTCCGGATGCGGCTCTAAGGACGGACTTCATCGTCAACAGCGAAACGCAGTTCGCCGCCAAATCCCGCAAAGACTTTCTGGGAGCCTTCCTTCCCAGGGAATACATCAGCGACGCGTCCCTGCGCATCTCCGCCTACAAGGATCTGGCCGCCGTCCGTACCCTTAAGGAAGCGGACAATCTGCTCCGCGCCTGGGAAGACCGCTTCGGCCCCGCGCCGGAAACGGTGCGCCACCTGCTGGATTCCCACAAAATCAAAATCCTGGCATCCCGGGCCAACATCTCCATGGTGGAAATCAGCGGACAGCGCCTGATGCTCACCAGGAACGGGGATTTCATCCTGCTGTCCAACAAATTCCCGCGGCTGGCAAGCGCCGCGCCCGCGGACAAACTCCGGGAAACGCTGGACATGCTGAAGAACATTTAACGCCGCTGCGGCCATCCCCGGGCCGGACCTGTCCAAGGGAAACATCATCCCCCGTAACACCGGCTCCCGCCTTTGCCATGCCAGGGCCACGCTTCCGGCGGGAACATGAAACTTGCATATGAACCGGTACAACCGGCAGCCCGCCGCGGCCTTTCCGTCAGCCCTGCGGCTCTTTCTCGCCGGAAAGCTCCTTCTTTTTCATCATTTCCATGATGCCGGACGTATTGGCCGGAGCCATGATCACTTCGATCGACCACTCGGAATCATCCACATCCTTCGCGTAATCTTCCATGTTCATGGGCACCTCCAGAACAGGAGATTCCCAGGTAAGATCCTTATAGAAAGAACGGGACATCACTTCCTGCCCGTCCCTCAAAAGGATCACCTTGTCAATCAGGCAGCTTCCTCCCTCCTTGGAAGTCCGAACCAGACGCACCCCTGAAAATTGATTTATCTTCCTGCCGGGAATGGTGCAGCGCATCCGCGTATAAGCTCTCTCCTGCTGTCCCAGAAGCTCCCAATGGGCTAAAATGGGGGCCGACAAAGTGAGGCGCGACAAATCGTAACCGGAACCTGCCAGCAGCTTGGACACCCGCCTGACCATATCCGCGGAATAATCCACTCCCCATCCCTGGGAATACAAAATGCCCAGCATATACAGGACGGAAGGCTCCTGCGCCATAAAAGACATCAAAAGCAAATCCACCGCCTGGGAATAATTCTGGGACAGGCTGACCGGACACTGAAGCAGATCCGGGAAAAACTCCTTCCCGCCTATAAGAAGAAACGCCAGATCCCGCTGAGCCACAATAAAGCCGCCCATGGCCGCCTTGTAAAGCCAGACGCCCCCTTCCTGACCGTATCTTCCATCCCGTTCAAAAATAAGCCGGGCCATTTTATACTGGGCGGCGGGATATCCGGCCTTGGCGAATTTCTTCAACTGGACCTTCTCCTGTTCCGTCAGCACGATGGAATCGATTTCCGTGCGGTTCCTTTTCCGGGAAGCGAGAAGAATTTCCCGGAGCTTTCTGTTCTCCGGACTGTCCAGGGAAGCTCTCACCTCGGGATCATACGCCGTGCAAATGAATCTGAAATGGGGCTTCAGGACTTCCCCGCTTTCCAGCGTCGTAGCCTGGGAAGAAACAATCTTCAGCGGATGGGGGACATTATCCTTGGTCTCAAAACTGAACCTGTAAGGGACATCCACCTCCAGCGCCGGAAGATCCACAAAGCGGAAACCGGTAAGCGTCGGGCTTTCAATCAGGGTGAAGGAAAAGCCGTTAAACGACCGGGAAACCAGTTTTCCGTCCTCATCACGTATGGTCAGATACAGGGGAGGGCACATTTTGTCTTCCTGAAGCGCCCTCAAATGAACGCATGCGAGTGAAAAGCGGTCGGGCAGCACGGATGGAAGGGCATGACGCGATAAAGACGGACTGTCCAGCCTGACGTCAAAATGATCCATGGATCTCAGAAATGACACATCCCTTGACTCTGAAATAATCTGGGGAATGGCCGTGGACATGATGCTGGTAAAATCTCCCTCATCCGACTTCTTTCCCCAGTCATAAACAAAGTAGCCCAGAGCCGCGCCAAGAAGGCCGATAACAAGAAAACCACCAAATACCCTCCTCCAGCCCGTCCCCATTTTTCCTTGCCCTTCCGACATGAAGCGGGAAGAGGATAAGGCGAACAGATTGAAAAAACGCTTGCGGGCGGACTTGAACTCCTCAGGAGAAAACTGAATAGTTGAAATGGCGCCTCCATCAACTCCCAGATCCTTAATCCACGCTTCCGCGGACTTATAGCGGTCTTCTACCTGGGGGGAGAGGGCCTTGTCTATGGTTTTCAGAAACTTCCTCGAATAATTGGCGAAAAGCTCAGAGGAGGCGGCCAGCGGCTGCATGGTGTCGTTGACCAGCCGTTCCTCCCCTCTGGGCGGCGCAACGCCCTTCAGCAGGGAATAAAACGTGGCGCCCAGGGAATAAAGGTCACTCCAGGGCCCTAAATCCTTTCTGCCCAGAGCCTGTTCCGGAGAAGAAAACCCATGAGTCGCCAGAACGGTCTGAGTATAATTGCTCTCTATATGGCGTGACGCGCCAAAGTCAATGAGCACGGGATTCCCTTCCTGCGTAAGCAGGATATTTCCCGGCTTGATGTCCCTGTGGCAAATCCCCTTTTTATGCAGGTAGTCCAAAGTCTGGAGGATGTGCACCAGCAATCCTTTCAACTTGGGCTCGGAGTAACAGTTCCCGTCCAGCAGCTGTTGCTCTCCCAGATAATCCAGGGGAAGCCCCTGAATATAATCCATGGAGAAATAAGCCGTTCCGTTGCACTCAAAGATGGAAAGCACCCGGACGATGCTGGGGGAATCCAGCCGCGCAAGAATGCGGGCCTCATTCAAAAAGTTGGAAAGCGTCCATTTGAAAGACTCGGCGTCATTTCCGTTATTGGGAACTACGCGCCCCGTAAACGGATCCCTGTAGGCATAGGTGGAGGGGAAATTTTCTTTCAGAACCACTTTCCTCTTCAACATCATGTCGCGGACCAGATAGGTAATTCCGAATCCGCCGCTTCCCAGCACCTTCAAAATTTTATAATGCCCCAATGTCGCTCCGTCCGGGAGTTCCTTGGAATAAACGGAAGACTCGTCCCAGGACTCGGGAGGAGTCAATTTGGATTCATGTTCGGAAACACTATGCGGACGGGCATCTTTGCCCGGAATTTCCGCATGGTGAAAACCGGGTTCACTATCTGAGCCGTCACTTCCCATCGCTACCAACCTATCAGTAGCGCCATTATTATCTTTCCCGGCAGCTTTGTAAAGATTATTATTCTGACTGTCACTGTTTCAGGTATTTTCGCATAACATATTGAACAGGAAATAAAATATCGTCATCTCCCATCTCCTCGTGCGGCTCCCCCCTTCCATGAAGCGGACCGGAAAGCAGCCCGGCAGGAGGACCATTCCGGAAAGAAAATTCGCGGATGCCTCCCATCAAGACGTCATTTTGTAATAAACGGACAACAACGGACGTATTCCGGCAAAGATATGCTTGTAAAATCCCTCTTCATCATCAGCGGTATGGCAGGATGCCTCCTGCCGGGCGCAGGACAGGCGGCGGAAACGCACGTCACTCTGCCCTCTCCGGACGGGCAGCTGTCCTGGATGCTCCATGCGGGCGGCCAGGCCGCTCATTCCCTGAAAAAAGGCGGCAAAACGGTTCTGGAACCGTCCGGCCTTGGCATCGTCGTGAATGGAAAAGACCTTGCCGGAGGCGTCACGGGATGGAACGTGGAAAAAGTGAAAAACAACGTTTGCGACACCTTCGAAACGCGCGGCAAATACCCTTCCGCCTCCGTCCGTTTCAATGAATATGTGGTTTCCGGGAACAACTCCTCCCTCCGGCTCCGCGCCCGCGTCTTCAACAACGGGGTCGCCTTCCGCTATGAATGGACGGAAGACGTGAAGAACGCCCCCTCACTGAACATCAGTGAAGAAAAAACTTCCTTCGCCTTTCCGGAAAAAACCGTCCTGTGGACCCAGGACGCGGCCTCCGCCCTGGGCCCCTGCGAAGGAGTCTGGGCCCCTTCCAGAATAACGGATTTCAAAAAAGATCCCGGCAATCCCCGCAGCTATATCCGTACCATGCCGGTTACGACGGAACTGCCGGGTGGAGGAGTTGCGCTCATACAGGAGGCCGCCAACTTCAACAGGCAATGGAGCGGCATCAAATTCTCCCTTCAGGATGGCGCATGCCGTGCGGTATATTTTCAGGACCCCGGCGGCTTTTCCGCCCCTTCATCCGCGGAAATGCCCTGGCGCGTCATCCTGGTGAATGACGACCTTGACGGGCTGGTCCGGAATGACCTCATCCCTTCCCTGGCTCCGGAACCGGACAGGAACCTTTTTCCGGAAGGCTCCAAAGCCTCCTGGATCAGGCCGGGCCGCTCTACCTGGACCTGGTGGGACCGCGGGAACGTCCTGGAAAACGACCAATACGCTTTTGTCGATATGGCTGCCGAATTCGGCTGGGAATACCACCTCGTTGACGAAGGGTGGAAAAAATGGGGGCCATCCCTCCCGGAAAGCATGGGCAAACTGGCCAGGCTGGCCGGCTACGCCGCCGGCAAACACGTAGGCATCTGGGTATGGGTGCGGTGGTCAGACGTCAACAACCCCGCCAACAACTGGGAAAGCATGCGCAGCTTTTTCGGCGAGCTCGCCAAAACGGGCATCAAAGGGATCAAGATAGACTTCATGGACTCCGCCTCCCGGGATCGCCTGGCCTTCTACGACGCCGTAGCGGAAAATCTGGCGAAAAACAAGCTCATGGTCAACTTCCACGGGGCCAACACCCCTACGGGGGAGGAACGCTCCTGGCCTCACGAAATGAGCCGGGAAGGCATCTACGGAGGAGAACAGAACATCTGGGGCGCCATAGGCGGGCAGCATTACTGTGCGCTGCCCTTCACCCGCCTGGTCTCCGGCCACGCCGATTTCACGGGAGGCTATTTCGGCCACGGCCCCAAGCTGCGCGGCTCATCCTGGGCCCTCCAAATGGCGGCCAACATCATTTACACATCCCCCATTCTCCACTGGGTTTCCAACCCTGCGGACATGGAAGCTGCTTTCCCGAAGGGCTCTCCTGAACGGGAAGTTGTCCGGAACATCCCTTCCGTATGGGATGAAACCGTCGTCCTGCCGCCGTCCGCCATCGGGAAATGCGCCGCCTTCGCCCGGCGTTCAGGGAACCAATGGTATATCGCTCTGATGAACGGGGACGACAGGGAGCGCACCATTTCCATTCCTCTGGATTTTCTGGACAAAAACACGGCGTACCGGGCCACTGTTCTCCGGGATCTGGCGGAAAAAAATGACGGTTGGAGCGTAGAAACCCGGAAAGCCGCTTCCGGAAATGCTCTTTCCTTCACCATGCGTATCAAAGGCGGAGGGATCGCCCGACTGACTCCTGCTGAAAAGTAGTTCCTCCTCCCCGGCAAGCGGCATCCTGCCCCAGGGAGAAAAAGGAGCTCCCCCTTTTTTCTCCTTTTTAAGGGGCGGCGCGGCGGAAAACCATGTTTATCCGCCGTTGCTCCGTCCGCTCCGGAAAAACCGGTAAAGGCGGAACAAAAATCAGGCTTCCCCGCTCTTCCCGTCCGCGCACTCTTCCTTAGTGCTCCACGCCGGAAGCCAGCGCACCTCCCGGAGACGGTATCCGCGTTCCAGAAGCGCGCCATGCAGGCCGGGAAGATGTGCCGCTCCGTAAAAAATGCCTATCCTGCGCACCCCTTTGCCGCTCCAATAGTCAAACACTTCCATGCACTTGGCATTCCGTCCTTCCAGAATCACGGTATCCTCCAAATCATGAGGAGCATTGGCCATCATGCCCATCAGCTTATTCTTCAGCCCCGTTTTATTTCCGGCCAGGAAATCCGCCATCAGCCCCCATTCATCGGCCCGGTTCGTCCCGGTTTTCTCCACCAGAGAGGACAAAACGGATTTAAGCATCAGGCCGGCGATGCTTTCGCCCTTCCTGGCCTGCGCCTTGCGGAATTCATCCATCGTCATATCCGCATGGACGAAATGAGCTGCGGAATAATCAATGCCCTGACGCTGGGTCTGAAGCCCCAACATGTCGCTCAATTCCTGGTAGGCGCCCCCCAGCAGCCCCATCAGAAAAGACTTTTCTTCCTGCTCGCCTTTCTTCCTCCATTCCACGATCCGGTTCCATTCCCGCGCCTCTTCCAGCGTCAGTCCCCCCAGCGGCTTGCTGCGGTCTATCCTGCGGCGCAACTCCTCCTCCCGCCTGAGCCCCTCCCCGCCAACCATTTCAAAAAGCAGCACGTCGTACCTGCCGAACAACTTGTTCAGCCGGTCGTAATATTCCGGCTCCGCCACGTGAATAGCGCCAATAAGAGCTGCTTCCACCCCATTGTCATGGACATAGACAGCTACGGGAGTGGACAGGCTCTGCCGGTCCCGTGAGGAAGAATCCAAAAGCACGTACCGTCCGGGATACCCGCCATATTCCGCCTTCTCCGCAGCGGAAATGTCCTCAGCCGGCGCGGGAGAACACCACCAAAGGGCAGCCAGAAAACAATGCAGCAGTCTCATATATATTCAGCCTAGCAAGGACCATATGAAGGGCAAGCTCAAAAAAGACGGTCTTCCTTTCCGGAACGGAAAGACGGCATGAGAGGGGATGCCCCCTTCTTCAAAACTCCGGACCCGCAGAATTTCCAGGCTCTTTTTCAATGAAAGCCGGCAAGTCAAAAATCCCCGCGCCCGAAAACGGGCGCGGGGAATGAAAAAACCATTCTGAACGCCGGGCGGAAAACCATCCGCCCGGCCATAAACGGTTACTTGCCGCAGCAGCACTTGTCGGTCAGGGCCCCCACACCGGGAAGAACCTTGCCTTCCAGCAGTTCCAGGGAAGCGCCGCCGCCCGTGGAACAGAAGGAAAGCTTATCCTGTACCTTGAACTTCTTGGCCGCCGTCACGGAATCGCCGCCGCCTACGATGGAAATGGCGGAGGAATCCGCCAGGGCTTCCGCGACTTCCTTGGTTCCCTTGGCGAAGCAGTCCATTTCAAACACGCCCATCGGGCCGTTCCACAGAACGGTCCTGGCATCCTTGATGATGGCGGAGAACTCTTCAATGGCTTTGTCGCCGATGTCGATGGCCATGCCGCCTTCCGGCACCTTGCCGCCTTCAGCAAAGGGAGCCGTGCAGAAGGTTTCGGCGCCGTCTTCAAACTTCATGGCTACGCGCACGTCTGCGGGAAGCAGGAACTTCACGCCCTTGGCCTTGGCCGTCTCCAGAATTTCCCGGGCCAGGTCCAGCTTGTCCCCTTCAATCTTGGAAGCGCCCAGGTCATACCCTTCAGCAGCCAAAAACGTGTTGGCCATGGCGCCGCCAATCAGGAACGTATCAGCCTTCTCCATCAGTTTGGAGAGCACTTCAATCTTGTCGGACACCTTGGCGCCGCCCATAATCACCACAAAGGGCTTTTCCGGGTTTTCCAGCTTGCCTTCCAGATATTCCAGTTCACGTTCAATCAGGAAGCCCATGGCGCTCTTTTCCGCAAAATGCGTCACGCCTTCCGTGGAAGCGTGGGCGCGGTGGGCTGTGCCGAACGCGTCGTTCACGAACAGCGTGGCATTGCCCAGCAGGGACTTGGCGAATTCCGGATCGTTTTTCTTTTCACCGGGATAAAAACGGACATTTTCCAGCAGGACTACATCGCCGTCTTTCATGGCGGCGCGGGCGGCTTCCGCTTCCGGTCCGATGGCGGCGGGGACGAATTTCACGTCCTTGCCGAGCAATTCGGAAAGGCGGGCGGCAACGGGCTTCAGGGAAAAAGCGGGATCGGGTTCGTTTTTGGGACGGCCCAGATGAGAGGTAAGGACGAGGCGGGCGCCCTGGTCCAGCAGGAACTTGATGGTGGGGAGAGCGGCCACGATGCGGGCGTCATTGGTAATTTCCCCATCCTTGAGAGGGACGTTGAAATCCACGCGCATGAGGACTTCCTTTCCCTTGGCGTCAAGGTCGCGAACAGTAAGTTTAGCCATATCGGTTTATATTGTTTGGTTCAATGAATAAAAAAGGGAGGGCATTTCTGCCCTCCCGGATAAATCCCCGCCCGCCCGGCGAACCCGGCCAGGAAAGCCGGAAAGTTGAAACAGGCGGACGGCAAGACTTGTCGTGCAACTGAAGAGCAAGCGTTGTCCGAGGGGACTTACTTGCCGCAGGAGCAGCCGCAGCCCAGGCTGTCGCCCAGCTTCTTCATGGCCTGGGCGGCGCGGTTGGAGTAACCCCATTCGTTGTCGTACCAGCCGCAGACCTTCACCAGGTTGCCGCCGACCACATACGTGAAGCCGGAGTCAAAGATGCAGGAGTGGGGATCGGAAACGATGTCCTGAAGAACGAGGGCTTCCTCGGAGTAAGCCAGAATACCCTTCAGCGGGCCTTCAGCGGCTTCCTTCATGGCGGCGTTCACTTCTTCCACGGTCACGTCCTTCTTGAGCACGGCCACGAAGTCGGTCAGAGAACCGGTCGGAGTCGGAACGCGGAAGGAAGCGCCGTTCAGGGAACCCTTCAGGTTCGGCATTACTTCACCGATGGCCTTGGCGGCGCCGGTGGTCGTCGGGATGATGTTGATCGCGGCGGCGCGGGCACGGCGGGGATCCTTGTGCGGAAGGTCCAGAATGCGCTGGTCGTTCGTGTAGGAGTGGATCGTGCTCATCATGCCCTTTTCAACGCCGAACTTGTCGTCCAGCACCTTCACCATCGGAGCAAGGCAGTTGGTGGTGCAGGAAGCGTTGGAAACGATGTCGTGCTTGGCGGGATCGTATTCGCTGTCGTTGATGCCCAGAACGAAAGTCAGATCCGGATCCGGAGAAGGAGCGGAAATAAGAACCTTCTTGGCGCCGGCGTCAAGGTGCTTCTTGGCGGCGTCGCGCTTGGTGAACAGGCCGGTGGATTCCAGAACGACGTCTACGCCCAGGTCCTTCCAGGGAAGGTTGGCGGGATCGCGTTCCACAGTAATGAGGATCTTGTGGCCGTCAACGACCAGATAATCACCCTCGATGGAAATTTCACCGTCAAACTTGCCCTGCGTGGAGTCATACTTAAGCAGGTGGGCGATCGTTTCGATAGGAGTCAAGTCATTGATGGCAACAACCTTGTTGCGTTCTTCCTTGGACATGGCGCGCAGTACGTTGCGACCAATGCGTCCAAAACCGTTAATAGCATATTTGGCCATAAGATTGAGGGCTTCAGATTTGATTAATTACTAGTCCCGGACTTATTCAAGTACCATGGACGCTGCAAGTTTAGAAATGTTTCAACCAGCCGTCAACACTATTGTTCCCCCATCATGGCAGTATGCTCCCGAGCTTCCGCAAACAGGGAACGCTCTTTCAGGCGAACATGCTCCCCCATGAAAATCAAAAACTTGCAAACACACACGCCTTATGCAGGAAGCACCTTCAATTCATGGAGCGCAGGGCGGCGCGTATCAGCGCGTCCACATCCGCATCCGGATGCTCCTTCAGGTGGGCGGCAATCGCCTTGCGGGATTCCGTCTGCTTGAACCCGAGCGCAATCAACGCCAATTCCGCGTCCCCGGCGGCCTGGGAAGTAGCGCCCTGGGCCTGGGCCTCCCACGTGGCGGCCAGGCCCACCTTATCTTTCAGCTCCAGAACGATGCGCTCCGCCGTCTTCTTGCCCACCCCCTTGGCCCGCGCAATGCCGGAAACGTCTCCGCCCACAACCGCCTGCTTGAACTGCTCCACGGACAGGGACCCCAAAATGGCAATCGCCGTGGCCGGGCCGATTCCGGAAACGCGCTCAATCAGCAGCAGGAAGATATCCCTCTCCGCATCCGTGGCAAAACCATACAGCACCTGCATATTCTCCCGGACATGCAGGTAGGTCTTCAGCGTCAGCTCCCTGCCGGGAAGGGGATTCAGCCTGTCAAACGTGGACAGGGGAACAATCACTTCATACCCCACCCCATGAACATCCAGGATCAACCGCTGGGGATACGATTCCGCCACCGTGCCGCGCAGAAAAGCTATCATGCCCTTAACGTGACACAATCCGGCCCGCGCGCAAGCCAAAAACGCATCCGCCGGAACTGCTTCCGTCATCTTTTCTGGAGCACATGCAGCCTGACGTGTTCCAGATCCTCCCGGTGGTAAAAGCAGCGCACGCGCAGCCCGCGGGCTGTTTTCATCCGGCACCTGTATTCACGCAACAACCCTTTTTTCACCAGCCTGTAAACATAGCTGCGGACGACTCCCAGCATGCTGACGGCCCCGGCCATATCCATATAACACGGGGGAACGCGGCGGCGCACGGGCTCCCGGCCGGCAAAAACCCGGTCCACATCCAGCCGCCGCCAGTACAGGGCCAGGGAACCCGTGCCCTTGCGGACTACCCGGAAACGGACGCCGTGGCGGTGCAGATACTGGCGCGCGGCAGACGCGCTGCAGCCGAGCCGGGCCGCGACGGCGGACGTCTCCACAAAGGCGCTGCCTGCCTCCGTATAAGGCTGCCCGGACCTGGGATTCGTTCCGCGGCGGCGGATTTTGACATGCTCAGGGAAGCTCAATTTGGGATTGCTGATATATTCACGCCCTCCCACGCCGATGAATGTTTTCTTGAAACGGTATATCATGACTAACGGGTTTTCATATTGGAGTTACGAAGCTTCATGCAGCCGTTCCGCACGAAACTCTAACATATTTTGGAGATTCCAAAAATGCATTGAGTTTAAGAATGTTCAACATTTTTCTTTGTTTTTCTGTTTTTTACATTCATGCTAAACTCATTTCACCGCAATATATGCCCGGAGACCGTACCGGCCAATCATGTGAAAAGGGCCTACGCGCCAATCGGGAAACTTATCCCCCTAAATTTTTTCAGGCTCTTAAGCCTTTCCTCCCTATGAACAAAAGAAACTGGAGAAAAATCTCGCCTCCATCCTTTTTTCAGGCGTTCCTTTCCGATGCCGCAAATCTTCTGGGAACAACTTCTTTCTCCTCCTGATTCCGCCATGCGGCTTCCCCAAAAACGGTTCATTTCCGGCAAAAGGCCTGAAAAAGAGCCATGAAAAGCTCTCCTGCTTTCATTAACCGCTGACGATAAGCACCTTCATTCCAGCCCCCCCCCGTTTCCCTATCCGCGTTTTTTCCTATATTCCCCCCGCCATGGCAACCGGCCCCAACAAAAAAACCCGGCTTCCTTGCGGAAAGCCGGGTATGAAAAAAATGCCTCAGGGAAGAAGTTTGGCCGGGCGCCCTTCAAAAATCCCGCGCTGGGGAACGAAAATACGGTCATTGGGCTGGATGGGAATCGCCCTGTCCTTAATGGAAAAGTAATCATACGTCACGGTTTTTCCGCCGCGCGTCACCTGCACGTACCGGGAACCCCAGTCCGTGATATCGCCGGCGCCCACAATCGCTTCCAGAAGCGTCATGCCGCGCCGCCATAAAACATTCTTTTTCATCGCCACGCCGCCGCTGACCAGAACGATGTGTTCCGTCAGCCGCGCATCAGAACTCTGCACCTTCACCAGAAACGTAGGAGCCGTGTACAGCTCCGCCTTCTTATAGGCGGCCATCAGCATATCTTCAATCTGGCGCGCCGTTTTGCCTACCACGCGCAGCACATCCTGCCCCGGAGGAAGCTGGGGCATGCGTATCGTCCCGTTCCCGTCCAACAGATACTGCCCGGAAATGGCGGTAGCGTCGTCAGCGGGAATGCCGCGCACCTGGATTTCAATGGTGCCCTGGGGCGGCACGGCATCCGGAGACTGGGCGCAGACCAGCCCCGCCGAACCCAGCATAAGGCAAAGGATGGAACAAATATATTTTCTCATGGAGCAATGGGTTAATACAAATCTTCACTATCATGGGACTGGGTGGCCGCCAGTTCCTTGGCCTTTCCGGAACGTTCCGCCTTCTTCATGGAAGAGGCTTCCGCGTTCTCGCCGGAGGAAGAGCCATCCGTAGAATAGTAGGAATAGTAAGTTGTGTAATACTGATACTGGTGATCAGACGTGATGTCCACATTATTCATCACCACGCCGGCCAGATTGCCGCCCACGGACTCAATTACCTGCTTCTGCCTCAACAGGGCTTTCAGCGGCAGTTTGCGGGGCTGGACAACCATGAGAGTCATGTCCACCTCGCTCACAATGACGGCGGAGTCGCTAACCCCCAGGATGGGAGGGGAATCCACCAGCACAATGTCAAAACGTTGCTTCACTTCCTGCAGCAATTCGTTAAACTTGCGGGAATTCAAGGCGCCCGAAGGATCAAAGGGAGTGGGCCCTGCAGGCATGACATACAGGTTTTCAATGGGCGTCTGGAAAATTACTTCCTCCAGCGGATAATCTTCCAGCAGATAGGAAGTCAACCCCAGCTCATTGTCCAGCTCATAATACCGGTGAAGCTTGGAACGGCGCAGGTCGGCGTCGATCATCAGGGTGGCATATCCCCCCTGGGCGCAGATATAGGCCAGGTTGCACAGAGTGGTGGTCTTCCCTTCCCCAGCGCTGCCGGAAACAAAGGTCAGCGAAATTTCCTCCAGCCCTTTCTTGTTGAATTCGATGTTCGTCCGCAAAATGCGGTAGGCTTCCGCATCCGGCCCCATGACACCGGAAGAATGCAAAATCGGCACATTCTTGGGAATAATGCCCAGTACGGGAACCTGAAGAGCCCGTTCCACGTCTTCCATGGTCTTCACGGAAGTATCCATGAATTCCAGAAGCAGGGCCAACCCGATGCCCAGCAGCAGCCCGGCGCCCGCTCCCACCGCCAGGTTAATAGTCACATTCGGCTTGTAAGGAGCAACAGGATAGGTCGGCAGCTGATACATTTCAATCGCTTCACGGGGTACGCGCAAACGGGCAATTTCATCCTTGTACCGGGAATCCAGTTCCTTAAGCTGATCCAGCGCAGCGTCATAATCACGGCTGGCCTGTTCATACATGGGCACCTGCAGAACATGCTTCTGGAGATCTTCCTCTTTTTGGGCAACGGTCGCCTCCCAGTGCTTCCGGCTTGCGGCAACCATTTCCAGCTTGCTCTTCAGGGAAGAACGCAGGCCTATCAATTCCTTGTTCAGCTTATCCCCCAGAATTCTTTCCGTTTCCAGCAATGCCAGCATTTTGGGATGCTTGGGGCCGATATTCTGGGACTTCAGATTTTCCTTTTCCTTGAGCTTGTCGGAAAATTCGGCATAGGTCTTACGGAGAGCATCCGCCCCCACAGTCTCCGCATTCAGCAAATCGGAACTGATTACGTAATCCAGCAACTTGTCGTCGGGCAGACGCTGCAATTCCTGCACATAGGAAGCCAGTTCCTTTTCCCTCCTTTCAAAATCCATGGCCTGCGCTTTGGCGTTCCGGAATTCCTCCTCTTCCATACCGGCCGTCAGGGTGCTGCGGTGTTCGCCGTTTCTCCAGGACGTGGGCAGGTAGGAACTCTCCGCAATCAGTTTCTTGAGAGCCATCATCTTTTCATTGACGGCATCCTCCTGTTCCCGGAGGACATCCTTCAGACTTTTGATGGCAGTTTCCACCAGACGGTTCTCGCGCATTTCACGGTCCTGCTTGTACGCCTCAGGAACCGCTTTGGCGATATTCTGCACCAGTTTGGGGTCCGGACCGGACACAATAACGTCCACAAGGTCCGTGGCGCGCACGGGGGCCACCTTGATCATGCCGAACAGATTGGTCGCCGCCATTTCATCCGTCATCCCCCATTCCGCGGCAAGGTTCAGTTTCCTGGATACCACCTTAAGCACTTCGGCGGAAGTCAGCACGGAATACTGCATGGGAATGTAGTTGGCCGTCACATTGGAAGTGGCAACTACGTCCCCCCCTCTGCCGATATCCATCACAGGTTTGGGCAGTTTAATCTGGAACTGGCTGGTCGCCCGGTAGGAAGGCGGCATCAGGAAAGTCACTACCACGGAAATGACCAGCACCAGAAGGAAGACAAGAAAGACTTCCTTCCAGCGATTTTTTAAAACCTGCAAATAGTCAATATTGCGTACGATGCGATCACTGTTCTGCTGATCCTGGGCACTCATGAAATATAGTAAGGCAGTAAGATAAAAACTCCTCTAATTGTGAATGAAAATTCGCAATTAGAGGAGTAAAGGCATTAATGGTCAGTCAAGACTTAGAAGCTGTAATTCATGCCGAAGGAGAACACATTGCGGTTGTAGGAGGGCATCGGGTAGTTATAGCCGCTGTAGGAACCGTTAGTGTAGGAATATTGGGCCGTAAGAGCCAGGGCATTCGTCAGCAGAAGCTTGATACCGGCGGTAGCATTGAAGGTCAGGTTGGACGTGTCGCTATTGCCGATGGAGCTGGGACGCGTATAATCGCTGGCAATCAGGTTCGCTCCGCAATTCAGACTGACGCGGTGCGTCAGCTTCAGCGTGCTGTGTATCCCGAAACGCCACGTTTCATTGGAGTAATAGCTGGCGCCGTTGTAAGGGATATAGGTATTCACCGCTTCGTTGGAATAGCGAACGAACGTCCCAAGCATGAAACGGTCGCTCACACGGTGGTTTAAGCCGAATTCCGCGGAAGGATAGGTTTTTGTTCCGTAATTCTCAACATATTTGAATTGCGGACCTACGCGCAGCGTGGCGGAGGTATTTTCACTCACCGCGTATTCAGCGCCGGCCATGACGAAGTTGGAAAATTCGTTGTTGCCGTATTCGCGATTACAGTAGGAACCGTTCCAGCCCAGGGAAATAGCCAGGCGTTCCGTCCACTTGTACCGGTTGGTGAAATTCATGCCGACATAATCGCGGTTATCCGTCTTGGCGGAGTCTTCCTGATAGTCGATCATGGAGAAATTGGCGCCCAGCGTTGTGGAATAACGGGAAGTCCACGCCTTGCTCACGGAACTGGAGACATATACGTAAATGTAGTCGCCATCCCGACGGGCATTGGCAATACCGTTGGAATAGTTGGGTTCCGGCTGCCACGCGAAGGAGACGGCGCCGTTATAGCGCAACGTCTGGTCAAAACTATGGGAAAGTTTGGCGGACAGCGTGGAGTTGGAAAGGGCTTCATTCGTTCCTCCATCAAGATCCTTCAGGTAAAAAATACCCCCGAGCTTGGCGGAGAAAGAATACTGGGTCACGGCATCGTAGTTGGCCAGGGAAGCGCCGATGTCCGTGCTGATGAATGCGGATTCCTGCTGGTTGTAATTGGAGGCGTTGACATTATCGTCATACCCTCCCGCCAGATTGAAGGACCACTTAAGAGGAAGGGACTCCTCCAGGCCAACCGGACCTGCCAGCGTGTACAGAGACTGCCCGTTGGCATGAACGGCAAACATGCCGGCGCCCACCAGGGAGAGATAAAAAAGGCTCTTCATGTTATTTGCTAAATAAGAATCAGGTTAATTGCCGGCAGGATTGGATACGGGCGCAGGACCGAAGGGCGTGCCGCCTATAGGAAGACCGCCCGGAAGAACCAGAGAGCCCCCGGGAACATCTTCATTAGGTCTTACCAAGCCGCGTTCCTGAGCCGTTACCCCTGTGAGGGGATTATCGGGAGTCTGCTCCGCCACGCCCACAGCAATGGAAGGAACAGCAGCGGCTACCGGAGAATTGCCCAAAGCTTTTTCAACCGCTTCCGAAATAGGAGCCACAGACACATAAGGGCGGGGCTGGGAGGAAACGGCGGAAGCAATCACATTGCGCACCTGTTCTTCCTTCACGTCCGGCCCATAACTCTGAACAGCGGCGGAAGCGACGGCAGGAGCATTGGACGGGAAAGCGCCCGCTGCCATAGACACCATAGTCCCCATCACATGATCAGACACGCCGGCCTTGACAGCTTCATTCAAAACTCCGGACACCGCCTTCATATCCAGAGCGCCAGCTTTCAGGCCAGCCTGAACAATATCCGCCATTTTCTTCATAAAAGCCTTTTCAACAGCGGAGGCTTTAACCGAATCAGCAGCCGGAGCGGCTGCCGGAGAAGCAGTTTGCTGAGCTACACAGGGAAGAGCGCCCGCAAACGCAAGTGCCAGCGCACTAAGCGCCGCCTTTGTCATAAACCTGGCTTTCATAAAGGAAGTATTTAGCAGGTGAATTTAATAAAAAGATGGAGCGGGTAACGGGAATCGAACCCGTATAATCAGCTTGGAAGGCTGGAGCTTTACCATTAAGCTATACCCGCGCAACGGACGTATTATGTTCAAATCACGGAATAAGACAAGTTTTTTTTCATTACTGCGTTAAAATAACAAAAAAGAGGACACGTTTTTTCTGTGGTCTTGACATCCGGGCCTTCTGCCGCTAAATAGGCATCCGCATTTCATGCGGGCGTCGTTCAATGGTAGGACGCGAGCTTCCCAAGCTTGAGACGTGGGTTCGATTCCCATCGCCCGTACCAGTTTTATACCGCAAGTTATTGTTTATCAAGACTTGCGGTTTTTTGTTCCTTTGGAACGGCAACATACATGGCAACGCTTGGAAACAGATTTTCAAGACATTGCGCCCACAGGCAGAAAACATGCTCTATCTGCAAAGAAGCCTTTTTTCATATGAATAAAAAAGGCACGGCCGCCGCTCCCCATACGGGAACAGCCCAGGCAAAACGTCCGCGCCGGAAGCATTCGCCGCCGGCACGGCCGTGAATGACAGGGAGACGCTACCGTCCAAGAACAAATTTCCTCTGGATTTTAGCAAGAAGAAGCGCTTTGCGGATCATCGTCCGGGTTTCATTAAGAAGGTTGAGATAGAGAAGCGTCCGTCGCATATCGGAAGCATCTTCCGGACGCAGAATGATCTGCTGTTTGACGGCATCCGCAAATTCTTCATCCAGAGCGTCCATGCCTGCCAGGCATTCGTCCAGCCCGGTATAGTCATTGCTTTCCATCATTTCCCGGAAACGGGGGTAGAGGGAGGAAACACGGCTGTTCATTCCCCGCAGAAGCTCTATCCTTTCCAAATCCAGACCTTCATGGTTGTTGTCGATATAGGCATGGCTGGCCGCAGTAATATTGGAGAGGGATTCAAAAACGGAGGCAGCGTATTCCACCATCTGCACATAGCGCTTGCCGCGGTCGGCTTTCTTGTCCGGGAGTTCACGGACGACGGGCATGACTTCCATCGCCATTTTATCGCTCAGGGAACGGCGGATGCCGCGCGCTTCTTTCCGGAGTTTTTTCAGACGCTTCCGGTCCTCCACGTTCAGGGCCTCCAGATTCATTTCATAGATTTCCGCCATGCGCTTCATCAGCTCGATAATTTCCTCATTGCAACGCGCGGCGGCGGCCGGATCCCGGTAATCGGCGGTCTGCGCCTGGGACGCAGCCCGGGTTCTTTGGCGATGGAGCCTGGAACTTTTCAGAAGCAGGAAAGCCGCCAGAGAACATATGGCGATGATGCCGAAGAGGCCGCCATACAGGATGCAGGCCGCTACAATGAAGCATATGGAAAACGCGGCAAAGGCCGTGAAGAACCACCCTGAAATCACCGTAATCACCCCGGTGATGCGGTACACGGCGCTGTCCCGCCCCCAGGCCTTGTCCGCCAGGGAGGAACCCATCGCCACCATGAACGTCACATACGTGGTGGAAAGCGGAAGCCGAAGGGACGTGGCCAGAGAAATCAGCAGGGCAGCCACCGTCAAATTCACGGAAGCGCGAATGAGGTCGAAAGAAGCGCCGTTATCCGGCCCTTCCGGCACAGGCCGGAAGCGTTTTTCAATAAATTTCCCAACGCAGGCGGGCATGATTTTTTCCACGGCGCGGGAAGCATTCAGGGCATAGCGTACCGCCATGCGGGCCGGAGGGACGGAGCCGAACCGCTCTACTCCCCCGCCCTGCCTCGCCAGATTGACTTCCGTATCCGTAACGGTTTGCGCCTTTTTGGAGAACATGAGGGCCAGAACCATGATGACGCCCGCACCCAGCAGGTAACGCCAATCCGCCGTGACGGGCGCCATCAGGCCGTCCATGGACAGAGTGGAAAGGTCCGCCCCCTGCGCTGCGGCGGCAGCCGCAATTTCCATGGAAGACTGCCCCGCCATGAAAACGCCGATGAAGTTGACCAGGTCATTCCCGGCAAAGGAAAGGGCCAGCGCCATGGTGCCCGCGAGAACGGATACTTTCAGGATGTTGATTTTGCAAAGATACTGGAGCACGGCCATCAGGACGGTCCAGAATGCCAGGCTGCAGCCAACGTACAGCCAGATATGGGCGTCCAGGTGGCGAAGCATCTCCTTGGTGACCAGCGTGCTTCCCTTCAGCCCCTTGAAAATGGCAAAGTAAGTGATAGCCGTCAGGGCCGCGCCGCACCAGACGGCTCCCAGATAGTTGAAGGACTTTTGATAGTTGAAGGAGAAAATGAGGCGGGAAATCCACATAACCGTTATCCCGCAGATGAAAGCAATAAAAACGGAGGAAAAAATGCCGGAGATGATTGCCAGAGCTTTGGAGGAATTAATGTAGCCGGACAATTCCTGCGCAACGCCCGGTTCCCCGGACCAGATTTTAAAGAGGGCCGCAGCCACGGCGCCGCCCAGAAGTTCAAAAACAATGGAAACCGTAGTGGAAGTGGGAAGGCCGAACGTGTTGAAAACGTCCAGCAGGATGACATCCGTCAACATGACCGCCAGGAAGATCAGCATGATGTCATGGAAAGAAAACCGGGCCGGCATGAATACGCCGCTTCTGGCTATTTCCATCATGCCGCTGGAGAACAACGAGCCGATGATGATGCCCACAGCGGCCACCAGCACAATTGTCCTGCGCGGAGCGGCCTTGGAACCGACGGCGGAGTTCAGAAAGTTGGCGGCGTCATTGGAAACTCCGACAACGAGGTCGAAGCAGGATAACGCCAGTATCAATCCTATGATCAAGTAATAGATTGGGTCCATATGCGTAATAAACGCCCCTTTATTACAGGAGGACGCTTCCGCACGCCCGTTTTAAAACGTGAACATTTCGTTACATTTTCCACACACTTCCCCGGCCTCAAAAAAAGAGGAGAGCGGACTCATCCGCTCTCCTCCCGCTTTCGTCAAATGAACAAAAATCCTAACGGTCTATATGGAGGATATTTCCGTCAGGGGCAATCAGCACATCATAATCATCACGGCTGTCCTCCACTTCCACCTTGTAACGGACAAGTTCTCCTTCAGTAATTTTTTTCGCTTCCTTAATCCGGCACCCCGGATAACGCTTCAAAACGGACGAACGAACGGCTTCCGGAAGAGAGGAAACAGCCATTTCTTCCTTAATCCGCACAATTTTCCCATCAGGGGCAATCTTCACGTCAAACTGGAATCCGTTAATTTTGAATTCGGCTTCGTAAATCTTTTTCAAGCCATGCATTTCAGAGTCCCATTCAATGAAACCGGCGTTCGGATAAGCTCCCTTGATACTGGAAACGGCGGCAGCCGGAACGGAAGACTCCGGGATATCGGCCAGGGCGGAAGGCATGACCAATGCCACGGCCGCAAACAATATATTCTTATATAACTTCGTCATGTAATGATTAGACAGATATTTCCTGTCATCATTCAATATTCTTCCATTCCCCGGACATTCTGCGCAGCCTCTTTCCTGAAACCGCCTCCTGATGAAGCAATATAAAAAAGGCTCCCCGGAAAACCGGGGAGCCTTGAAGCCGATTGCCTTGTTTCAAAGAAACGGACGGGGCTTACATCATGCCCATGCCGCCCATTCCTCCCATGCCGCCCATGTCGGAAGCTCCGGAGCCGCAGCCGCAGCTCTTCTTCTCGGGCTTGTCGGCGATGACGCATTCCGTGGTAAGCAGCAGACCGGCGATGGAAGCCGCATTCTGCAGAGCGGAACGGGTCACCTTGGTCGGATCCACCACGCCGGCGGCAAGCAGGTCTTCATACTTGTCCGTGGCCACGTTGTAACCTTCGGAAGTATTCTTCATGCCTTTCACGTTGGCGACGATGAGGGCTCCTTCACGGCCGGCATTGCAGGCCAGCTGGCGGAGCGGGGCTTCCACAGCGCGATAAACGATCTGGGCGCCCGTTGCTTCATCACCTTCCAGTTTGAGGGTGTCAATGGCCTTCTGGGCGCGAATCAGCGCCACGCCGCCGCCGGGAACAATGCCTTCTTCCACCGCAGCGCGGGTAGCGTGCAGGGCGTCGTCCACACGGGCCTTCTTTTCCTTCATTTCCGTTTCCGTCGCGGCGCCCACATGAATGACGGCCACGCCGCCGGCCAGC
>NZ_DKYW01000008.1:0-165751 GCF_002493465.1 Akkermansia sp. UBA7090
CGGATTGAGAATCCGTTATGTGCTCTTTTCTAAAGTATCTGCTGAATATGAAGTTATCTACATTCTGCATCTTATGCTGCCTTTCCGCGGGTCTTTCCCAGGCTGCCGTCTATGTCTGGAGCGGAGCGGCAGGAAACGGAATTTATGGAGACGCCAACAACTGGACGGTAAATGGCACGCCGAACGGCTATTTCCCGCAAAGCAGCCGGGATGAAGCCATCATCGGAGAAAATGCCGGAACGATCACCTGGTCCCCCGCCCAATCCTATTTCGGGGAAACCAGCATAGTTGGAATAGGGTCTGGAAGCACCCTGCTTTGTACCACGGGGACAGGAACGGGAGATATCAATGTTGATCTGTTCAAAGTGGAAGAGAATGCCCAATTGGTGTTTGAATCCAGCAACGCCCTCGGACTGCAACGCGACTTTACAATGGACTTCGGCGTTTTTACGGCGGAAGAACACGGTTCCTGGATTGCCACGAATCTCGCCAACTTCTGGACCAATGGAAGAACCGTCACCTTCTTCGGCACATTGGATATGCGTAAGCTTTCCGGGAGCGGAACCATTGAACTTGCTTCCCTTAAATCTTCCCAAGAGGGAGGCAATATCAACCTGGACTTGAGTAATCTGCAATTCGTCGGCAACAAGAAAATACAAGCGACCGCTGAACAGGTTACGGAGAACGACGTCACCAAGGTAGTGATCAGCTATGAAATGATTCCGGAACCCGCAACGGCCACGCTGAGCCTTCTGGGACTGGGCGGCCTGCTGCTGAGAAGAAAGAGACAGTAGCCCTTTCCGCACGTTAATTCCACCCCGGCTTATTCCCAAAGGAAAGCCGGGGTTTTCTTTTGCCGCCGCCCCGGTTCGCACGCTCCTTCCTTCTCCATTACCGCAACATTATCCTGCGGAACCGGGCAACGCCCTTCCAGACGGGGAAAATCCGTGTTCCGGGCAAGGTCAGAACTCGCAGTTCCGCGGGGTACGGGCAAAAGGCAGGACGTCGCGGATGTTGGTCACTCCGGTCACGAACATCAGCAGACGTTCAAACCCGGCCCCGAATCCGGCGTGCGGCACCGTGCCGTAACGGCGCAGATCCGCATACCAGCGGTACGCTTCCGCATTCATGCCCATGCGGCGCATGTTTTCCTCCAGAATGTCCAGCCGCTCTTCACGCTGGCTGCCGCCCACGATCTCACCGATGCCGGGCACCAGCACATCCATGGCGGTGACGGTCTTCCCGTCTTCGTTCAGGCGCATGTAGAAGGGTTTAATCTCCTTCGGGTAGTTATAAACGATGACGGGGCATTTAAAATGTTCCTCCGTCAGGAAACGTTCGTGCTCGCTCTGCAGATTGATGCCCCAGGAAACGGGGTAATCAAATGTTTTGCCGCTCTTGAGCAGGATATCAACGGCTTCCGTATAGGAACAGCGCACAAACGGCGTTTCCTTCACATGCTCCAGGCGTTCCCGCAGCCCCTTGTCCACAAAACGGGTCAGGAATTCCACTTCTTCCGCGCTGTTCGCCAAGGCGTCCCCGACGAGAAAACGGACAAACTCTTCCGCCATGTCCATGTCTCCATACAGATCGCAGAAAGCCATTTCAGGCTCCACCATCCAGAATTCCGCCGCATGGCGCGTGGTGTTGGAGTTCTCCGCCCGGAATGTGGGGCCAAAGGTATAAATGTTGCTCAGGGCGCATGCGAACGCTTCCCCTTCCAGCTGGCCGCTTACCGTGAGGTAGGCCGCCTTGCCGAAGAAATCCCGGGAGGCGTCACGGGAGGCGGCGTCTCCCACATCCAGCGTCGTCACACGGAACATTTCTCCGGCTCCCTCACAGTCACTGGCGGTGATGATGGGAGTGCTGACCCAGGAAAAATCCCTTTCCTGGAAAAAGCGGTGAATGGCGAAGGCCAGCCTGCTGCGCATGCGGAACACGGCTCCAAACAGGTTGGTGCGGGGGCGCAAATGAGCGATGGAACGCAGGAACTCCGGCGTATGCCCTTTTTTCTGCAGGGGATAGGAATCCGGAACAGCCCCCACCAGCTCCAGGGAGGCGGCGCGCAATTCCCACCGCTGCCTCCCCTGCCCGGCAACCAGAGCGCCGCGGATGCTCACGGCAGACCCCGTAGCCATTTCCCCAATCCGTTCATAGCCGGGAATGCCTGCATCCGCCACCACCTGGAGAGAGGCGACGGAGGAACCGTCATTTACCTCCAAAAAGGAAAAAGCCCTGGAATCACGGCGCGTACGCACCCATCCCTGAATCAGGACGTCCGGCATTTCCGCCTCGCTGGCCAGGACATGTTTCACCAATGTTCTGTTCATCATGGCGCAAGTATAATACAGCGCCCTGCCCATGCCAGAAGAATTGCTCTACCACAGAGAGAATATTCCGTATCTTCCGGCAGAGAAGGAGAAATACGCCGCACTCTGTTACTTGGAAGGCTGCATGACCTGCCGCCCCGTCGTAATGGCGATGGCATCCGCCAGCGGCATTTCCTTTTCCGTGTGGGCAGCCCCCCAGGAATCTGAAAAGATAAGCGTTTTCTTTTCCTCGTCAAAACCGGTGATCAGCCTCAAATGGCCTCCGCGCGTCTGGGACAAACGCAGCGGTTCCGGAACAATGCCAAGCTGTACGGACCAGAACACGGGGATGCCCGCCATGATATAGGGTTTAATGGTATTGAGCCACCTGTCCACCTGGGACGGTGACCCCGCGCGCGCCAGCTTCAGGACTTCCCCGTCCGCATTGTCCCAGAAGCCGGACCAGTCATGTTCATTTTCCACCTTCTCTTTTTTCAGCTTGGAGGCGGCGCGGTTATAGGCTTTCAACAGATTCTTGAAATCACGGGAATTCGCCAGGGAATCCAGCACTTTAATCCGTATCTGGAAGCGGGTCCCGATTTTTTTCAGGTTTTCCGCCATTGCCGCCGTATTAGTGCCTCCGCCCGCAGAGGTATTGGCCAGGGAAGCCAGTTCATGCTGATCCACATAATCCATTCCATAATAGGCAAAAATGCGGGCGGCCGTAGCCACCACGCAATAACCTTTCTGGCCCTGGTCCACCATGGGAATATCCTGAATCACCACCCGCTTTCCTTCTTTCCTGACGTGCTGTTTGATATCCGCCTTTCTGGCCCGGGAAGAAGCATCGCTCCTTGCGATGGAATCTTCCGTGGGACCGGCCTTCATCCGGATAAATTCCGCTTCAAATTCCCTGCCCTCCCGCGATGTATTGATTTCCAGGGTAATGGCCCCGTTATCCCAAATCCAGGACCAGCCGTTGACCTTGACCACCGCCTCCTTGCGGGAGGCCCGGTACTCCCTGGGCTGAATTCCGGTAAGAGCCGTCAGGGATTCCTTGATGAGCTCCAGGCGTTTGTCAAATTCATCCTTGCCAATAGCCCCGTTGTCCCCTTTGTTGTACATCATGATCGTCATTGACTGGGGGGCTCCTTCCTTCCAGTTCACCAGCATTTCCCCCAGGGACATGTCCCCTATCTTGATGGAGGGCTTCGCAATCCGGAGCTGGGTCTTGCCTTTGTCCACCCAGCCGCCGGACTCTCCGTTAAAATATTTTCCGAACAAATCCGGCTGAGGCAGCTTCCAGAACGCGCCAGACTTCAAATCCGGCGCCATGTCGCCCGCGCCCCAGGCGGAGGGAAGAAAGCAGCAGACTGAAAGGAAAGGCAGAATGGAAGAGATAAGTCGCATAACGGCAAAGAAGGCGGAGAATGATCCCGCTGCACGGAATCTACGCTGATCATGTTATTCTCCCATGATGGTTCTGCCAAGAAAAAATGAACCTTCCTCCGGCAAACTATCCCTTCTTTCCCTTTGCCCCAATTTGCCTTATTCCCATAATCCTTCCCGGTAAAAAAACCGGCCTGCCGCAGTGAATTCCGCAACAGGCCGGCCTGAATAAATCAACCCCGGTCCAGTATTTACATGAACGGACGCAAACGCTGCATGATGGCATCCTTGGAAGAGGCGCCCACCATCGTATCCATGATTTCCCCGTCCTTGATGATCAGAAGGGTAGGAATAGTGCGCACGCCATAGGTGGCAGCCAGTCCGTTGTTGGCGTCCACATCCACTTTGCCCACCTTGATCTTGCCTGCCAATTCCGTAGAAAGCTGGTCGATAATCGGGGCGATCATGCGGCAGGGACCGCACCATGTAGCCCAGAAATCGACAAGCACAGGAATGTCGGACTTCAGAACTTCATCCTCAAAATTTGCTTCGGAAAATACGTTTGCCATAGTACCGCTTAGAGTATTTCAACAGTTATTACGTTCACTTATTCTTCCGCATCGGCGCCATCATCGGAAGGCTCGTCGGCAGAAGTTTCGGAAGAATCGTCATCCTCCATCTCTTCATCGGCCGCCGCCGCGGGGGCAGGCTTGGAGTCCCCGCCCAGCCAGCCGGTCATGCTGCGGGCTTCCAGGGTATCCGTAGCATATTGATAACCGACGAAAATAAGCGCAAAGGCAAGGGCTACAAAGGAAAGGACATTCAGCAGCGTACTGGGAGCCGCTTCCGTATCTTCCTGAAACTTCCTGGCCGTAAAGGAGGTGGAAGAAACCGGGGCGGCAGCGGGTGCGGTCTTCAGCCCGATGGTGGCCTGCGGAAGCTGGGCCGTCGCCATGCCTGCTCCGGGAGGAGTCAGGGGAACGGTAGGAGCGACAGCGGCGGGCGCAGCGCCAGCAGGCGGAACCACGGGAGCCACGGGCGCCGTGGCGGAACCGAGGGCAACCGTCTTCAAACCGCCGCCAAGCTTGATGCCTCCGCCGAGGCCGGCGGGACGAAGGGGAATGGTGGGCGCAGCAGCGGCGGGCGGAGCAGCAGGCGCAGGGGCCGGCGCGACGGCTACCGGCGGAACAGCGGGAGCGGCGGGCGCCTTGGGCACGGCAGGAGCGGCCGGCGGAGTCGGAATGCTGGGCGGAGGCGGAGTACCGCCCGGAATGGGGGGGGGAGGTGGATTACTCATATCGGAAAAATAACTGTGCTGAACGATAGCTCTCGCTTATTTCAGCCCGTAAATCAAGAAAAAGAATGCGCAAAACCTGAATTCCGCGCAATTTTTTTTAATTTGAAGCGTATTCCATCTCAAACACGCTGTCCAGACTTGCCCTGAAAAGCGTTCTTTCCTACGCTGTGTATCCGGCATTATTTCATATGAAACCCATTACCAAACTAGCTTCCTCCACGCTGCCCGACGGCTCCGTTCTCGACCTATGGGAACGGGATGGTTTCCATTTTCTTCTGCGCGACGGCGTACAAACGGCGTCCAGTTTTTCCCACGGAAGCAATGAAGCGGCGGCGGCCATGGCGGCGGCGCCGGTCAAAAGGGCCAACCAGCCTTCCTTCCTTCTCGATGGCCTTGGCCTGGGATTCACCCTGTTTGCCCTGATGGATCAGATCCGCAGGGAAAAAGCCCGCTTCATCGTGGCGGAACCCTGCAAACCGCTCCTCGACTGGCACAAGGAACTGATGGACCAGGAACGGCCCGGCTTCCTGCACGATCCCCGCGTCAGCGTGGAATTTGCCCCGGCGCTCCAGATCGCACGCAAGAATCCGAAGAGCTTCCACGCCATTCTGTCCCATTCCACGCACGAGCGCATGAATCTGAGCGTCGCCGAGGCTTCCGACTATTTTGCCGCGCTCAAGCAGGGCGGCCTGCTGGTCATCACGGTAGCGCGCCCGGACGCCCGGCTTTCCCGGACACTGCAAAAAGCGGGGTTCGAAGTAAGCACGGAAGCCGTTCCTGCCTCACATAAAGGAAAGAAAACCGCTTTTCACACCGTTATTCTTGGAAAGAAGGGCCGCTTCGTCCCCTTCTCCGCTCATCAGTCCTGATTCCATTTTATTTTTATGAACCGCACCTCCCTCACCATGGCCGGATTTCTGGCCGCCCTGTTCATGGGAATTCCCTCCCTGGCGGATTCCATTGCCCCGGGCATCCTTCTTCCCAAAAAAAATACCAAATCCATTTCCTTCTCCCCCCAGGGAAGCTCGAACATTTTCCTGCTCGGCATCATGCCGCAGGGAAGCTCCGTCAAGAAAGGGGAATCCGTAGCCCAGGCGGACTTCCGCATACTGGACAGGAGCATTGAGGATTATGAACGCGCCATTAAGAGCAAAAACCTGGAAGTGCTGAAGCTCCGGTACGCCCTGGACCAGCAGAAGGAACGTTCCGCCCTGGCCCTGCAAAAATACCAGACGGCCCTGGCCCGGACGGAAGAGGATCAAAAGGATTTCCTGGAAAAACGGAAGGCCCGCATGCTGGCGGAAGAAGAAGAACGCGTCAACAAGGCCCTGCGCCACATGTCCTACAAGCAGGAAGAACTGAACCAGCTTACCAAGATGTACAAGGACGACCAGGTGGCGGAGGAAACGGAAGAGATTATTCTGAAGCGCCTGAAAAATGAACTTGGGGAAAGCGAATTCGCCGTTCAGGGGGCCAGGCTCATTGCGGAGCTGGCCAAACTGCGCAATATCCACCGCCTGGGGGAAGACTACGCGACGGCGGTCAGGGAAAAGCAGATGGATCTGGAACAGGCCCGGAAGCAGGCGGATGTTGACCTGGAACAGAAAAAAATAGCCCTGACGGAGGCGGAAGTGTCCCTGCGGCGCCTTCAGGACAAGTACAATGAACTGAAAGCGGACCGGGAAATGGCCTCTTTCAAGGCTCCGGAAAACGGCATCCTGCTGTACGGCGGATATGTGGCGGACAAATGGGTGGCCATCCCGGTGGCGGAAAAGCTGAAACCCGGCGGCAAACTGGAAGCCTTTGACAAAATCGCCACCATAGTTCCGCCGGATTCGGAACTGATTGTCCAGGCCACTCTTCCGGACTCCACCGCTACGCCCAAGGTGGGGGAACCCGTCGTCATCAAAATAACGAACATGCAGATTCCCGGCATTATTACGGAAGCCAGCCCCATTCCGGGAGCAGACGGCAAGCGCCGCATTATCATCACGCCCAAGGTTCCCGCCAGCCAGATTTTCGCGCCCGGACTTCCCGTCCAGGTGACCATCAAGGACCAGCAGACCTGATTTCTCTTAACGGATACTCATGAATAAAGCCGTCCTTTTCCTTGCCGCTCTTGGAGCCAGTACGGCGCTCTGCGCTCCTGTCCCGGCGAAAAAAACGGAAAAAAAAGATACCATTCCCATTGCCAGGGTTCCGGACGTTCCGCCTCCCTCCCGGGAAACGCTGGACGCTTCTATCCGGAAGGCGGCTGACTTTCTGTTGAAGGAACAGAACAGGGATGGTTCCTGGGGAAACCATACGCGCACCAAGGGCCTGAACGTTCTCTGCCCCTATCCGGAAGGCCCCAGGTCGTTCAGAGCGGCTTCCACCTCCCTGTGCGTCATCGGCCTCCTGACCAGCCCCCTGAAAGAAGACCCCGCCGTCAAGGCAGCCCTGGACAAAGCGGTGCAATACCTGCTGACCACGCTGCCCACCCTGAAACGGGGAGACACCCGTACCGTGCTTGGCGTATGGGGCCACGCCTACGGCCTTTCCGCCCTGAGCCGGGCGGCGCTAAACCTTCCCGCGGATGCCCCTCTGCGCGAAGAACTCAAAAAGACAGCCTCCCTTCAAATCAACGCGCTGGACCAGATGGCGGACGTCCAGGGCGGCTGGGGCTATTACACATTTAAAACTTTTTCCAAACGCCCCATTGGGGAACCCACGTCCTTCCTGACGGCCACCGTCCTGCTCGCCTACAAGGACGCGGAACTGGCCTTCGGCCTCAAGCCGGAAAACCGCGTCGTCAAACGCGCCGTCGCCTGTCTGGAAAAGCTGAGGACGCCCGCCGGCAGCTACGTTTATTCCCTTTCCCATTCCTTCTATCCCGGCAGGCCCATCAACCGCCACACCGGCAGCCTGGCCCGAACCCCCGCCGGGGATCTGGCCCTGATGCGGTATGACCCGTCCTTTATTTCCAGGAGGCAGCTGGAAGACGGCCTGGAACGCATCTGGAGCCGCGGCGGCTGGCTTTCTCTGGCCGTCAAGAAACCCATTCCCCATGAAAGCTTTGCCCAGAACGCAGGCTATTTCTTCTATTACGGGTATTATTACGCCGCCCGCTGCCTGGAGGAAGTGGCGCCGGAACATCTGGCGCGTCATGCGGCCCATCTGGCAAGCGACCTCCTGCCCATGCAGGAAAAAGACGGGTCCTGGTGGGACTACCCCCTGTACAACTACCATCAATTCTACGGCACCGGATACGCCCTGTATGCCGTCTCCCGCGTCAGGGAATCCCTGTATCCCTCCGATACTGCAACAACTTCATGACCCATGTTCCGCCTGCTGACGACCAGTTTTTTCGCCGCCTTGTGCCTGCATCTTTCCGCAGCGCAGGGGGAATCCGCGCCGGAGGAAAAGGCGGATGTCATTCCGATTGCCAAGACCCCGGATATCCCCCCCGCGAAACCCGGACAATTTGACAGGGCATTCCGCCGCGGCGTGGATTTCCTGCTGAAAACGCAAAATAAGGACGGCTCCTGGGGCGACCACCGGGTAATCGGCACCTGGAACATCCTCTGCCCCTACCCGGACGGGCCGCTCACTTTCAAAACGGCCAGCACCGCCCTGTGCATTGCAGGGCTCAACGCCAGCCCCCTGCATCATGAACCCGCCGTGCAGGAAGCCATGACCCGTGCGGAAGACTACCTCATCCGCACAATGCCCCATCTGAAACGCGGCGACGCCCTGTGCGTCTACAACACCTGGGCGCATACCTATGTGCTGGACGCCATGAGCATGAGGGCCGCAAGACTGGCCCCGGACAGCCTGCGCTACCGGGAATTGAAGGAATGCGCCCGCTCCCAGGTGAAAAAACTCAATGATCTGGCTTCCGCCATGGGGGGCTGGGGCTACCTCACTTATTCCGGCTTCAGCAAACGCCCCGCGGCCCAGCCCACCTCTTTTCTGACGGGAACCGTCCTCATCTCCGCCTGGATGGCAGGAAAATCATTCGGCCTTTCCCTTGACGACAAAATATTCGCCCGCGCGCTGAAATTTCTTAAATCCCAGAGAACGCCCGCGGGGACCTACGTTTATTCCCTTTCCCATTCCTTCTATCCCGGCAGGCCCATCAACCGCCATACCGGCAGCCTGGCCCGCACGCCCGCCTGCGATTACGCCATCAGGCTCTGGGAACCGGAGGGCATCTCCCTGCGCCAGCTTGTGGACGGCCTGGACCGCCTGTGGAGCCGCAGGGGATGGCTGACGATGGCCCTGCACAAACCCACTCCCCACGAGAGTTTCGCCCAGAATTCCGGCTATTTTTTCTATTACGGATACTATTATTCGGGAATGTGCCTGGGCATGCTGGCTCCAAACCAGGCAAAACGGCACGCGTCCCTATTGGCCAACGATATCCTCACCCGCCAGGGAACAGACGGGGCGTGGTGGGACTACCCCCTGTACAATTACCATAAATTCTACGGCACCGGATATGCCCTGTACGCTCTTTCCCGCGCCTGGGACAGGCTGTACGGACAACCGGAACCGCTTCCAGCCTCTGTTTCCACACTATCCCGGCCATGACAAACACCATGAAATCGCTTCTGGCGCTCTGCCTGTTTTGCAGCGCGTCTTCCGTATCCACCGCAGAAACTCCGGTTAAACACACCTCCTTCAGGCCCGGGGAAATCTGGACGGACAACAACGGCGCGCACATCAACGCCCACGGCGGCGGCATCCTGTACGACAAAGGCACCTATTACTGGTATGGAGAGCACAAGGTGGAGGGGGACGCGGGAAACTATGCCCAGGTGGGGGTTCACTGCTATTCCTCCAAAGACCTCTATAACTGGAAGGACGAAGGAATCGCCCTGAAGGTGGCGGAGGGGGACAATACCCACCCCATCGCCAGGGGCTGCATCCTGGAACGCCCCAAAGTGGTTTACAACAGGAAGACTGGAAAGTATGTGATGTGGTTCCATCTGGAACTCAAGGGGAAAGGATACGGTTCCGCTTACGCCGGGGTGGCAACGGCCGCAACACCCACGGGGCCATTCAAGTTCCTGAAGGCCGGGCGCGTCAATCCGGGCAAATGGCCCCTGAACATGGATCAAAAGAACCAAACCATGGAGACGTTCAAGGGAGTCCCCGGCCTGACTTCCAGCGCGCTGCCCGAAGGCGTACGTTCCGAGGATATGTTCAAGAAGGACTTTGAAAAAGGACAGATGAGCCGGGACATGACCATCTTTGTGGACGACGACGGCAAAGCCTACCACATCTATTCTTCCGAAGAAAACAGCACCACCCACATTGCGGAGCTGACGCCGGACTACACGGGGCATACGGGAAAATTCGTCCGGGTATTTCCCGGACGCTTCATGGAAGCTCCCGCCATCTTCAAACACAAGGGCAAATATTATTTCATCGCCTCCGGATGCACGGGCTGGGCTCCCAACGCCGCCCGCAGCGCCGTGGCCAGAAACATCGCCGGCCCATGGACGGAACTGAAAAATCCCTGCGTGGGGCCCAGGGCCGGCATCACGTTCGGCGGCCAGAGCGCCTTCATCCTGCCCGTGCAGGGCAAACCCGGCAAATTCATCTTCATGGCGGACATCTGGCGGCCCAAAAACGCCATTGACGGCCGCTACATGTGGCTTCCCATCCAGTTTGACGGAGACCAGATCAAACTGGAATGGAAGGACGAATGGACGCTGGATGACCTGTAAATTCACCCCTTCCCCCTTCCATGCGGAATACGGTTTATTGTTTCCATCTTCTTGCCGGAAGGCAGAAGCGAAGCTTTCTGTATGCCTTGTGCTCCGCTCTCCTTGTCGCGGCAGTCTGGCTGTTTCATCCGGAATGGCCTTTCTGGGCGGGTTATATTGCCTGGGCGCTCGCTTACGCGGCAACGCTGATTGTCCAACACACCGTCCCCCTTCCCATCCGCTGCCCGCACTGCGGAAACGCCGGGCTTCACTCCACCCAGCAAACTCCGGAAGAACAAAGCAAGCCGGATACGGGAATCATGCTGGAATGCCGGGGCTGCGGTTCCACCTTTTACACGGACGCCTATTTGCCCTGGCCGGGAAAAATTATCCGCCGGCGTCCCATTTCCCCGGAAGAATGGGAAGAAAAGTCTGTCCGTAAACAAGCCGGGCCCGCTTCCTCCGGAGAGGAAAGCAGGCCGGAAAGGTCTTTCGCCAACGGAGGAAAAATCTAACGGGCTTTTTTGGAAGCCATCACATAATTCCTCATGCGCTGGTCTGCGGGGGTGGTGGGGCGCACGCTGGTAACCCAGTTGCCGTCTTTATCCTTCTTCTTGATTTCCGTTCTGTCGTGGTACAATTTCGCGGAGAAATCGCTGGAATCAAGAACAACCGGACCCGGGCCTTGCGCGGCGATGGGAGCGGGCGGCACCTCCGCAACCACCGTCATCGGCGCGGCAAGGGAATTATACCAGTACACCAGTTCCTGCTGGCCGACAGGGTTGTCCGGATAAGGGGCATAAGCTCCGTTGTTGGTGGAAACCTTCACATAGGCCGGTTCCGGAAATGTGGTTTGATAGGAAGAAGGGGAACAGGCCCCCAATAACAAAAGGCCGGCTCCGCCGGCAATAATCATGGAATGCAGTTTCATATAAACGTTGGACTCTTTTCCGCCCGCGGTCGTTCAGAGGATGTACGGCTCCGGCCTATTACGGGCAGTCACGGGCCTCGCGCTTTAGCGCCCTGTCCAGCGCCGCACACTATCATACGGAGGAAAGGAGCTTGCCGTCCCCCCTGGAGACATGGTTGAATATTATTTTCTCTCCATGATTACGGATTTCCGGCTGAAAGTGTTTGAAACCGTCGCACGGCGCCTGAATTTTACCCGCGCGGCGGAAGAATTGTTCATCACGCAGCCGGCCGTCACCCGGCATATCAAGGAACTGGAACGCCTGCTGGACGCCCGTCTGTTCAAAAGGGAGGGACGGGGGATTGCCCTGACGGCGGAAGGGGCGCGCCTGCTGGCCCATTCCCGCCGCATCCTTAAGGAATATGAAACGCTGGCGGAAGAAATATCCTTTGGCCGGGATGCCCCTGTTTCCGGAGAATTGAGCCTGGGAGCCAGCTCCACCATGTCCCAGTATGTGCTGCCTCCGCTGCTGGCCCTGTTCAACCGCCATTACCCGGAAATACGCATATGGCTGAAAAGCGGCAATACGGAAGAAATAGAACAGGCCGTTCAGGACGAATCCGTGCAGCTTGGCATTGTGGAGGGCACGGCAACGCGCGCGGACCTGCATTACCAGCCATTTATGGAGGACGAGATTATTCTGGCGGGCGGCATGCAGGCCGCTGTGCCCAGTGAAGGGCTTTCCCTCACGCAGCTCTCCCATGTTCCCCTGATTATGCGTGAACCGGGGTCCGGCACGCGCCGGGTGGTGGAGGAGGCGTTGAAAAAACACGGAATCTCCGTTTCCGACCTCCATATTCTGATGACGCTGGGCAATACGGAAAGCATTAAAATGTACCTGGAGCATTCTACGGCGTGCTCTTTTCTTTCTTCCCTTGCCGCCCGGGGAGAATTCAAACGCGGGAATTTGAAGAAAATACATCTTCGCCACCTGGAAATCCGCCGCACCTTCCACTTCGTCTCAGGACATGGAGACCATAGCAGAATCAATGAACTGTTCATCAAGTTCTGCCGCCATTACTATAACAAAATCTAATTGGCTATAATATTTTTTAATTAGATTTAATGATAATTGAATCGTATATCATTCAACAGCCGCCCCGGTACGCTCCCGGCCAGGTACCACGGGCGGACACAACCATCACTCACCGATCATGTCTCCCAAACATCTAGCCAATCCCCTCCACGGCATCCTGCTTATTGTTCTGTTTTCCTTTTCCGCGTTTTACATTGCGGACTTTGAATGGGTGAAGCATCTTTCCCTCAGCCCGCTGATCGTCGGCATCGTGCTGGGGATGCTTTACGCCAACAGTCTGCGCAACCACCTTCCGGAAACATGGGTTCCCGGCATTCAGTTCTGCACCAAGCAGGTTCTGAGAACGGGCATTGTCCTGTACGGGTTCAAACTGACTTTTCAAAGCGTCATCGACATCGGCGGCTCCGCCCTGGCGCTCGACCTTATTGTGGTCACTCTCACCATTCTTCTGGGAGCCGGGCTGGGACGCCTGCTGAAAATGGACAGGGACACGGCCCTGCTGACTTCCATCGGCAGTTCCATTTGCGGGGCAGCGGCCGTCCTGGGAGCGGAGCCCGTCGTCAAAAGCAAACCTTACAAAGCCGCTGTGGCCGTTTCCACCGTGGTCATCTTCGGCACACTCTCCATGTTTCTGTATCCAGCCCTGCACCGGGCCGGAATACTGGATCTGACGCCGGAACAAATGGGGCTTTTTACCGGAGCCACCCTTCATGAAGTGGCGCATGTGGTGGGCGCCGGCAACGCCATGGGGCAGGCTATTTCCGATCCGGCCATTATCGTCAAGATGATCCGGGTGATGATGCTGGCCCCGGTGCTGGTCGTCCTGAGCATTGTCCTGTCCCGGAGGGACTCCTCTTCCGGCGCAAACGGGGAAAAACGGAACATTACCATTCCCTGGTTCGCCTTCCTGTTTCTCGCCGTCATTGGCTTCAATTCCCTGCACCTGCTGCCTGCCGGACTTGTAGACGCCATCAACGCCCTGGACACATTCCTGCTGACCATGGCGATGACGGCCCTAGGCGCGGAATCCAGCTTTGAGAAGTTTAAGAAAGCCGGAGCGCGGCCTTTCCTGCTTGCAGGCTTCCTGTATATCTGGCTTTTCTTCGGAGGCTACTGGCTGGTCAAGCTGATCAGCTTCTAAACTCCAAAACACTCCTTCTGAGGAAAGGGAGCAGGACCCCCGCCTTCCCTTTCCGAACGGGAAAAAGCCGTCTCGCCGACAGGACGTGAAAACCGTTTCAGCGCAGGTTCACCGTACCGCTCCATCCCGGTTCCCTGCCAGAAAATCCGGTTGAAAAGAATCAACGAAGGAACCATGCCGCCAGGAATGAGGGAACATGCGATGCGCCGCATGCTGCCCGCATCACTCCCGACTGGCCATCCGGGCCGCCCCATACAGATATCCCCTCTTTACTTTCTCCGCTGCTGCTGCGGATTTTCCCGGCAAGACTCAACAAAAATTCATAGTCAAACCGTTTGGAGACGCTTATAGTATGCGTACCCAGTTCTTAAAAACAAATGGCAACCAAATTATTCATTCCCGGACCCACTGAAGTAGCACCTGAAGTACTTGCCGCCATGAGCGGCCCGATGATGGGGCACCGATCCAAAGCGGCCTCCGCCCTGCAGCGCCGCATTTCCAACAATCTGCGCCGCATCCTGCTGACGGAACAGGAAATTCTGCTTTCCACTTCCTCCGGGACGGGCCTGATGGAAGGCGCCGTGCGTTCCTGCACCGCCAAACGCGCCGCCATTTTTTCCGTGGGCGCCTTCGGCGACAAATGGTACAAGATCGCCACGGGCAACGGCGTTCCCTCCGATATTTTCAAGAGCGAACTGGGGCAGCCCACCACCCCGGAAATGGTGGACGCCGCCCTCTCCACCGGCAAATACGACACCATTTGCATCACGCACAATGAGACGTCCACCGGCATCCAGAACCCGGTGGAGGAAATTGCGGAAGTGCTTAAAAAATACCCGGATGTCGTGTGGTGCATGGATGCCGTGAGTTCCGCCGCCGGCTCCCGGATTGAAACGGACAAGCTGGGCGTGGACGTACTGGTAACTTCCACCCAGAAGGCGCTTGCCCTGCCCCCCGGCATGGCTGTCTGCACGCTGTCCCAAAAAGCGTACGAACGTACCGCCTCCGTTCCCCACCGCGGCTGTTACTTTGACCTGCGTTCCATTTACGACACCATCCAGAAGAAGGACTACCAGTACACGAACACCCCCTGCGTCTCCATCATGTACGCCATGGACCTCCAGCTCCAGCGCATCATGCAGGAAGGCGTGGAAAACCGCTTCGCGCGTCATGAAGCCATGGCGGAATTCGTGCGCTCCTGGGCGGATGAATATTTCAGCGTCTTCGCCAACCGGGACCACCTTTCCCGCACCCTGACGGTGATCAGCAACACGAGGGACATCGACATCGCCGCCCTGAACAACGCCCTGATCGAACGCGGCATGCAGCTCGGCAACGGTTACGGGGACTTGAAGAACAAAACGTTCCGCATTGCCCACATGGGTGAGCTGACGATGGATGACATGCGCTCCATCACATCCAACATCGTAGATATCCTGAAACTCAAATAAGCGAGTATCCCTCCCTCTTTTCCGGCTCCGTCCGGAAAAGAGGGAAGAACGCCTCCGCCGGAACATAAACGGAACCATCGCCGGGAACAGGAGACTTCGCGAACATCCCAGAGCTTGTTCATCTTTGGTCTCTTCCGCATCCCGGCGGCATTCAGCATCGTCCAAGCCTTCAATCAGGCAGGAGCTTTCCGGGGCAACCGGTTCTTTCAGGATTCCATTTCACGTTATTTGCTGCTGTTCATTGCGGCATGCATTTTAGCCGGGCTTGTTTGCAGCATTCGTGCGCTATATCATCCTCCCCATTACTGACTTTCCGAACTTCTCCTACCATGTCCATTCTCCATCCCTTCCCCGCCCTGCGCCCTCCCCGGGAACTGGCCGCGCGGGTCTCCTCCCTCCCCTATGATGTCATGAACCACCGGGAGGCCAAGGAAATGGCCGCCGGAAACGACGCCTCCTTCCTCCATATCTGCCGTTCCGACATCGACACGGGCGAAGCCGCCATTCATGCCCCGGAAACCTACGCCAAAGCCAGGGAAAACCTGGAAAGGTTCGTCCGCGAAGGTTACCTCCTCCGGGATGAACGGCCGTCTTTCTACATCTACCGCCAAATCATGTGGGGGCGCGTACAGACGGGCATCGTCGGCTGCGCCTCCGTGGATGAATACGCCAGCGGCGCCATTAAAAAGCACGAACTGACCCGCAGGGAAAAGGAACTTGACCGGATCGAGCACTTTGACGCCTGTTCCGCTCAGACGGAACCGGTATTCCTGGCCTACCGCAAACATGAGGGTCTTTCCGCCATCATCCGGGAATGGATTAAATTCCACAAACCCGAATATGATTTTACCACGGAGGACGGCGTTACCCATATCCTGTGGCCCGTTTCCGAACCCGGCACGGTGGAAGACATCCGCAAAAGCTTTGAAGAAGTGGACGCCCTTTACATTGCGGACGGGCACCACCGCACGGCTTCCAGCGCCGCCGTTTCCGCCAGACGCCGCCAGGAACACCCGGACTACACGGGGCAGGAAGAATTCAATTACCTGATGGCTGTCGTCTTCTGTGATGAAGACCTTTTCATCATGGACTACAACCGCGTCGTGCGCGACCTGAACGGCCTGACTGAAGAGGAATTCATGGAAAAACTCCGTGCCTCCTTTGACGTAAATCCTGTGGATGCCATTCCCGGAGAAGGCTATGCCCCCCGCGCCAAACACGAATTCGGCATGTACCTGAATGGACGCTGGTATTCCGTCACGGCCAAACCGGGAACCTTCCCGTCCGACCATCCTATCGAAAGCCTGGACTGCGCCATTCTCCAGTCGAATATGCTGGCTCCCATTCTGGGCATTGATGATCCGCGCACAAGCGACCGCATCGACTTCGTAGGAGGAATCCGCGGCCTGGGAGAACTGGAACGCCGCTGTTCCGGAGAAATGGCGCTCGCCTTCTCCCTGTACCCCGTCACCATGGCCGACCTTTTCCGCGTAGCGGACGCCGGGGAAATCATGCCTCCCAAATCCACCTGGTTTGAACCCAAGCTTCGCAGTGGTCTTTTCATCCATACCATTGAACAATAATCTCTTTCACCGCACCAACATGAACAAGGTCCTTATTCCCACCAAACTCTCCGACGTAGCGGCCAACACGCTTAAAACGGCCGGCTATGAAGTCATCCAGGACGCTGATACGCCTCTGGAAAAACAGGTAGCCGCCCATCCGGATGCCGTGGCTCTGATCGTCCGCAGCGAAAAAGTCACTCCGGAAATCATGGACGCCCTTCCTTCCCTGAAGCTGGTCGTCCGCGCCGGAGCCGGTTACGACAACATCGACATTGTGTACGCCCGTAAAAAAAACGTGGATGTCATGAATACCCCCGGAGCCAATTCCAATGCCGTGGCGGAAGAGGTCATGGCCATGATTCTGGCCTACTACCGCCACATCGTCCAGGCGGACGCCACCACCCGGGAAGGCCTGTGGGAAAAGAAAAAATACATGGGCAGCGAGCTGACCAAAAAGACGGTGGGCATCATCGGCCTGGGCAACATCGGCCGCAACCTCGTCAAGCGCCTTCAGGGATTTGAACCCATTCTGCTGGGCTACGACCACTTTCTGGCACGCCAGCGCGCCCTGAACATCGGCGTCACCCCCACCAGCATTGAAGACATCTTCTCCCAGTGCGACATTATTACCCTGCACGTTCCGGGCGGTCCCTCCACCCACCACATGGTGAACGCGGAACTCATCGGCAAAATGAAAGACGGCGCAGTGCTCATCAACTGCTCCCGCTACGGCGTGGTGGATGAAGAGGCGCTGGCCGCCGCCAAGGCCGCAGGCAAAAACATCGGCTACCTGACGGACGTCCACCCCAAGGACGCGCCCGGAGAGAAGCCTTCCGCCCCCATTGCGGACCTGATTCTTCCCCACCTGGGAGCCAACACCCGGGAGGCCAATACGAAAGCGGCCAAACGCGCCGCGGAGCAGATGATCGCCTACTTTTCCGACGGCGACACCTCCTGCGTGGTGAACGGGGAATCCCCCAGCGGCCTCAATCCGGCCCATCTTCAACTGGCGTTTCTGCTCGCCTCCCTGGCGCGCAAGGCCGGCGGCAACAAGCCAATCCGCCGCGTGGAATGCACCTTTTACGGCAACCTGCGCATTTTCCGCAAATGGTTTACGGCCCCCATTCTGGAAGGCCTTCTGCCGCATGCGGAAAAAGGGCTCATGCCTGCCGCCGCGGAAGAATCCCTGCGGGAGCACGGCATCGTTTTCAAAGCGCGGGAACCCAAAGACGACAAACCTTATGAAGATTCCATCACGCTGGACGTGGCCATGGAAGAGGAAGAGGAATATTTCCACACCAGCGTGCGCGGCGTGGTGACGGAAGGCATCCCCATGATCTCCCGCCTGAACAATTTCAACGGATTGTACGCGGACCTGCGCGGCACGACATTATGCCTGCGCTACAAGGACCGTCCGGGTGTTATCGCTCGCATCGGCTCCGCCCTGTCTTCCCATGGAATCAACATTGACAACATCGCCGCCCCGGCCGACCACGCCACCAGGGAGGCCCTGACCGTGATCAAGACGAACCAGCCGGTTTCCGATGAGCTGCTGGATAAAATCGCGAAAGAGATAGATGCTATCTCCGCGTTCTCCCTGAATCTTTAACAGGGAAAAACGCGTTTCCGGAAACCTGCTTTCCAGACAGCCCGCTTCCTCCATCTCCGGAGGGAAGCGGGCAATTCTTATTGATGCCACATTGACAGGGCTCACCCATTTTTATACCGTTATCCGAATCGCCGGAACATGTTCATGCGTTACGTACTGCTTCTCCTGACCCTGTTAACCGCCGGATTTTCCGTCTGGTATTATCAACACCGCATTTCCCCGGAAGGAAAGGAACTGGCCGCCCAAAAAACTGCCCTGGAACAGAAGGCCGCAATATTGGAAAAAGCCGTTATCCAATCCCGAAAAAAACTGGATGCTGCCCAGGAAGCCTCCCGGGCGGCGGAAGAAGACATAGAAAAATTCCAGCAAGCTTATCTCGAACAAAAAAGGCAGCAGCATCAGGAAATCCAGGAGGCCGCCTACCAGAAAAGCGTGGCGGACCAGCAGGAAGAAGTGAAGGAACACGACCAGAAAATTGACCGGCTGCGCCGCCGCATGAAAAGGCAAAGGGAAAGCGCCAGATCCGCCAGGGAGGAGCTGCTCCGGAAGAGGGAAGGAATGAGAAACCAGCTTGACAGGCTGACCGACCAGCAGAGGAGCATTCAGACGGAACTGGAACAGGCGGAACGCGAACTGGCCCAAAAACGGGAAGAGGCCAAAAGCAGGAAAAAATTGTCCGGGACTGCCCCCCAGAAGGGGAATATCTCTGAACTTCAGGCACAAATGAACCTTATCCGCCAGAAAACCGCAGCTGCTAAGGAAAAAATGAGGGCCGCAGATGCTGCGCTGGAAACTCTGGAAGAGAAATCAGGCAAACAGGAACGCCTGATGCAGAAAGCGGAGGAAAAACTCACCGAACAGAAAAACAAGGTTCTGACGGACGATGGCTGGGACGAACCTGCCGTCCCGGAACCGGGCGACGAAGACTTGCTGGCTGCGGCCGAATACAGGGAACTGTCCAGAGACGTGCGGAAAACTCTGCAACAGGCCCGTGAAAAAGAAGAACAGGCATCCCGGGCCTATGACGAAGCCCGCGCGGCCATGCGGAAAGCCTCCAGGGAAGAAGTGAACAAGCTGGCAAAGAAGGAAAAAGACCATGCCTCCTTTCAAAAGCTGTTCACGGGCGCAGCCTCCGTCGCGGGATTCATCCTGCTCCTGTTCACGGGTGCGGCCTTCCGCAGCAGCAACAGTTGAACGCGCGCCGGAAAATAAAATGCGCGGAGAAAAAAGAAGCCCTCGCCTTCCTGCAGAGAGCCGTTGACGGGAGACGGGGATATGATAGTCTCAGGCCAGCCCGATCATGCTCACACTGGCCCAGATTCACGGACAACCGGAAATTTTTCATTCCATCCAGGGGGAAGGAGTCTCCCAGGGAACACCCTGCGTTTTCCTGCGCCTGGCGGGCTGCAATCTGGCCTGTTCCTGGTGTGACACAGCGTATTCCTGGAACGGAACGGCTCCCGTAGTGCGGCTCACGCCTGAAAAAGCGGCAAAGCTGGTGCTCCATTATCCCTGCCGCCGCCTGGTCCTGACCGGAGGGGAACCGCTTATTCAGCAAAAAGCGCTTCCCGCCCTGCTGCGCCTGCTGCCGGAGCATGCCGTGGAGATGGAAACCAACGGAACCATTATGCCGGATACGGCGCTGCTGAAACGCGTCACGCAATTCAACGTGTCTCCCAAACTGCCCCATTCAGGCAATAATGCCGTTAAAACGTGGAAACCGGATATCCTGCGCCGTCTGGCGGGTACGGAAAAAGCCTGGTTCAAATTCGTCGTGGCGTGTGAGGACGATGTCAGAGCCGTTCTGCGGCAGGCTTCCGAAACAGGCATCCCCCCGGAACGAATTCTGATCATGCCCCTGGCCTCCACACGGGATGAATTGGACGCCATGCGTGCGCAGGCGGTGGAATGGTGCCTCCGCTACAGTCTTCGTTTTTCAGACCGTCTGCACATCGCCATCTGGGACAGCAAAAAGGGCGTTTGAAGACACGCCTGATTCAATCGGGAAAGACCATGCTTCCCGCTTTTCCGAACGGAATTCCGCAAGCCTCCCAAAGCTCCGCGTCATTTGGGAAGCTTACGCTTTCTGTTTCAAATCCAGCAGCATCTGGGCATTGCTGGGGTACTTGTTCAGGAAGAACAGGAAACGCTCCATGGCTTCTACAGGTTTATGCCCGGCTAAAGCGCGGCGGATCAGGTTCATCTTGTACAGCCATGCTTCCGGCATAATCAACTCTTCCCTCCGCGTTCCCGATTTCAGAATATCCACGGCCGGGAAGATATATTGCTCCGCAATGCGGCGGTTCAGCACCAGTTCCATATTGCCCGTCCCCTTGAATTCCTGGAAAATCAGGTCATCCATGCGGCTGTTGGTTTCCACCAGGGCGGTGGCAATAATCGTCAGGGAACCGGCCTGGCGCGTATTGCGGGCGGCGGCAAAAAGGCGCCGGGGCATTTCCAGAGCGCGGGCGTCAATACCGCCGGACATCGTGCGGCCGCTTCCCTTGTCAGCGTTATTGTAGGCGCGGGCCAGGCGCGTAATGGAATCCATCAGCAGGAAGACATGCTGTCCCGCCTCTACAAGCCGCTTGGCGCGTTCAATGCAAAGTTCCGCCATGCGGCAGTGATCGCGCACCCTTCCATCATTGGAAGAGGCGTACACTTCGGCTCCGGGGAGGGAACGTTTGAACTCCGTCACTTCTTCCGGACGTTCGTCCACCAGAAGCACCATCAGGTGAATGGAATCCCTGTAATTCTCCAGAATGGCTTCCGCCATGTGCTGGAGCAGCGTCGTCTTCCCTGCGCGGGGCGGAGAAACAATCAGACCGCGCTGGCCGCGCCCGATTGGAGCAATCAGATCCAATGTGCGGGTGGTATAGCGCTCCGGCCGGGTTTCAAAGGAAATGCGCTTGTTAGGATTGACCGCCTTGAGTTCTTCAAAGTGCGGGTTTTTGCGCGCCTTTTCCGGAGCGACCCCGTTAACGGAGGCAATTTCCGTCAGAAGAATGCCGCGGTCATGGCGGCAGGCCTGCCCATGCACCCACACGGCAGGGCGCAAACCGAACTTGCGGATCATATCCTGCGGCACATAGACGGCTTCCGCAAAAGCGTCAAAATCATTATCCGGCTTCCTTAAAAAGCCGAACCCCTTATTCGTAATTTCCAGCAGCCCGTCCACCGGTTCCGGCGGAGCCAGCTCACGGGGGGCGCTGTTCTGAGGGGTTCCGCCCTCCTGGTGATTATTATTCCAGCGGTTTTTAACCCGGTCATTGCCGTTTCTGCCATTGCGGCCATCCTGGCGGTTATTCCGGTTTTTGTTGAAACGGTCGTTGTTATTCCGGCGGTTCTGCCTGTCAAAACGCTGCCTTTGAGGCTCATTCGTCCGGCGCGGTTCCCGGGCGGCATCTTCGGAAAAATCCGCCGCACCTTCCTGCACCACCTTGATGGACGGAGCGGAAGCATCCGCCTCCAGCTCCTGTTCCCTTGGTTTCCTCACAAATCTCTGGCGAATAACCTTCGGTCTGCCTTCCGCGGGCTGCTCCGGAACAGAATCGGAAGAATCGGAAGCCGGCTCGGCAGGAGCTACATGGGCGGCCATTTCCGCCTCGGGGCCTGCCGAAGCGCCTTTCTCCGGCGCAACAGCCTTGACAGCACGCCTGCGCACCGGTTTGACGGGGGCCTCCGTCCCGGAGACGACCGGAGAACCGTCAGTTTCCGGGATATCCTCCACAGGCTTCTTGCGCGGGCGTCCGCGCCGGGGCCTGGCAGGGACATCCTGCGCCTCTTCCACCGGGATTTCAGCACTGTTTTTACGGGCAGTCTTCTTCCTTGGCACATCAACACTTTCCACCCCGCCATCCGCCAATTCAGCGGCCTTCTTCCTTACCGCCCGCTTGCGGGGCGCCGGGGAAGAATCCTGTTCCGTCCCGGGCGCTTCCGCAACGGATTGGGACTTTGCCGGAGCTTCCGCCGCAGACCTGGCTTTGCGGACAATGCGTTTTTTAGGCGCCGGCTCCGGAGAAACCTGTTCCGGAGTCAAATCTGGGGGGGTATCAGACATGGAAAAGAAAATTGAACTGCAACAACAGGCGTCTTCTGAAAGACAACAGCGTTAATCAAGCTGCTCAAGGATTTCTTCCGCCACATCGAAATTGGAGAAGACATTCAGCGCGTCATCATAGTCGTCCAGCGCTTCATACAGGCGCAGGGCGGCTTTCGCCGTTTCCAGATCATTAATCACGGAAGCATTCTGCGCCACGGAAATCAGCTTCATGGAAATCACCGTATGTCCGGCTTCCCGCAGGGCGGCGCACACGTTATTCAACTCCGTTGGGCTCGTAACAAACACCCATTCATTGTCGGAATCACCCTGTTCCACATCATCCGCGCCGCATTCCAGCGCCAGATCCATTGCGGAATCCTCCGTAAGGCCTTCCGCCATAATGCGGGCCTCTCCCTTGCGTTCAAACTGGTAAGCCACGGAACCGGGGGTGCCGATGCTGCCTCCGTTTTTGGTGAACAGGGTGCGCAGCTCGGAAGCGGAACGGTTCGTGTTGTCCGTTGCCACTTCAATCAGGAAAGCCGTACCAGAGGGGCCGTAGCCTTCATAAGTAATCTCCTGGATAGTAGCTCCCCCCAGTTCCCCGGTGCCCTTCTTGATGGCGCGTTCGATATTTTCCTTGGGGGTGGACACGGCCTTGGCCCCGTCAATGGCGGCGCGCAGGCGCGGATTCAGATCAGGATCTCCGCCGCCGCTCTTGGCAGCCAGCATGATTTCATGGGCAAAGCGGGCAAAAACCTTACCCTTCTTGGCATCTTCCTTAGCCTTAACGTACTTGATCTTAGACCATTTATTATGTCCTGACATAGAATTGGGAATAATAGTAAGTGTAGGTGAAAAGAGAAAAACTAACAAGTGGAACTGTTCTTCAACCCGGGCAACACATTGTCATTTGCAAATACCACGCAGGAAGGGAATCAGGGTGCGGCCATCCGTAAATACGCTACAGGTACCGGATACTCTGCCGGGGAACATGCCGCGTGCTCTCAGGAGCTCCGGCTACCGCTTGGCAGTCACTCTCAACACACGCAAAATAACGTATTCCCCAGCATTGGCAATACTTTTTTAGGTCACGGCGACCGGCTGCTTTCAGAACTATCTCCTTCTGCCTTCAATGAATTTTTAATATATTTTGATTATTTAAAATAATAACTGCTATTTTTTTAATAGTGGAAATAAAAAAATATATCCGCGCAGCAGGCTCTTATTATGCCGTCCTGCCCCGATGATGAAGGGGGTGATTCCGTCATGGGTCAGAGCCTAAGTTTTAACGCCGCCTCTGTTATCATTGACTAAGAAAGGGAGGCGGGCTTAGATGTGCTCTTCTTTCTTTTCCCCTGTCTTATGGAACAAGCAGCGCACCAGGAAAAATCACATGCGGCCCTTTCCTCCGTCCTGTGGTCCGCCTTTTTGACGGTCATCAAACTCTGGGCCGGCATTGTAACCGGCAGCCTCGGCATTATTTCCGAGGCGCTGCACAGCGGGTTGGACCTGATGGCGGCGGCCATGACTTTTTACGCCGTAAAAGTGGCGTCCCGCCCTGCGGATGAAAGCCACCCCTACGGGCACGAGAAGGTGGAGAATCTGTCCGCCCTGGCTGAAACAGCCCTCCTTTTAGTCACTTGCGCCTGGATTGTCTGGGAGGCCGTGGACCGGCTGTTTTACAACGAGACGGAGATTACCCTCACCTGGTGGGCTTTTGCCGTCGTGGCCGTTTCCCTGCTGGTGGACGTGAACCGTTCCGCCATGCTCCGCCGGGTAGCCAAAAAGCACAAGAGCCAGGCCCTGGAAGCGGATGCACTTCATTTCACCACGGACATCTGGTCTTCCGCAGTCGTGCTCCTGGGTCTTTTCTGCATATGGCTGTCTCATCTGATTCCCGCAGAATCAGCTTGGCACGGCCTGCTGGAGAAGGCGGACGCCATTGCGGCCCTGTTTGTTGCGGCTCTGGTTTGTTCCGTGGCTTTCGGCCTTGCCAAACGCTCCATTCACGCCCTGATGGACGGAGGTTCTTCCTCCCTGACGCAGCAGGTGCTGGACGCCATGAAAAAGAATGCCCCGGATTATCCGGTCAAACGCATCCGCCTGCGCGACGGCGGCGCGCGCATCTTCGTAGAGCTGGACGTAGAAGCGCCTGCGGAACTGCACGTGGACGACGCCCATGACGTGGCGGAATCCATTGAAAACATTGTAAAGCATGAATTGCCGGAAGCGGATGTCATCGTTCATATCGAACCGGCGCGGGGGAATCCTTCCCATATGGAACCGGATATGATTATCCACCGGCTGGCCTTGCGCCACCACGTCCGCATTCACGGTTTTTATGCAAGCCACGGCAAACATGCCCCCTGTTATTTCATGGATGTGGAAATTCCTGCGGATTGGCCTCTGGAACGCGGTTACCAGGTGGTGGAGGCTTTCAGGAATTCCGTTCTGCATGAGCTCAAGCCGGAGAAAGTAATTTGCCGCATTGAACCGGATTGCCGCGACATGGAAACAAACGCCATTACGGAACAGGTTTCTCCGGAGGAAGTATGCCTGAAGGTAAATCTCATTCTCCAGCAGCACGGGAACATCCGCAAGGTTCTCAAGCTGGACCTGACTAGGGAGGACAATTTCCCGACCTTGATCTGCGTATGTTCCGTGGATGCCGCCCTGACTATTAGGAAATGCCACCAGATCGCCTCACAGCTGGAAAACCAGATAGAAAACGCACTGCACCACCTGGGACGCGTTACCGTCATTCTTAAACCGTCCAAATAGAACAGCAGTGGAATGACTGTTACCGGATTCCCGTAAAAACATATTCCGAATCCGGAGGAAGGCGGGTTCAGCAAACGCTGCCGGCATGCGGAAGGAGCACGGGAGCGCTCCGGGCATGGACGTCTCCGCCCGAACAAAGCGGAGCCAACAGTTATGAATGACCCGCAACGGAAACTCCGAGCCTTTCCCTGTCCAGCTCCGCACGAATGCGCAGGCGCTCGGAAACGATCTGTTCGTCGTCCGCGCCGCCTTCCCGCAGGAAATATTCCGCCATGGACAGGGCAACTTCCGATTCCGAGGAAAAAACCTGGGAAGCGCCGGCTTCCTTCAGAATATCCACATCCCTCATGTACTTGGTATGAATCATCACATCAATATGAGGGTTGAGATCCAGAGCCACGCCTACTATTTCCTTGGCATTCGGAATGGAAGCGGAGAGAATCAGGCTTTCCGCATATTCAATGCCCGCATGGCGCAGAATTTCCCGCTGGCTGGCATCCCCGTAAACAATGTCCCCTCCCTGTTCCCGTATAGCGGTAACCGTGTCTATGTTCATTTCCACGATGACGACTTCCACCCCGTTGTCATTCAGTATCCTTTTAAGGATGCGCCCCGTGGGGCCAAACCCTACCAGCACTACGCGCCGCGCATCCGTTGACGGGAGCGCCAGGCTGTTCACGCCTCCCAGGTCCGCAAGGCCGACGCCGCGCTTTTGCAGCCATTTGACTGCAGGCCCAATCTGCCGGTACAGGATGGGATTTAAGGAAATGGAGACAACCGCCGCCAGAATGATGGCCTGATTGGCATCCGGAGGCAGGATGTTGTACATGAGGCCTATTCCGGCGAGAATGAAGGAAAATTCACCCACTTGCGCCAGGGCCACGGATACGCTCAGCGCCAGCGGCACCGGCCGTCTCAGACAGCGGACAACCACATAAGCCGCCAGCGGCTTGCCGATCATCACCACCCCCAACGTTGCCAGGGCCAGAGGCCAGCAATCCCCCACGGACATCGGGTCAAACATCATCCCCACGGAAACAAAGAAGAGAACCGCAAAAGCATCCCTCATCAACATGGCTTCCGCCGCCGCGCGCGCGCAGAAGTCCGACTGCCCTACAACCATCCCCGCCAAAAACGCCCCCAAAACCATGGAAGCGCCAAAAAATTCCGCGGAGCATACCGCCACGCCCAGCGCAATGACCAGCACAGCCAGCGTAAACAAGTCGCGCGCGCCCGTCCGCGCCACGTACCGCAGCACCAGCGGAATGACTTTTTTCCCGGCAAACAGCGTCAGGGCCACCAGCAGCGCCAGCTTAACGAACATCCAGCCAAGCCCGGAAAGAATGCCGCCCCAGTCTCCGGCGCCGCTCTGGCGCGCTTCCATCACGGCGGGGATAAGAACCAGAAGCAGAATGGTAAACAGGTCTTCCACCACCAGCCATCCCAAGGCCACATGACCGCCGGGCGTATGGAGGTTCTGGTTGTCTTCCAGCACCCGCGTCAGCACCACGGTACTCGCCACGGAAATCGCCATGCCAAACACCAGCCCGGAAATCGTGGACCATCCGAACATCCACCCGACCAGCACACCCAGCACGGTAGCCACGGATATCTGGACAACCGCTCCCGGCACGGCCACTTTTTGCACGGCAATCAAATCCTTCAAATGGAAATGGAGCCCCACCCCGAACATCAGCAGAATAACGCCCAGCTCCGCGAATTGTTCCACCGTGTGGGAATCCGCAACAAATCCCGGCGAGTACGGACCAACCACCACTCCGGCCAGCAGATAGCCCACCAGCGGGGATAAATGCAGTTTTCTAGCAATAAGGCCGAAAAGAAGGGCAGCGGTCAATCCGCCGACAAAAGTGAGAATGAGACTGAAATCGTGATCCATACGCGCGTGACAGGGATAAGGGGTATCTTTAACCGTCGAGTCGTTTTTACGCTATCGCGTTTTATTTGCCCTCACAAGAACGCATTACGCCGCATGGAAATGCAGTCGCACTTTTTACATGAAAAAATGACCCCGGCAAATTTTCGCCATATTCTATTTGCGACCGCTCCCAATTGCATTTTCCCACACGGGATTCCTATCAAACGTGTTCATAAATTTTCGTCCTGTTCACCCTCGTGAATCTGTCGGGCCATTGTCCTGCACTGGCGGCCGGACAAACGGCCATGCATCGCCATCGGAAACCTTTACATCCCGTTTCCGGATAACGGAAATGATCCGGCGGCCCGAAAAAAATCAAACCGGGAACGACGGCCGGCCAGACGCCTTCGTTCTTGTATTCGGATATGCTCTACGCCCGCATGACGGAATTGGGAAGAATTTGCAAAATTATATCTGGATTTTCCATGAATTAATTTATTTTATATTGGAAATAATTGTTTTTTTAATCTATGCCTGAAGATGCCATATTCAAGGAGCTGTGGAACCTTCTCAAGAAGGAAATGGCCATGGGAGACGCCCCACTCCAGCAAAAACTGGAACAGTTCATTTTCCGCCAATACGGCCGGGCGGTCCTGGCGCATTATATCAAAGCCCTTTCAGCCCTGGAACTCAGCCGCCATTTCTACCTGCGGTTCCGTAGGAGGAGCCGTTCCGTCACGGAGCCCATTCTCTACTGGACCGTGCTTGCGGAAACAACCATTCACATGACGCTGGAAGGGGTAAAAGACATGCACCCCTTCATCTCCCTTCCGGCATGCGCCGGCGCAACCTTCCAGCTCGACATGTTGAAAGACTGCTACCTTCTTTATTTGAGGGACCGGGAATATCCCTGCTGGCCACGGGCCTCCCGCAAAAGACGCATCATCCGGAATAAATGGAACGCTCCGGAGCTGGAAGCCTCCTATTTCCCCCGGTTGTGCCGGAACAGCACGGACCGCCATTATGCCAACATGATGCATATTCTGCTGGAAGAAATACTGCATGCCTTGATTACCCTCCGCCAACTCAGGAACCACGGAAGGAGCCTGCTGGAATTCAGAAGAAGACAGCACCCCCATTCTTCTCCGGGCGGCGTTCCGCCGCCATCCCTCCGTCCGCAGCGCCCTTCGTAAAACAGGCTTTAACAAACATCCGCGCTTTTCCAAAAGATATTTGAAAAACCGCCGGGATGTTACAGAATCAGCATGCAGTCTCCGTAGGAAAAAAATCTGTACCGTTCCCGGATAGCTTCCAGATAGGCTTTCATGATCAGTTCCTTGCCCGCGAAAGCGCTGACAAGCATCAGCAGCGTGCTCTGCGGCAAATGGAAATTCGTGATCAGGGCGTCCACCACCTTGTAGTTGTAGGGAGGATAGATGAAGATGTTCGTTGAACCGGCGCACTCCCTCAACGGCAGACCCTCCGCCGTCGCCACATGTTCCAGAACCCGCACGCTGGTGGTGCCCACGGCAATGACCCTTCTGGCGTTATTGACCGCCCGGGCGGCGGCTTCAGGAAGAAAAAAATGCTCCGTGTGCATCTGATGGTCTTCAATCCTGTCCGCCTTGACGGGACGGAATGTTCCCACGCCCACATGCAGGGTCAAAAAATCATGAGGTACGGACGCCAGCAGCTCCGGCGTGAAATGCAGCCCGGCCGTAGGGGCGGCAATGGCCCCTTCATGCCTGGCGTAAACAGTCTGATAACGCTCCTTGTCGGAGGGGTCGCTTTCCCGGTTCATGTAATGGGGAAGAGCCAGGCGGCCGTATTTTTCCTCATCCACTTCCCGGTCAAACCGGATGAGGCGGTATCCCTCCCCATCAATGTCTTCCACGATGCCTACCGCCTCCCCGATGGCAACCGTACGCCCAGGCTTCATTTTGCGGCCGGGACGCACCATGCACTTCCATAAGAGGGGATTAAGCGCCTCTGCGCGCACTACTTCAATGGAACCGTCGTTGGAAAAATATCTTGCCGGAACCACTCTGGTGTCATTCAGGATAAAATGATCCCCTTCCCGCACATACTCCGGCAAATCGCAAAAATGCCTGTGCTCAATCATGCCCGTATCCCGATGAATGACCATCATCCGGGACGCGGCGCGATCCGGAAGGGGACGGTCCGCTATCAGTTCTTCCGGCAGCGGATAATCAAAATCAATGGTGCGCACGGCCAAGTGCATTGCCACGAATCCACTGAAAGGTCAATACCTTTAACCGCAGGTAACACAATTATATCTTTACCCCGCTTCGGCTCATATGGTATGGAAGGACACATGAACAACTTACTGTCAGCAAACATTTCCAACGCGACCGCGTGGGGAACCATTCTGGTCGTCGTCCTCGTCATCTTTCTGGTCATTTTCTTCGCCATCATCGCCAAATTCTTCAAAACATGGCTGCGCGCCCGTCTGGCAAAAGCGCCCGTCTCCATGAGCAACATGCTGGGGATGTGGCTCCGGAAAGTGCCCTACCCTCTGGTGGTGGACACCCGCATTACGGCCGCCAAAGCAGGTCTGGACATCAGCACGGATGAACTGGAAGCCCATTTTCTGGCCGGCGGTGACATTGTGGACTGCGTGCTCGCCCTGATTGCGGCGGAAAAGGCCGGCATCCCGCTGAGCTACGACCGCGCCTGCGCCATTGACCTGGCCGTGAAGGGCACCTCCAAAACCGTGCTGGAAGCCGTGCGCACCTCCATTAATCCCCGGGTCATCGACTGCCCGAACCCCAGCTCCGGCCAAACGCGCCTGACGGCGGTGGCCCGTGACGGCATCGCGGTGGCGGTGCGCGCCCGCGTAACGGTGCGCACCAACCTGGATCTCTTCGTAGGGGGCGCCACGGAAGAAACGGTAGTCGCCCGCGTTGGGGAAGGCATCGTTTCCGCCGTAGGTTCCGCCCCCTCCTACAAGGACGTTCTGGAAAAGCCGGAAGTGATCTCCCGCACTGTAAGCGACAAGGGGGTGGATGCCGCCACGGCGTTTGAAGTGCTTTCCATTGACATTGCGGATGTGGACGTAGCCGGCAACGTGGGCGCCCGCCTCCAGGCCGAGCAGGCGGAAGCGGACAAACAAATCGCCCAGGCCAAAGCGGAAGTCCGCCGCGCCGCCGCCGTAGCCACGGAACAGGAAATGGCTGCAAAAACGCAGGAAATGCGCGCCAAGGTGGTGGAAGCGGAAGCACAGATTCCCATGGCCATGGCGGAAGCTTTCCGCAACGGCAATCTGGGAGTGCTGGACTACGCCCGTTACCAAAATGTGGTGGCTGATACTAAAATGAGAGATTCCATCGCCCAACCGGATACTTCCCCCTCTTCCATCAAATAAATTCCCCGGCTTCCGGAAAGGCAGGTTCTTTTTCGGAAGCCTTTATTCTTTATGGATTTACCGGCATACATGCTCGCCTCCGGCGACGACAATAGCTTGAAACTCTGGTTCTGGCTGATTGTCGGGGTGATTTTTCTCATCAAAAAAGTAATCGAATTGTTGAAACCGGATGAAAAGGATGAGGAACCGCCTGTTCCGAATACGGAGAACCATCATGAAAAACGCGTCAAGGAAGTTATTGCGGAAATGCGCCGGACCAAGCCGCAGCCGCGGCAAATCCAGCCAACTCAATCTGCTGTACCTTCCCGCGCACCGCGCCCCTCAGCCTCTTCTGTAGAGCTTCCCTCCCCCGCCGTGACCCGCAAAACACGGCAGACCCCGACGCCAGAAGCCGCGCAACCTGTGGGAGCTGCCCGGCAGACGGAGCAAAATGTACTGGAACGCTATGTGAAAGCTACGGAAGAAGCCCGGCAGTCCATCCACTCCCTTTCCGATGCGGAACAGGAAGCTCTGCAACGTTTGCAAAAGAGCGGGAGGAAGGAACCTCAGCCTGGTTTTCTTCCGTCATCAGCCGCAGTGGAATCTCTTTCCCTGAAAAATTCCCTGCACCACCCCAACTCCCTGAAAGCGGCTGTTCTTTATCAGGAAATCCTTGGGAAACCCAGAGCCTTACGAAGCGCTTCCTTCAGCGGCGAATAAAGCATGGCCTTTCTTCCCGGATTATGTGCCGGCCAGCCGTCACGCGCTCCCTTTCTATCCATTCTCCCTTGCCTGGAAAGGCAAGCAGAGGTACTTTCCATTCCGCAATGACAGACACACCTTTGCAGATAGCCGGACGCCAGTTTACCTCCCGCCTGATGATGGGAACGGGAAAATTTTCTTCCAATGAGAGCATGAGAGAAGCTCTGGAAGCCTCCGGCTCCCAAATTGTGACGGTGGCTCTGCGCCGGGCGGATCTGACGGGGTCCCACGATCCCGCCGCCAATATTCTGGATTTTATTGATCCGGAAAAATACCTCCTGCTCCCCAACACCAGCGGAGCGACTACGGCAGAAGAAGCCGTGCGCCTGGCGCGCCTGGCGGCAGCAGCCGGACTGCCCAACTGGATCAAGCTGGAGATCCACCCGGACGCCCAGTATCTGATGCCGGATCCCATTGAAACGCTGAAAGCAGCGGAAATTCTGGTCAGGGAAGGCTTCACCGTGCTTCCCTACATTAATGCGGACCCCGTGCTGGCCAAACGCCTCCAGGAAGCCGGAGCGGCGGCCGTCATGCCTCTTGGCGCCCCCATCGGCACCAATAAGGGAGTTCTGACCCGGGAATTGATTAACATCATCATTGAACAGGCTGTTGTCCCCGTAGTGGTGGACGCCGGGCTGGGAGCGCCCAGCCACGCGGCGGAAGCTCTGGAAATGGGCGCGGATGCCGTGCTCGTCAATACGGCTATCGCCGCCTCCGGCTCTCCCTTCGCCATGGCGGAGGCATTCGCCCTGGCATGCCGGGCCGGACGCATGGCTTATCTGGCCGGCCTTCCCGCCGTTTCTTCCAAAGCCGCAGCCACCAGCCCCCTGACGTCCTTCCTGCATTAAAAAGGCCGGAAAAGGGCCCCGGTTTTCTCCCTCACCTGCGGTTCAAGAAACTTTAGGAGCATTTTTCTCGATCTTTCTGCGTATCAGGAACTCCAGAATGAAACAGGCGGCTACAAACAGCACAATCAGCGGAATCAGGTAAGGCTGGCTGAAGAACATCTGGTAAAAGAACGCCCCCAAAATAAACAGCATCAGAAGAAAGCCTAGGATAATAAGCAGCACATTTCCCCGCGTCTCTTTCCGGAGCCGCCAATGGGCGACAAACACCGCCAGATAGCTGATCAGGAAACAGGCCCCCGCCAGATTGGCGATGGCTACCAGATTAAAGGCATTCGTCATCACCAGAATCCCCAGCAGGAGATAGAAAAACCCCTCCGTCCCGTGTCCCCAGAAAGGCTGTTTAAAAATAGCTCCCAGCTGGCCGTTGCGCGCCAGCGCCCGGGAAATGTCCAGCATGCTGAACATAGTGGCATTAATGGCTGATGCCGTGGCAATGAGCGCCGCTACGGATACGGCCATGAAGCCCCACATGCCTAAAACCGGATAAGCGGCCTGGGCCACGGCTGTTTCCGTATGGCTCTCCAGGGAAGTGGCGGGAACGTTGGACAGTACTACATAGGAAAGGATCAAATACAGGACCAGTACAAGGCCAATAGCCAGAAAAATGGCTCTTGGCAACGTTTTGGAAGGATTTTTCAGATTGCCCGCCGTATTGGCCATCATTCCGTAGCCGGCAAACGCGAAAAATGTCAATCCCACGCTGCCCAGCAAACCGTCCAGTCCTTTCACCGGAATGGAATCCGCTCCCACTGGTACGGAAGAACCGAAGCTGGCAAGCATTAAAACAGTCAAAATCAACAACTTGAACGCGACCATGATCACTTCCGACTTTCCGACGGCCCTGGCTCCCCCCATATTCAATGCTCCCAGCAGCAAAATAGCCACACTGGCAAAAAGGGCCGTGGAATAAATGGTGACTGCCCTGTCCGGCAAAAACAGGCGGGACGCATAAGCCCCGAAGGACTTGGCCACCAGGGCCACGGTAATGACCAATGTCCCCAGATAAATAAGAGTCAATGCGCCGGACAGGGTTTTATGGGAAAAAGCTTCGTTGAAATAATCCATAATTCCTCCGGAACCGGGATAACGGGACCCCAGTTTGGCGTAAGTGTACCCGGAAAGCAGGGCTGCAACGCCTCCCAGAAAAAAGGACCAGTACACGTTTTTTCCCGCCATCAGGGTTGCCTGCCCCATGAGGGCGAAAATCCCCGCTCCCACCATGGACCCTATTCCCAGCGCGATGACGCTCCACAGGGACAGATATTCTTTTGGGGTCTTCCCGTACATAAGGGATTTAGAAAGACTACGGGAATGAAACGTTGACCTTTCCGCACGGGATGACACGTCCTGCCGATTCAGTTTCATCATGACTATTCCGGCACGGCTTTCCCCTTGAACCGGCCGTTGTCGGCATGTAGGGTACGGCTGATGATCAAAACCGCCATTTTTGATTTTGACGGAACTCTTGCGGACACCATACCCCTGTGCCGGGAGGCTTTCCGCCGCGCTATCCGGAAGCTGGACGGCAGAATATTGACGGATGAAGAAATTGAACTCCAATTCGGCCCGGACGATCTGGGAGTTATCCGGAAATTGATTCCCGGGAAGCCGGAACTGCATGAACGCGGCAGGGAATTATTTATTCACTATTACCGCAAGCTACACGCAGACCTGGCGCCCGTCCCCTTCCCCGGAGCAGCCGAACTGCTGAACACTCTCCGCAACCTCGGCATTCGGCTGGCCATGGTCACAGGCAAACGTCTGGAAAGCGCGGAAATATCCCTCCAGTTCTTCCATCTGTCCGAATTCTTTCCCATTCTGGAAACAGGTTCCCCGGAGGGAGGCGTAAAACCGGATCGCATCAAACGGGCTTTGGCCCGTTTGAATTCCGTTGCCTCGGAAGCCATCTATATTGGAGACGCCCCCACAGACGTGGACGCATGCCGATCTGTCCCTATCCGCATTCTCGCCGCAGGATGGGCTGCGGAGGCGGACATCAACGGCCTCAGGGAAAAAAAGCCGGACTTTCTCCTGACCCGTTTTGAAGACCTGGAACGTTTCTTCCGGGAACATCATGGGAATAAAGGCCTTTAAGATTGCAATCCCACAGAAAACAGGCTATTGCTATCCACCCCGTTCACATCAATCCTTCCATGACTTCCCAGAAAGAATCCGGAAAAGAGGGCCTGAAAGTTCTGCTCATGCTCGCCAGTGTCATTGTCATCACGGCCGGGTTGCAGGCGGGGAAACCGGTGCTCCTGCCCATTGTTCTGTCCAGCTTTCTGGCAATCGTCAGTTATCCGCTGACAACCTTTTTCAAGGGCCGACTTTGCTTCCCGCACTGGCTGGCGGTGACTTTCACGGTCATCATGGATTTTGGAATTCTGGTGGGCCTGGGCTATCTGGCCCAATATCTTGGGCAGGATTTAGCCAAAACGGCCACGGTCAAATACCAGCCCCTCATGATGGAGAAAATTCATGAACTTCGCGCTTTCCTGATTGAACGGGACTGGAACAACCTGGCTGACCAGATGCTTCAGGAACTTCCGGATCTGCTCAACGGGCAGCGCATCGTGGCGTTTTCCACAGGGGTGATGGGGCAGTTGGCTTCCATGCTGACCTTCACTACCCTGATTCTGATCCTGATGACCTTCTTTCTGGGGGAAGCACCGCGCTTCCGTGCGAACATCAACAAGCTTGGGCATAACAGCGACACTGGCATCCGCAAATTTTCCAAAGCTCTGGCCGGAGTTCAGAAATATCTGATTATCAAAACATTCATCAGCGCAGTTACAGGGCTTCTGGCATTCCTGCTTTGCTATTACATGAACGTGGACTTTCCGCTGCTGTGGGGTATCGTGGCTTTCGCCCTCAACTTCATTCCCACCTTCGGCTCCATCATCGCTGCTATTCCCCCCACGCTTCTTGCCATGCTTCTGATCAGCCCTACTGCGGGCATCATTGTAGCCGGCGGCTACCTGGTGATCAACACAGCTCTGGGGAGCTGCCTGGAACCCATGCTTCTGGGGCGGCAATTCGGCATTGTGACCAGTATGGTTCTGCTCTCCGTCATCTTCTGGGGCTGGGTATGGGGCCCCATCGGCATGTTGCTGGCCGTACCCATTACCATGTTGATTAAACTAGGGCTGGAAAGCTCCAAGGATCTCGCCTGGATCGCCCAGCTCATCGACAACCCTCCCACTCCCAGATTCCCTCTCCCTCCTCTCCATTCCGGGAAAACCAACGAAAGCACAACCAAGGAATAATCCATGCATTCATTCGCTTACAAAAACGGCACGCTCTACTGTGAAAACGTCAACCTTCAGGAACTGGCGGACAAGGAAAGCACACCCTTGTACGTTTATAGCAAACAAACCATTTTAAACCACTTTCACCGTCTCAGGGAAGCTCTGGCGCCGCTTAACGCGGAAGTGGCCTACGCCGTCAAGGCCTGCTCCAACATCGCCATCCTGAGCCTCATGGCCCGCAACGGGGCGGGATTCGACATCGTCTCCGGCGGAGAACTCTTCCGCGTTCTCAAAGCCGGCGGAGATCCGTCCAAATGCACTTATGCCGGCGTGGGAAAAACCGAGCAGGAAATCCGTTATGCCCTGGACCAGGGCATTTATTGCTTCAATGTAGAATCCGAAGCGGAACTGCGGGCCATTAACGCCATTGCCGCCTCCATGGGAGTCAAAGCCCCGGTAGCCGTGCGCGTCAATCCCAACGTAGAAGCGGGAACGCATAAATACATTACGACCGGCAAGGCTGAAAATAAATTCGGCGTGGATTTCGAACGCATTGAATCCCTCTATGAAATGGCGGCGCGCGAGCTTCCGAACCTGCATCTGAAAGGGCTGCAAATGCACATCGGCTCCCAGCTCACCCAGGCGAGCCCCTTCCTGGAAGCCGTCAGGAAAGTTGCCCCCCTGGCTGCTTCCCTGAAAGAAAAATACGGCATTGAATTCTTATCCATCGGCGGAGGCATTGGCATCGTTTACCAGGGCACGCTGGATTCCGGCGTTCAGGAATGGTGGAATGAGGACTGCGCTCAGCTCACGCTGAGCACGTACGCCCAAGCCGTCGTCCCCACACTGCAACCGCTGGGATTACACATTATTGTGGAACCGGGCCGTCTTATCGTAGGAAATGCAGGAGCGCTCATCACGCGTTGCCTGTATGAAAAAACCGGAAAAGCCAAAACCTTTAAAATTGTGGATGCAGGGATGAACGACCTTATCCGCCCCGCCCTCTACCAGGGATATCATGAAATTATTCCGGTCAAAGAACATCCCTCAGCCCCCTGCGTCACAGCGGATGTCGTGGGTCCCATCTGCGAATCAGGAGACTTCCTTGCCCAGAACAGGGACATGGCGGATGTGCGCCAGGGAGAGCTTCTGGCCGTACTGTCCGCCGGAGCCTATGGTTTTTCCATGTCTTCCAACTACAATTCACGGCCCATGGCGGAAGAAGTCCTGGTGGACGGGGACCAATGGAACGTCATTCGTAACCGCCAAAGCTGGGAAGACCTCATCCGGGGAGAATCCATTCCGGAATAATATCTCTCATCCCACCCCCATCTTTACTACGGGATGCCCTTCCAACGGCAAAACGAAGGAGGGGCATCTCCTTTCAGCCGTACTGAGCGGAAAACAAAGCAGCATTTTCAGGTCCGCCAATCCACGCGGAGCCCTTTCCGGAGACGCCGCACGCCACTGCCGTACGGACTCCGGAGGACCGGTCCTGCCGCAAGTAAAAATGCGCCGGACATGAACATGCCCCCAAGAGCGCCGCAACCCCGGCGTGCGCCTGAGTTCAGCCTTGCCCTTCCGGAAAAAAACACCTATCATATCCCCGTTATGCCAATAGCCACACCAGAACAATACATTACCATGCTTGAAACGGCCAAAAAGGAAGGCTACGCCTATCCGGCCGTTAACGTGACCACGATCGAAGTCATCAACGGCGCCCTCCGCGCTTTCTCCGAAGCCAAAAGCGACGGCATCATTCAGGTTTCCATCGGTGGCGGCAAATTCGCCTCCGGCAGCTCCGTAGGCAATTCCGCCCTTGGCGCCATTGTTCTGGCGGAAGCCACGCGCCGTCTGGCTGAAAAGCACAACGTTCTTGTGGCCCTCCACACGGACCACTGCCAGCCCGAACACGTGGATACCTTCCTGCGTCCTCTGATCGCCGAATCCCGCCGCCGCGTGGAACGCGGTGAAGCCCCCCTCTTCAATTCCCACATGCTGGACGCCTCCACGCTTCCCATGGCGGAAAACCTCAAGCTTTCCCGGGAACTGCTGAAGGAATGCGCCGAACTGGGCATCGTTCTTGAAATCGAAATCGGCGTTGTGGGCGGAGAAGAAGACGGAGTGGACAACTCCGGCCATCCCGCCGACAAGCTTTACACCTCTCCGGAAGACATGCTGATGACGTATGAAGCCCTTGCTCCCCTCGGCAAATTCATGCTGGCCGCCACTTTCGGCAACGTGCACGGCGTGTACAAGCCCGGCCACGTCAAGCTGAAACCCAGCATTCTGCGGGACGGCCAGGAAGCTGTGGTCGCCAAACACGGCGAAGCGGCTCGCATGCCCCTCGTCTTCCACGGCGGTTCCGGTTCCGAACTCTCCGATATCCGCGAAGCCGTTTCCTACGGCGTCGTCAAGATGAACATCGACACCGACACGCAATACGCCTTCACCCGCCCGATCGTCTCCCATATGTGCGAACACATCAACGGAGTGCTCAAGATTGACGGTGAAGTGGGCAACAAGAAGGATTACGATCCCCGCTCCTATCTCGCCAAGGGTGAAAAGGGAGTCGCCGCCCGTCTTCAGGAAGCCGCAGACAACCTCATGTCCGCCGGCAAGACCCTCTTTGGCAAAATCTAAAAAGAGTTCCCTCAACGAATTTGATGCCATGCCCGGTTTCTTAAAAGAAACCGGGCATTTTTTCTGGAAAAACCCGCCAGCAGGGTAAGGAGGGAAACACTTTCACCGGGTATCTATCCCTCTGAGACGACGGGAAAAACGAACCGTTCTCCGTCTTCTTCTTTTCTGCCCTCCAGCTTCCTCGCCCTCCGATTGATTATGGGGGGACCATTAACACGCATTCTTCCACAAGAGAACAGTCACGGGCATATAAAACGATAGCCGTACAGGAAAAACGGGAAACATTTACAATGGAACAAGGATATTCCTCCGCTCAGAGGAATACAGAAAATCCGGCAGGGAGGCTCTACCTCGGCCCGCTTGTAAAACACAGGCACCTTTCCCCAGCGCTTCAGGCCCCTTAATTTCCAGCTTTGCGGGATTCTCTTACCCGGTCATTGGCGTTCAGGATGCGCTTGCGCAAACGGATAAAATGAGGCGTAGCCTCCACCAGTTCATCAGGTTCAATGTATTCAATGGCACGCTCCAGGGAAAAAATGACGGGAGGGGAGAGCTGGATGCCGTCTCCCTTCGTGGCTGAACGGATGTTGTTCAGGTGCTTTTCCTTGCACGGGTTGACCGGCATATCCATCTGCCGCGGGTTTTCACCTACAATCTGCCCTTCGTAAATATCTTCCTGCGGCCCCACAAACAGACGTCCGCGTTCTTCCAGCGCCACCAGCGCGAACGGGGTGGAAACGCCCGTTTCCATAGAAACCAGGGTGCCGGTGGTACGCGTCGTGATGTCCCCGGCGTAAGGCCCGTAATCCCGGAACAGGTGGGAGAAAATGCCGTGGCCGGACGTCAGGTTAACCAGCTCAAATTCAAACCCGATAATACCGCGGGTGGGAATATAAGCCTGAATGAACGTATGGCCCGTGCCTTCCCTGCATACCATGTCTTCCATCTGTCCCTTGCGGGCGTTAAGGAGTTTCATGACGCCGTTGGCGTGTTCGTCCGGAACTTCTACGTACATCGTTTCATACGGTTCCGTAAGACGGTCGTTTTCATCCCTCTTCATGATCACGGTAGGACGGGAAACGCACAGTTCGTAATTCTCCCGGCGCATAGTCTCCACCAGCACGGCAATCTGCATGGCGCCGCGGGCGGAAACGGAGAAAACGCCGGCCTTGTCCGTATCTTCCACCTGGATGGAAATATTCGTCCGCATTTCCCTCATCAGGCGGTCGCGTATCACGCGGGAAGTCACGTTCTTGCCGTCTCGTCCCCCGAAAGGCCCGTTGTTGATGGAAAATTCCATGGAAATGGTAGGAGGATCAATCGCCACGAATGGCAGGGGTTCCGTATCCGCGGAACCGCCCAGGGTTTCCCCGATGTTGACGTTTTCAAACCCCGCCACACCCACGATGTTGCCTGCCACGCCAATGGCCGAATCCGTAGTGTTCAATCCGGAATATTCAAACATGCGGGTCACTTTTCCGGAAATGCAGGAGCCGTCGCTCTGATGGAGCCACACGGTATCCCCTTTCTTCACGGTGCCGGAAGTAATGCGCCCGATGGCCACACGGCCCACATAATCGTCCCAGTCAATATTGGAAACGAGCATCTTGAATTCACCCTCCGGATCGGCATCCTTCGGAGCGGGGATATGTTCCACAATCTTGAACAAAAGAGGCGTGCAGTCCACGGGGGGATCCCCTTCCATGGAATTCATGAAGTAGCCGTCGCGGGCGGAACCGTACACGAAGGGGGCTTCAAATTGTTCATCCGTGGCGCCCAGCTCCAGAAAAAGCTCCAGCACCTGGTCATGCACGGCGGCGGGATCGGCATGCGGACGGTCAATCTTGTTAATGACGACAATGGGCATCAGCCCTTCCTGCAGGGCCTTGCGGAGCACAAAACGCGTCTGGGCCTGCGGCCCTTCAAAAGCGTCCACCACCAGAAGCACGCCATCCACCATTTTCATCACGCGCTCCACTTCCCCGCCGAAATCCGCGTGGCCGGGAGTATCCACAATGTTGATCGTGTACCCATTCCAGAGGATGGATGTATTCTTGGCCTTGATCGTGATGCCTTTTTCTCGTTCCAGATCCATGGAATCCATGGCGCGTTCCTGCACGGCCTGGTTGGCACGGTAGGCGCCCCCCGCCTGCAAAAGTTGGTCAACCAGGGTCGTCTTCCCATGGTCAACGTGAGCGATAATGGCGAGGTTGCGGAACTTGGAAGGGTCTGACATTGCGCGCGAGAGCTAAAAACACTGGAAAATAAATGTCAAGCCTGCTCCATGAATACCGCTTATATTTTCAGCATTTGCAAGTCACCGTGCCCTTATTGCCGCAAGTGCTGGAACTTTTATGTTCCTCCGGTGCATTTATAGCTTTCCCCCCTCCTGAAATAGGAGTATTCTGCTTGGGCACAAGTAATTTCTCAATTCTAGATAACAATGAAGATTTGGTTAGATGGAAAGCTGGTGGAACAAGAAGAAGCGAAAACCTCGGTTTTTGACCACGGCACACTCTACGGAGACGGCATCTTTGAAGGTATCCGGTTCTATAACAAACGCGTTTTCCGCCTGGAAGACCACATGGACCGCCTGTACGACTGCGCCCATTATCTGTTGCTGGATATTCCTTACACTCAGGAAGAACTCTCCAACGCCGTATGTGAAACGGTCGCTGCCTCCGGCCTGAACGACGGCTATATCCGTCTGGTTGTTACCCGCGGCGTCGGCAATCTGGGACTCAACCCATTCAACTGCAAACGTTCCTGCGTCTTCATCATTGCGGATAAAATCTCCCTGTACGATCCGGCCGTATATGAAAACGGACTGGCCCTGATTACCAGTTCCGTACGGCGCAACCGTCCGGATACTGTCTGTCCGCAGGTCAAGTCGCTCAATTATCTCAACAACATCCTGGCCAAAATGGAAGCTGTTCGCCAGGGTGCGGCGGAAGCCCTGATGCTGAATGACCTGGGTAATGTGGCCGAATGCACGGGCGACAACATTTTCATTGTGAAGGACGGCGCCGTATTCACGCCGCCAGTTACAGACGGCTGCCTGGACGGCATCACGCGCCGGGTAGTGCTGGAAATCTGCCGGGAACTGCAAATCCCGGCGAAGGAAAAAACCATGAACCGCTTTACCATCACCTGTGCGGATGAATGCTTCCTGACCGGTACTGCTGCGGAGTGCGTTCCCGTAACCAAACTGGACGGCTATCAGTTGGGTTCTGGAAAAATCGGTCCTGTCACGGCCCGAATCCTGGCCCGCTTCCAGGAACTGACCCAGACCACGGGAACATCCTGCTAGAATCGGCATCTCCCCTTTGATTAAAGAAAACGGCCCGTCATCCGGCGGAGCCGTTTTTTTGCGTTACTGTGTAAATATAAAAAAGAAAACACAGGCAAACACATTCCCAAGGCGGCAATACGGCAGGCTCCTCTGGAAATAAAAACCCGCAGCTTTCATGGCCTCCCCATCCCGAGATGCAGCAGAAAGCTCAAACACTAAGAACCGCTCCGCCTGTGACGTAACAAGGCAAGCGGCATCTTGCATGTCCGGCCACCGGCGCCGGACATGCCTCAACCCGGAAAAGCAACGCTATTTCTTTTTGGGCAGGCCGGTTTCCGGATCAAACTGCTTGGCTTGCCGGACATGTTCCTTCGTCTGATAGAATCGAACGTAATCAATCAGGAATTTTACAGGATACCCTTGCCCGTCTTGAGGAGCTTTCTCGCACCAGGTGCCGCCCACGGCGGAATTGAGAATGAGGTAAAACGGCGTACGGAACGGATTACCCGCCCCATTGGCATAATTGGTGGTGTTCAGGTCAATGGACTTCACCAGCTTGTCATCCACCATCAACTTGATGGAATCTTTGTCCCATTCCATGACATAAGTATGAAAATCATCGGAAAGATGATCAATCTTCACCGTCCCTCCGCGGGAAGCATCCCTATTGGACACGCCGTCCGGACTTAAGTGGAAAGTGGAATAAACCACATCCGGCTGTTGGGAAATATTCTCCAGCATATCAATCTCTCCGTTGGCGGGCCAGCCCCATTTATTCTTGCCAAGCAGCCAGATAGCTGGCCAGATGCCCTTGGTTTTGGGAACCTTGGCACGCACTTCCAGTCTGCCAAACATGAAATTTTTGGTCTTGATCGTCGTAACGGAACCGGAGGTATAAGGCATGAACTTGGTATTCTTGATCCAATCCGCCGAACTTTTTTTGTAATTGATATTAGCGAACTTTTCAAAATGGGTTTCCAAAACAAGGCAGCCATCCTCCAGTCTCATATTCTTGGGCCGGCCTGTATAAGTCTGCTGGGATCCCTGGTTTCGGATTACTCCCAACTCCGGCTTCCATTTCTTGGCGTCTATCCTGGAACCATTGAACTCGTCACCCCAGACATAAACCCACCCGCCTGGGAGGGTCTTCGGTGGTTTGGAGTCTTCTCCTTTTACAGACATGCAAAGGCATGCAGTCAACAACACGGCAAACAGGCTCTTCTTCATACGGAGCAATACTGCACCTGATTCCGCAGCCTTTCAAACAAAATACATCTATCCGGGGTCTCATGCCTCCTTTCTCCTGCCAAATGGCGAAATACCATGCAAAAGAAAATGGCAGGACTGAGAAATTCCGGTCAGTATTACATGCCGTTTTCCGCCTGGTGAAGAGACATGGTTTTCAAGGCGGCCTTGGGAGATTCAATACCCAGCCATTGAAGAGGCAGCAATTCGCCCGTCACCCTGTAATGTTTGTAGGTTAATCCGGCAAAAACAGCCAGAAAAAATATCAGGACGGCATAAAGGGACATCCATAAATAATGATTCCGGGTCGTGCGGGCGGCTTCCTCCGCCAACTGCTGCAAATTCCGCATGGCGGCCGAAGGAGCGGCCTTTTCCTCCTTTCCGGAAGATTCGGCAGGAAATCCCGGAGAAGGCTCTTCTGCAAACCGGAGCCTGGCATCCCCCAGAGCGATTTCATCGCCATGGTAAAGAGTGGCGGCGCCCATCGGCGTCAGACCGTTGATTTTAGTCCCATTAGTAGAGCCAAGATCTTCCAGGACATATCCCCCTTCCTTGAACTGAAGCAAAGCATGCTCTCCGGAAACCGACTGAAAGGGAAGCGCTATCTCGCAATGTTCGTCACGTCCGATGCGTGCGAAATATTCACCGTTCTTCGGAAGAACTATGGTTTTTTCGGAACCGTCGGGAAGGTAGATGAAAAGGCGTGGCATGATTTCCGGGAATCATGCCACGCCCATGTTCATTTTCAATCCAAAAGACCGTTCCCCCGTCACGTATAAGAAGAAACGTCCATATCCTCCTTCTCTCTGAGACAGAATTCCATGCGGATTCATGCTACGGCCCCATACTCCCCGATTTCTATTTTTCCCGCCCCTCCCCCGGCATGGAGCCTTTTTACTCCCGGCCCCTCTCCGTCCGTCACGCGCAGAGACTGCATGGCGCCAATAAAAAAGCGGCATGTTGCCGCTATCCCCGGGTTTCTTTAACAAGAGGAATCTTTTCTTCATCTATTGCTGTGAAAACAGCCGGCACGGCACAAACCCATCCGGGCGGGCCATCGTAAAAACATCCGGAGTTTCCATGATGAATATGAACTCCTTTTTCATCAAAAAGCCTTCCGACGCATCGGAAAAATCAGCGGCCCACACCATGGAAAAGCCGTGCAGTCCTGCACATGTCTTGCGTTTTGAAGAAAAATGATTCATATTTAGAACATGTTCGTTGACAACATCCGCATATTCGCCAGGGCAGGAAAGGGAGGAAACGGGCTTGTCAGCTTCCGAAGGGCCAAATTCGTGCCCAAGGGAGGCCCGGACGGCGGTGATGGAGGCGATGGCGGAAGCGTCATTCTGGAAGTGGATCCGCACACGAATGACCTGCGTTCTTTTTTTTATGATCCCAAATTACTCGCCACAGACGGAGTAGGCGGCCAAAGCGCCAAAAAACATGGCAAGAACGGCAAATCCGTCATCGGGAAAGTGCCTCCCGGCACCATTATTTACCGCAGCAATGCCTCCTCCATGGCGGAGGCAACCTGGCTGGAACGGGAAGGTGAAGGCATTGAACTGGAAAAAATCGCGGATCTGACGGAAATCGGCACCCGGTTCACGTTGTGCCAGGGCGGCCTCGGCGGCAAGGGAAACTGGCATTTCCGCTCCGCGACCAACCAGGCGCCTACGGAAGCCGAGATGGGAACGGAAGGGGAGGAAGGCGTCTTCTTCATGGAATTGCGCCGCATTGCGGACGCCGGGCTGGTAGGCTACCCCAACGCGGGCAAAAGCACATTGCTGGGAGACATTTCGGAAGCCAAGCCCAAAGTAGCAAGCTATCCTTTTACCACGCTTCAGCCTATCATTGGAGTGGTGGAATTCGACAGCTTTCGCCGTTGCATTGTGGCGGACATTCCCGGCATCATTGAAGGCGCGCACAACAACCGAGGCCTGGGGCATGAATTCCTGCGCCACATCACGCGCTGCAAAGTGCTCGTCTTCGTCCTGGACATGGCTGGCAGCGAAGGCCGCGACCCCATTGAAGACCTTCAGAACCTCCGCACGGAAATTAAACTGTACAGCGAAGACCTGGCCAAACAGCCCTGGTTCGTCGTCGCCAACAAAATGGACCTGGAAGGAGCGGAAGAAAATCTGACTAACTTCCGCATGCGTTTTCCGAAAGTGGACGTCATCCCCATTTCCGCGCTCAACGGGGACGGTGTTTCCCGTCTCAAAAGCAAGCTTGATGAGCTTGTAGGTTACAAATTCATTCGTTAACTCCTTCACTCAACTCTCTCAAAATTAGACATGACTGACCATCCCTCCGTAACGACAGACCCTGACCAGATTTTGAACCGCATCGCCGGAATTGGAGACCTCTTCGCCATTGAAGGGGAATTCGTCATCGGCAAGGAAATCCCCAGCGGGCATATCAACACCACTTACAAGGCCACCTATCGTAAAAGCGACGGGCGGAAAGACTCCTACATCCTCCAGCGCATCAACGATTACGTCTTCAAAGACCCCAAAGCAGTCATGCGCAATGTGGAAAAAGTGACGCGTCACATCAACTGGAAAGTCCTGCGTCGTATAAAACATTCTGCCGGGCAAACCCTCAACCTCTATCCGGCGCGAGGAGGACGCAACTACATTGACATTCCCGGCGACGGTATCTGGCGCTGTTATAACTACCTGGCAGGCACCCACACTTACGATGTGGTGGAAAACACCCGCCAGGCCTATCAGGCCGGGTTTGCGTTCGGCTCCTTTCAGGATTTAGTCAGTGACATGAACCCGGACGACATTGTGGAAACCATACCTGGCTTCCATCATACCCGGAACCGCTTCAACCGCCTGATGGAAGTGGCGGCACAGGATCCTCAGGGGCGTCTTTCCTCCTGTCTGCCTGAATTGGAATTCATCAAAGCCCGTGAGCAGGATGTGGATCGGTTGCTGGATCTTCAGAAAAACGGCGTGCTTCCTACCCGCATCACTCATAACGACACCAAAATCAACAATGTCATGCTGGATGAGGACACCGACCACGCCGTCTGCGTCATTGACCTGGATACGGTCATGCCCGGTCTGGTGCTTTACGACTTCGGCGATATGGTGCGCACCGTCACTCCGCCTACAAAAGAAGACGAAGAAGATCTGGACAAGGTGCGCATGCGCATGCCCATGTTCCAATCCATTGTAGAAGGCTATTTGACCGCTGCCCACGGTTTCCTCACCCAGGCGGAAATAGACCAGCTCGCCTTCTCCGGAAAACTCATCACGCTGGAAATAGGTATCCGGTTCCTGACGGACTATCTGGAAGGAGACCAATACTTCAAGGTCTCGCGCCCTAATCACAATCTCATCCGTTGCCGTACGCAGCTCAAACTGGTGGAATGCATTGAACAGGAACTTCCGGCCATGGAACAATATGTTCAGCGCGTCGCCAGGGGAATGTCCAAAAAATAAGGAAGAGATTCTCCCCTTTCTATTCCACCTCCTCCGGGGACGGCTATGCCGTCCCTTATTTTTTATATTTGAACATGGCGGCCAGTTCCATAATCCAAAAAACATCGCACGCGACAGCCACAAGCCATGTTTGAAATACCAGACATCCAACTCAATCAATATGGCAAGCCGGCAAGGATCATGTTCCTGGCTCCATATGCACCCGACGCTCCCGATTTTTCCAAAAAACCTTACACCGGCAATGGAGGCTATCCCCAATACCACTACAACATTTATAAAGCCATTCAGGATATAGGTTACGACGTCGTCTCCTCCTCCAAACCCTATTCCGTCCAATTCGCCAAAGGAAACGTGGACTACGTATTCTCCCTGATGAACAGGTTCGCCATGTCCAGGCCTGAAATATTCATTTCCTCCTACTGCGAATTCATTCAGATTCCCTACCTGGGCGCCCCTCCCAACATCCGTGCCATAGCGGAAGACAAATTGCTGACCAAGATGGTATTCCGCTCCCTGGAATTAAACGTTCCGGAAGGCATTGGACTTTCCGGGGAAAAAGGCATTCCGGCCCAGGAGCCCTTCCCTGGACCCTATTTTGTCAAAAAGCGTTTTGGAGCCGCTTCCGGCGGCATCCGGGAAGACAGCATCTGCAGCTCATGGAAAGCCGTGGGAGCATGCGCCCGGCGCCTGATGGAAGAAGGGCACGAAGTGCTCGTGGAACAATACTGCGAAGGCATTGACGTCACCGTTCCCGTACTGGGCGGAGAAAACCCCGTTATCCTGGGGTACGTGCAGCCGAAATCCGACAAACCGGGCAGCATCATCACGGAAGACCTGAAACTGCACGACCATCTGGGTTATCAACTGGTCTCCGTCCGGGATATGGAGCAGGACATCGCCAGTGACGTCCGGAAAATCTGGAACGCTCTGGGGCCGATGGACTATTTCCGCATCGACTACAGAATCGACTTCGAAACGGGAGAACGGCGCATTCTGGAAATGAACATCTGCTGCCACCTGGGCAAAAGCGGATCCATCTGCCTGGCGGCCGCGGAACACGGCTATTCCCAGGCGGATCTTCTCAAATACATTATTGCCTACAGCATGAACAGGCAGAAAAATCTTCGCCAATACGGCACATGGCTCATCTGACCCGCAGAGAGGAAGCGGTTAGCATTCCGGTCAGGGTAAAAGCGGCACTCACGAATCCGGTATCCGGCTGATTGCCTCAAACACCTCCCGCCAGCTTTCTATGGAAGCTTCCTTCCCGCCCAGGACCATGCCCCGCTCACGGGCGGCGGCGGCCATGTCCTCCCGGTAGTGGGGTTCCCAAGCCATCTTAGTGGCGTACGTGATGAAATCACCGGGGCATTCGCACAGCCATCCGGTCTTCCCGTGTTCCACCATCTGTTCCCACCCTCCGCGCCTGTCCACAATAAGCACACTCCCGCTTGCCATGGCCTCAAAACCCACACGCGGCCAATTCTCCGTCGTATCGGTGGGTTGCAAAACGATGTGGCAGCGCCGGTAAAACTCCTGTTGGGACAAAGATTTTTGATCATGGAAGGTCTCCACCCAATCGGGAGGCTTGCCGGTCTTCGCCTCGCTCCGCCGGTCAAAACCGAGAAAAGTGCCCTTCTTCCGGACAGGAGAAGCAAAATGCTCGTAAATATGCCACGTATCCTTGCTGAACTTATCTTCATCCTGCCGGGAAATGTGTCCGGCTCCAAACCAGTCCGTGGAACGCCCTGCAACAAAAGGAAAATCTGCCGCATCAAAATACGGCCTAAACGTCATGAACCGGATGGCCGGATCAGGATTTAAAGCCCTCAGGCGAGGCATGACGTTTCTCATTACGTTGCTATTTTGATAAAGAAACAGGGAAATATCTCCCCGCCTCATGGCTTCCTTTTCCCTGCCGAAAAGCCAGGTCATGCAATTGACGAAAACTGTCCTTCCCGTCCGTTTTCGTATCTTCGGTAGAGCAGCTAAAAACTCTTCATTACAAAAGCTGATGACGGGAGCCCCTGCCGGAATGGCCTCCCAATCATAGCCTTCATGCACCGCAACACCCAATTTCACCATCTCCGGATAAAGTCCGGTACCGTGTGCATTTTTCTGGGTGGGGATAAGATGCATTTCCACCCCCATCTGCTTCCAAACCTTAATCTGGTGATAAAGTTCGGCCCCCGCACCGCCGTAAAGTGAAGGAAATCCAATGATGTAGAGAGAATATGTCATTAATTAATTCATGCCTGAATGATATTTCCCCGGAACTGCATGGAATAGTCTTGCCGTAAGGTTTTCAGAACACTTTAATTATTGACATTCAATAAATTGATCTGAAAAAATCAATAAAACAAGACTAAAGTAAACAATTCCGTATTATTAACTATTGCCATTTGTTAGATAAATCATCTCTTCGACAGTAGGGCTTTCTCTTCATAGACGACTTTTTTCATATCATTATGAATGATTTTCTTTCCTCTTGCCCAAATCGTTTTTTATTTTCCAAAATTTCTAAGAAATAAAAGGTATACTGGATGGTTAGTCAAGTATGTAGATCCCTATTTTTTTAATAACTTTCTCTATCGTTCCTGGAGCAATAACTCCAGTAATGGCTACGGTGGTTACTGCAACAGCTGCAACTGTCAATCCAACTGGATTCAACAACGCCGGCAATGCAAACCCAAACTTTCCTTGTACGTCTATAAAAGCGCTGGGGAAATTTCCCACATAGCCACACAGATTTTCCTGAAGCCTTTCCATCATCGGCTCCCGGGACAACCATCCAAAGTTTTAGCAGTTCCAAAGAGAGAACTATTCAAAATGATTTTTTCAATATTTGAATTTAATCCATTAATAAATAACGAATCACATCTAGGTATATCATTATTTTTCAAATTTTCAAAATATGCCATCATTGAGTTGAATAGTGAATAAATTTTAAAGGCTGTTGAATCCTCACGTGGTAATAACAGTCCCCCAAAAACTACTCCAAAAATTTTTGAATTGTATCCGTATGCAACCAGAGGAGTTCCAGAAACTTCATTTCCATATGCCCCAAATAAATTAATTATAAACTCCAGATTTTCTAACGACACTTGCTGATTAATCATATTTGATAATTTATATTGTTTCATTATTTTCATCAAAGCGCTACTGACGACGTCTTCAGAATCGGAAACCATAATGGAATATTGTTTCATCATTTTATTTTCAAGAAGACATATATAATAAAAATATATTTTATTATCATTCAAAAATAAAATATTATATTTTTTTCTTTCTTCATCTGCTTTCAAAAATAAAATATCATACTTATCAGGAAATTCAGCCTTTAAGCAAGGATGTTCTTCGACCCAACATTCATAACCAAGAAAAGGCAAAATACTTCTCTCTCCACATGAAAAGGGAATGTATGTAGACAGACTTTTATTTATTATTTCAATATCTGAACTGATTTCTTTTATCTTATGCAAAGCGGTTTCTACAGCTGCATCCAACGGGGTAATATTATTGTTTCCCGCAAATAAAATATTACCTGCCGAAATAAAAAATAATAAAAATAAATAAATAATATTCATAGTCACTGTCTTATTCCATTAATAAATGTTGCATTTGTTTTTCCTGCAGGTCTGTTAGGGTTATAGAGATGAGTACGAATATTACCTTTCCCATCTCTTACAGATGCTGTCATAATAATTCTAGGGGGGATTTTTATATTTTCATCTATGTTAAAATTACCTCCAAATCCTTCTTCTGCAATTTTTCTGTCATTATCACTTAATGAAGCGTTTTTGTCCGGATGACTATGTGCATATCCAATCATCTTGTCGCCATCATCGCACGGAGGCACACTTAAAGGAGAAACTTCTCTATGTCCGCCGGAAGTCCCAACTTTTCCTACATAATATTTACAATCTTTCTGACAAATACGAACGCCAAATTCGACTTTTACAGGTTTATTTTTCTTTGTTTTTTTCTCTATCGGAGTATTGTTCCATTTTTGCAGATCCTGTTCATAACGTTTTTCCATAGCTTCTACTACCATTCTATTCGCTGCCGCAAATGCTTCCGATTTTTTTTCATATAATTGAAGACCTAATATATCACAATATATTATAGAACTATTATCTGAAAATCTGTATAAATTATTACTTTCTTCTTCTCCAATGGGATCCCTGCTTACCCACCTGCCATTTTGGGGATTATAATAGCGGTAATTGTAGTAAACCGGCCCCAGTTCGTCATCAGCGTATTCGCTGGAGAACCGGAACGGATTGTCCTCTGCGGCATTCCCTTCCATCCTGAGAATATTACCATACGGGCCGTATTCGTACAAGGCACGGCGTCCCGCGCGGATGCCGAAGAGCGCCGTAGCGTTTTTCAACAGGTCGTGCGTGCAGTACAGGTCTTCCACATAAGTTCCCGTTTCATCAAAGAGGCTCATGGCCAGAATGCGCGTGGCCACCGGTTCCAGCGGATCCCACAGATAGGTTTTTCGCAGTACGGGCATTGCTGTTTCCGTCGCGTCGGCGGCGTCCAGTTCCGCGATTTGCAGGTAGCCGTGATAGATGAACCGTTTCTTCGACATCAGGACTTCTCCTTCATAGACGGCTTTCTCAATCCGTCTGTTCAGATAGCCGTAATACGTATCGCATGCTCGTTTTTAAAGGCATGGTAAAAACAGTTATTTCTATCTCTTCATATCATTCATGAGTTATTTCCTTTCATCTTATCAAAATCAATCATTCTAATTTATCAATATTAAATAATTTTAGAATAGTAGTAATTTTTATAGTTTTGACCTAACATCATTAATAATATATAAAAAAATCTTATGAAATTACTCTATATAGTTTCAATATTTTTCTCCTCCACTAATAGTGATAACCAAGTAACACATTCTTTATAATCATATGGGTTAAGTCCACTATTTTTTTCGCCAAGATCAAGTAGCCATTCCAAAATGGTTCGTAACTGAACAGAAGAAAACTTTTTAAAGATATCCAAATCGTCACGCATTCTACCGATCATATTCTGACATGTGCAATCTACTAAGAGATTTGAATCTTTCAATTTTTGAAATTTAATCAGCTCTTCAAATGAAATATAAATAACAGCAGGCAAATAATATCTAAAAGCCTCGTTGCTGAAAACAGAAAAAAAATCCCATATATATTTACAATCACTAGCTTTCAAAGATATCCACGATTTCCCTTGAATATATGTTATATCTTCAAATTCATTTTCATCTTTAATGTTATTTGGAATCGGCAATATCGGAAAATTTATTTCTAAAGATTCTTTTTTTAATAATTGCATTTTTCTTCTATGAATTTTTCACATTTTGATAAATTATTCCAAGCATCTTTCGCTTGTTCTTGATGAGTTTTATTTCCACCCTTAAAACATTTATTATTAATATGACTCCTAGCACTAGCAAGCATTAACCATGATTTCTTTTTCATTTTTAATATATAGCAACAGTCATCGCCCGTACACTTTCCACTTTTACCAACCTCTTTCTTTGCTCTATTCACTTTGTCTTGTAAATATTTTTGTTCTGCTTCCGAACAATCACCAGGTTTTGGAATATCTGGATAAGGCACGGCAATTGGCTCGACTTTAGGAATTACATTCTCAGATATTTTTTTAATAACTTTTTCTGTCGTTCCTGGGGCAATAACTTCAGTAATGGCTACGGTGGTTACTGCAACAGCTGCAACTATCAATCCAACTGGATTCAACAACGCCGGCAATGCAAACCCAAATTTTCCTTGTACATCTATAAAAGCGCTGGGAAAATTTCCCACATAGCCATACAGATTTTCCTGAGGTCTTTCCACCATTGGATCCCTGCTTACCCACCTGCCATTTTGGGGATTATAATAGCGGTAATTGTAGTAAACCAGCCCCAGTTCGTCATCAGCGTATTCGCTGGAGAACCGGAACGGATTATCCTCTGCGGCATTCCCTTCCATCCTGAGAATATTCCCATACGGGCCGTATTCGTACAAGGAGCGGCGTCCCGCGCGGATGCCGAAGAGCGCCGTAGCGTTTTTTAACAGGTCATGCGTGTAGTACAGGTCTTCCACATAAGTTCCCGTTTCATCAAAGAGGCTCATGGCCAGAATGCGCGTAGCTACCGGTTCCAGCGGATCCCACAGATAGGTTTTTCGCAGTACGGGCATTGCTGTTTCCGTCGCGTCGGCGGCGTCCAGTTCCGCGATTTGCAGGTAGCCGTGATAGATGAACCGTTTCTTCGACATCAGGACTTCTCCTTCATAGACGGATTTCTCAATCCGTCTGTTCAGATAGTCGTAGCGGCACTCCACCCTCTTGTTCCCTTGAATGAACCTTGCCGCCTGGTTCAGGGCATTATAAGAAACTTCCCATTCTCCCGTAGACGTTTGAATCTTCGTCTGGTTGCCGTCAGCATCATAGCCAGGCGCAAAAGACGCTTCTTCCTCCCGGGTGATGGCCGTGTACTGGTTCAGACTGTTGGCCGTGTACGCCGCCGCTGACGCGCCCGAACCTTCCCGGGAGGTGACGCGGTTGCCGATGTTGTCATACGCATAGGAATATGTCCCTCCCCGGCTCATCGCGTCGGCGGCCAGTTCGCCGCGGCCGTTGTAACTGTAGCTGTGCATCAGGCCGGGAGCAGGGGTATTGAAGTAGTCCTTCTTTTCTGTGGGCCGCCCCAGCGCGTCATAGGCGTAGTCGGTTTTGGCCGGGTAGTTGGCGCTGCCGGGACGCAGATAGTCGATTCTGGTCAGCAGATCCCGTTTTTCTTCCCGGGTGTACCATCTCCGGAGGGTATTGGGGTAATCGAGCGTTTCCAGCAGTCCGTTGACGGCGTGGTAGCCATAGACGAAGGGATCGGAGCCGTTATTGAGCGAGACCGTAGAAAGACGTCCGCAACCGTCATATTCCCAGGCCGTCTGCTGAACAACGCCCTCCCCGTAATGCAGACTGTAGCCCGAAGGCCGCCCCAGACCGTCGCGCAGATAGTTGAGCGCGCTTGCCGCCAGCCCTGCCGCAGTTTCCGATTCCGCTTCATTATATTGGTTGTAAGCCAGCGTCCTCGTGCCGGAATCGTCCGTGACCTGCGTAAGCAGGTTAAGGTGATTGTAGGTGCAGGTGATGGAAGGAGTCGCGTCGTTGTGAGTGACGGAGACCAGGTTGCCCGTCTGCGGATCGTAGGCATAAGAAGTCGCCAGAGGCGTTCCCTGCCCGTCCACCGTCCGGGCCTGTCGTTTAACCGCCAGCCTGTTCCAGTCATCGTAAGAGTAGCTTTCCCCATGGCCGTCGGCATAGGTTTTAGCCGTCATCAGGCCGGAGGCGTCGTCATAGCTCCACGCCGTCACGTCCCCGTCCGTCCGTTCCCGCGGATCGGCAGCGATGGTTTCCCCCGGAACGCGGAACGTCATGAGGGATACCAGCCTGTCCGCATCGTCGTAGCCAAAGACGGAGGGCTGAAGGGCCGTACCGTATTCGGCGGTTTTGCGTCCCCGCGGGTCATAAGCGTAGCAGGCCGTGTTGCCCAAAGCATCCGTGACGCAGGAGGGGGAAGCCGTGGACGGGTCATACTGGATGGCGGTCGTATTGCCGGCGGCGTCCGTCCTGGCTGTTTCACGTCCGGCGATGTCAAAGACGGTAACGGCGGCATTGCCGCGGGCGTCCGTATAAGTCTCCGTGCTGCCGCTGGCCGTATAAGCGCGGGAAGAGGCGGTCAAAACTCCCGCATGGTCTTTCCGGGATACGGCGTAACCGTCTATGACGACAGTTTCCGCAATGACGGAAGAAGCCGGAGACTGCGTTTTTACCGTCCGTCTGGCCGGAGCCGCGTATTCCGTCCATTGCAGGGTTTCATTGCCCCGCGGATCGGTAGAGATGTTTTTTCCGGCCAGCGAGGGGGACAGGAAGGAAACCAGTTCAGCCGTGCTTTCCGTATATGTTGTTCCCTGGCTGTTGCAGCGCGTGACTGTGGTTACCCGGTACACGCCGTCTTCCCGCTGCCGGCGGGCATAGGCGTACTCCGTGACTAGGGAGTTGGCGGATGTGGGGTTTTCGGCCAGCTTGAGCGTGGTTTTGACGATATTGCCAAACGGGTCATAGTCATAAAGCAACGGAGCCATTCCATCCACCTGCTGCCGCAAAAGCCTGTTGTTCAGATCAAAAGCGCGCCGGTCATGAATAAGGCCGCCGTTGGCGTTTGCCCGGGAGACGCGCACCATGTTGCCCCTGCCGTCCGTGACGGTTTGTTCCACCAGCGCCGGTTCTCCCTCCGCCCGGGGAAGCAGCGTGGAACGGACCACGCCTTCCGCGGAGTATTCCGTACGGTAGAGGAGATGCCTCTGCCCCGTGCCGCTCTGTTCCAGTACGGTTCCGTCCGCATGGCGGATAGTGACGAGCGTCGCGCCCGTCGGCGTGGTGACGGTTTCCGTCAGGCCGTCCGCACTGTAGGCACGCGTATTGCTCCTCCCTAATACGTCCGTTTCCTGCACCAGCTGCCCCAGCAAATCATAAGCCCTGCTTTCCATCGTCGTCATGGGGCCGACGTCCCGGCGCGTTTGCAGGATTCTGCCGAAGGCGTCCCGAGTGTAGCTGACGATGGTTTCAGGCGTGACGATTGTTTCTCCGTCCGTGACTTCCGACCGGCTGACTTCCACCAGCTGGCGCGCCGTATTGTAGGAGTAAGTAGTCATGATGCCGTCTTCATCCTTTTCCCACAAGGGGCCGCAGCACATCATCTCCCGTTCCGTCACCCTGCCGTTGCCGCGCGTACGCTTAATCCACCGGTTTTCCTTGTCGTATTCGTAATCCGCCGTATCCGTCAGCGCCCAGGTTCCATCCGTCAGCAAGGCGTATTTCTCAACGCGCGTGTTATTTCCGTGAGCGGAAACGTACGTGACTTTCCTCGTGCTGTGCCCCGGCACGGCCTGCCCCGCTATCTGCGTTTCCCTGGTCTCCCTGTAGAGGGCGCCGTACTGGCTGGCCGCCTCATAGCCATAGACCGTCTGCACGCCGCTGGCGGACTGCTTCATCTTCAACCTCCCCCGGGCGTATTCGTTAGGCGCCGCCGGCAGCCACGTTTCCGTCACTTCCAGCTGCTCTCCCTCCGCGCCCAACGCCGTGGTGCGTTTTTCCACACGGCGCACATGGTTGGCTTCCGTATAGGCGTAATGCGTATCCGTCAGCCGGGCGGCGTTCATAGTGAGCACCACGTACTGGTACGCAATATCCGGATCGGCATGGTCGGAGCAACGGTAATAGGTATAGGTGCCCTTCCTTCCCCCGCCCGCCCAGGGTTCCATCCGGACGGTTTCACGCCCGAAGACGTCGTAGGACCAGGTCTTTTCGCCTCCGTCGGGAGCCGTCTCCCGGATCAGTTTGCCCACGGCGTTATAAGCGTAAGTCGTTTCACGGGCATAGTCGGTTCCATAAGCCTCAATACGGCTGGTGCACAGGTTGCCGCTGCGGCCCTGTTCATAGGTTTCGCACACCCGGGAAATAGGAGCGCCGTTTTCCCCGCGCTGCACGGTAGTAAAGAGCTTCCAAATCCCCGAAGAAACCTCCTGCCTTTCACGGATCGTGTAAATCGCGTCTTCCCCTTCCCCCTGGGACATGCACCAGGCCCTTCCCGTCCCCTGCCAGTAGCGGGTGACGTAAGGCGCGCGCCCTTCCGCCTGCTCCGTGACGGTGAGTTTGCCGGTCTCCGCATTGCCCTCAATGGTGAAGGTTTTAAAAGGCGCCCCCGTAACGGCGTAAAGACCGGTGGAAACGTTTTTGGCCCCCACCTGCTCGGGCAGATAAAAGGCGATCACATAGCCCGTATCCGTCACGTTCTCAATATTGGCCAGACCGTCCCACAGGTTCCAGACCTGGCAGATGACATCATCTGCGCTTCGGACGATGTCCAGGTAATTGGCAAAATCCTGAGCCGTCCATGAAGAACCCAGCCTGGTCCGGTAGCCGGAGGCCGCGCCCAAAGCGGAAACGGAAGAACCGCCGTAGATGACTGTATTGCCCCCGGCGTTGCTGACCCTCATTTCCGCCGCGCTGGCGGAAGCCGAGACGGCACGCCCCTCTGCCGCGGCATACGCCATGGAAACAGAACCCGTCCTTTTCCGCGAGCCGCCGATGGAGCCTGCACTGGCCGCGCCGGCATAGCAGTAATAGTTGGCGCAGGTGCCTCCGTTCCGGATCTGGAATGCCATATCAGCCCCCAGCTCCCGACCGGAAGGGGGCAGAATACAGCTGGCCATGGGATGCAGGTATTGCAGGGCTGCGGGCGTCCACAACCTGGAAGAGAAGTGATAAGCCACAATTTCCAGCATCCCGTACGGCACGCCTTCCATACCGCGGAAGGAACCGAAGCTGGTGCGCCATACCATGCTGGTTTTCCGCGTCTGGGCAGTTACCCGTTTGCCTGCGGAAGAGAACTTTCCATAGGCGGAGGAAACCAGGCTGCGCACGGCAGACGCGCTGGGGGAACCGCCCCGGTTGTCCATGCAGTCATCCGGGGAAAAAGGATTGTCCGGATCAGTCTCATCCTCATCCCCGCCGTTGTCGCCATTAGGGCATGGATTGCTGGAACTGCTGTTGGGAGAACTGCTGCTTCCGCTGCTGGAGCCTCCGCATGGATCATCGTCGCCCTCGTCGTTGTTGTCCACTGGCTCCGTTTCCGCCTCCGGGGGCACATAGGAGGAAGAAGAACCCGTTTGCCGGTTGGTAATTTCCACCTTTAGGTCAAAGGAGAATTTGGCAATGTTGTTATTGGCATTGGGAATGGAAATATTGCTATAGTCCACATGCGCCCGATGCATTCCGGGCTCAATGCTGAAAGAAGCCGTCTGCGGCTCGTAACTGCCGCCTCCGTACTGTCCGCGCGGGCCGATGTCCAGCCGTTCTTCTCCATCCACGGTCAAGTTAGCCAGATCGTCGGCGCCCATGGTCACCTTGCATTCGGCCATCTCATCAGGCCCCAGCTCCCTGACTTCAAAATCCCAGTCCCAGCTTCTTTCAAAAGCGTCCGTTGGCGCTTGTTCGTCGATCGCGGAGGGAGCTCCGCTATTGGAATTGCTCGTGCCCGTCAGGGAATTGACATCGTTATCAAAGGATTGTTCTTTCATGGTTTGAATCGGATTAGCTATTGAAACGCAAACATTGCATCATCCCCATCTTGGAAAAACTGCAATAATTTTTATCCGTTCCTTATCCATAACAACAAAACCTCCTGTTTCAACACGTCCAACACGGGATGCCCCCTGGCCTCAGCCGTGGTTCAATAAATGGTAAAAATTTCTTCTCTGCGCTTCCGAATGGAAAACTCTGGCCCATATGGAAAATTCCGGAAGCAACATATCCAAATGGCCTTTAACTGCGCGCCATGAAACACAGCAATTTTTCATTTAACATGGATTCATGAACTCTTCAACGAAAAAGCATGATCTCCCTGAATTGGAAAAGAAATCCAAAATCCATAAAAACGGTTATCGCCTGCGGGCATGTTCAGCAACCCCGGCATGTCTGAATGGAGAGAAAGCAGGATAAACCACCACTTTCCCAGCCTCCACGCCTGAATTTACAAGGAAAGCTGCTCCTTCAAACGTTCCAGCAGATTGCCGCAACCGTCCTGAAGCAGTTTTACCACATATTCAAAGCCTTCCTGCCCCCCATAATAGGGATCCGGCACTTCTTCATCCGGAAAACGAGCCGTGAAAAAACACATGGGCGCTATCTTGCCTGCCCACTGTCCCTTTTTATCCAACCGTTTCAAATCCCGCAGATTTTCACGGTCCATTCCCACAATCAGGTCAAATTGTTCCAAATCCTCTTTCCGCACGGGGCGCGACTTAAGCCCCGGATCCTCATATCCGTATTTTTTCAGCGCCGTCAGCATCCGGCTATCCGGAGGGCAGCCCCGATGGTAACCGATCATTCCAGCGGAATCGCTCTCAATCAAATGTTCCAGACCTTGTTCTGCGACCATTTTTTTGAAAATGATTTCCGCGGCAGGAGAGCGGCAGATGTTGCCCAGACAGACAAACAGGACTCGGTAAGGTTCGGGAGCATTCATGGACGTCATTTCTTTTTCAGGATAGGCAGGCGGCCTCCCCATTTCAAGAGGGAAGAGTTTCTGCACGGGAAACGGAAACGCCCGCGAATATGGCATGGGGCAGAGAAAGGAACTGCGCCGCTCATTCAAAAATAAGATTCTCCTGTGTTTCGGCTTGCGTCAGAGGTTGTCCGGCTATAGATTATCGCATGGCAGATTTCCCTCTTGGATTAAGTTTTGATGACGTGCTCCTGCTGCCCCGCCTGAGCGCGATTCTTCCCGGCGACGCGGACATCAGTTCCCAGCTTGTTCCCGGCTTTGACATGAAAATCCCCGTGTTGTCCGCGGCCATGGATACCGTTTCCGAATCGGAACTGGCGATTGCCCTGGCGCGGGAAGGCGGCCTGGCCGTCATCCACCGCAACAACCCCATTGACATCCAGGCGGCCATGGTTTCCCGCGTGAAGCGTTTTGAAAACGCGGTCATCCCGAACCCCGTCACGGTCAACAAGGACATGACGCTGGAAGAAGTCCACCAGATCATGATGGACCAAGGCTATTCCGGCTTCCCCGTCGTGGATGCCAACCGCAAGCTGGAAGGCATCATCACCGGCCGCGACATGCGCGGCGTGGACGATTACCAGAATGTCCGGGTCGAGGACGTCATGACTCCCCTTCCCCGCCTGATTACGGCGGCTCCCACCACGACCATTGAGGAAGCGCGCCACATCCTTTACACCCACCGCATTGAAAAGCTTCCTTTGGTGGATGAACACGGCGTGCTGGCCGGCCTTATCACGGAAACGGACATCCAGAAGCGCGCCATGTTTGCAGACGCTTCCAAGGACGAACACGGCCACCTGCGCTGCGGCGCCGCCGTGGGTGTGGGCCCCGATTATCTGGACCGCGCCAAAGCCCTGATTTCCGCCGGAGCGGACGCCCTGTTCATTGACGCCGCCACGGGACACACGACCCGCGTGATGGATGTGGTTTCCAACCTCCGCAAGCTGACGGACCGTCCCATCGTAGCCGGCAACGTGGTTACGGCGGAAGGAGCGGCCGACCTCATCAAGGCGGGCGTGCAGGCCATCAAGGTGGGCGTGGGTCCCGGCTCCATTTGCACCACCCGCGTCATCTCCGGCGTGGGCATGCCCCAATTCACTGCCATTCAGGAGGTAGCCTCCGTGGCGCGTCCCGCGGGCGTCACCGTCATTGCGGACGGCGGCATCCGCTATTCCGGGGACATTGTGAAAGCCCTGGCCGCCGGCGCCGACCTGGTGATGCTGGGCGGACTGCTGGCAGGTACGGAAGAAAGCCCCGGCAAAGTGGTTCATTACCAGGGCCGCCACTTCAAGCAGTATCGCGGCATGGGCTCCCTGGGAGCCATGCGCCGCGGTTCCGGCGACCGCTACGGGCAGAACAGCTCCGGCAAGCTCGTCGCGGAAGGCGTGGAAGCGCGCGTTCCGTACAAGGGCATGCTGGCGGACGTGGTATTCCAGCTCATGGGCGGCCTGCGCTCCGGCATGGGCTACCTGGGCGCGCACAACCTGGAGGAACTTCGGGACAAGGCCCGGTTTGTTCAAATCACCTCCGGCGGCCTGAAAGAAAGCCATCCCCACGATATCACCATCACGGAAGAACCCGTCAATTATTCCTGTTAACTCCTCTCCCACATGGACGACAAGCACCTCGTAGCCGTCATTGACTTCGGCTCCCAATACACCCAGCTCATCGTGCGCCGCGTGCGCGAACTGGGCTACATGGCCAAGCTGTATGCGCTGGAAGACTTGGACCAGATTCACGAACCCGGCGCCGTCATCCTTTCCGGCGGCCCCAAAAGCACCACGGATGCGGACGCCCCGGACATTGACTTTGAATGGCTCCAGAGCCTGAATGTCCCCGTCCTGGGCGTGTGCTACGGCATGCAGCTGCTGAACATCAAGCACGGCGGCACCGTAAAAGCCAGCAACAAGCGGGAATACGGCCCCGCCGCCCTGCTGCCGGAAACCTGCACGGGCCTGTACCGGGACATGTCCCCCTCCTCCCAGGTATGGATGAGCCATTCGGACACGGTGGACCATCTGGCGGAAGGCTGCCGCGTCATCGCCCGCAATGCGGAAGGCGTCCCTGTCTCCCTCCAATGGGGAGAAACCACCTTCGGCATCCAGTTTCATCCGGAAGTGACCCATTCCCATGAAGGGCGCACAATCCTGCGCAACTTCCTTTCCTGCGCGGCCAACCTCAAAAAATTCGACATCGGAGACTTTAAAAGGGAACTCATCCGGGAAATCCGGGAGCGCGTGGGCGACAAGCAGGTGGTCTGTGGCGTCTCCGGCGGCGTAGACAGCACCGTGCTGGCCGTTCTGCTGCATGAAGCGGGCGTGAACATGCGCGCCATCTTTGTGGATAACGGCCTGCTCCGCAAAAACGAGGCGGAGGAAGTGCGGGCCAATTTCGCCCGCATGAACGTGGAAATTGAAACGGTGGATGCTTCCGAACGCTTCCTGGCGGCTCTGGATGGAGAAAGCGATCCGGAAAAGAAACGCCGTATCATCGGAGGCCTGTTCATCGACGTTTTCTGGGATGCCGTGGGAGACGCGGAAATGCTCGCCCAGGGCACCCTGTATCCGGACGTGATCGAAAGCGCCTCCAACGCCAAATCCAAGGCCTCCGTCATCAAGACCCACCACAATCGCGTGGAACGCGTGCTGGAACTCCAGGCGCAGGGGAAAGTATTGGAACCCCTGGCGGAACTGTTCAAGGACGAAGTGCGGGAACTGGGCGCTTCCATGGGCATCCCGCATGACATTCTGTGGCGCCACCCCTTCCCCGGTCCCGGCCTGGCCGTGCGCTGCCCCGGCGTGGTCACCAAAGAACGCCTGGACATCATCCGGGAATGCGATGCCATCTTCATCGGCAACCTGAAGAAATACGGTTGGTACGACAAAGTCTGGCAGGCCTACGCCGGCCTCATTCCCGTAAAAACGGTGGGTGTGAAGGGGGACGAACGCTCCTATGAATGGGCCACCAACCTGCGCGCCATCGTGTCGGAAGACGCCATGACGGCGGACTGGGTGGAACTCCCCCCGGCCCTGCTGAGGGAAACCAGCAACCGCATCCTCAATGAAGTAAAGGGCATCAACCGCGTCCTTTACGACATCTCCACCAAGCCCCCGGCTTCCATCGAGTGGGAGTAAATAAAAAGTGAATGTAATGGGATATAAAACTTTGAGAATAAATATTTTCGAAAACTTTATTTCCCATTTGAAAGCAAAATGATAGCAGATATCCAAGTTGTTTTGTTTGTTCTTGTTTCAAGGGTCAAGCAGTTTGTAGGTTAAGCTATCGCATTCCATCCTATAGTAAGAGCAAAAAGGTCCTGCTGACTTTCTGTAAAAGAAGGTTGGCAGAGTTTTTTGTTATTCTTTGAGATCGGTAAAGAGTATATCATCTACACAAAGATTTTGCCGTATTTCAAAAAACGCAAGCTCTCGGAGATCACCACCTATGACGTGATCGACTGGCAGAACGAGACACGGCAGCACACAGAATCAGATGGTAAAACCTATTCACTGGACTATCTCAAGAATGTCCACACCCAACTGAGCTACATTTTCAACCACACTGTCAAGTATCACATCTTGCAGATCAATCCTGCTGCAAAGACTGGCAATATGGGCAACGAATAACTACTGGTGTAACAAAACGGGTGCATTCGGGTACCACCAAAGGAAAACCGGCAGATTGAAACCTTTGCCAAGATCTTCAGACTGGCGAAGCAAGACTATATCACCTGCCACCTGACCTGTAGGGACGTGATTGTGCAAGGCAATCCGAGAACTGAGCAACCAGCTTGCCGCTGTACAGGGCGAACTGCGTCGCATTGAAGTGGGTTGGTAGGGCGAAAAAAACAGGATTAGAGCCCAATCAAGCACTGCTGCCCGTGGAAGCAACTAAGCTCCTGCGGGTGACTTTTTCTTTATAGAGAACATCTCATATTCTGATGAGATTATCTTGTGGACATCGTCGATTTGTGCTATAATATAACTAGCCTAAATTTGGAACAGAGAATTGCGATGCCTATTTTCTACAATAAACCCCGGAAGTTGTTGACTGATAAAAAAACAAACCGGACAGATTTGAAAGACACATCCGGTATCAGCTTCAATGTACTTGCCAAGATGGAAAAAACGAAGCCATCTGGAGAGTTTATATAAGATTTGCGCTGCATTAGGTTGCGACATTGGCGACATAGTGAAGATTTTGTAAGTGATGAAAATGATTGATCATATTTGTACGGCTACAGCCGAGTACATTGCCCGTATGCCAAAGCCTAAAAGGAAAAAATACGGACAATTTTTTACAAGCAAAGAAACTGCTGTTTTTATGGCGGGACTGTTTTCAATTCCTCAAGGGCGTAATCCTCTCCGCATCCTTGATCCGGGTGCTGGCTCAGGTATTCTTTCTATCGCACTCATTGAACGACTGGAATCTATTGCTGAGCTTGGTACCATAGAACTCGTTTGCTATGAAAATGATCCCAACATTGTTAACTTGCTACGTTCAAATCTGGAGTGGGCATGTAAACAGGCAGCGAAAGATATTTCTTATAGAATCGTAACTGATAATTATATCCTCGGCCAAATGCTTGATTACAACGGCATGTTAGGGGCAAATCCGGCTGCTGATAAGTTCGATATGGTTATTGGTAATCCGCCTTATATGAAGATTGCAAAAGACGCACCAGAGGCAATAGCAATGCCGGATGTATGTTATGGCGCACCTAACCTGTATTTTCTGTTTGCTACTATGAGTATGTTCAACCTCAGGGAGGCTGGCGAGATGGTGTATATCATCCCCCGTTCGTGGACATCCGGTGCGTACTTTAAGCAATTCCGCAGACGTTTCTTTGAAGAAGGCGCATTAGAGCATATCCATCTCTTTGTTAGCCGGGAAAAAGTATTTGAGAAAGAGAGCGTTTTACAAGAGACTATTATCATCAAAGCAAAAAAAAATACAAAAAATCCTGAAACCATTACTATTACCACCACACAGAGTAACGCAGATTTCTCCAATCGGACTGTTTTTGAAGCCCCCTATTCTACGGTAGTAAACGGAAATGACTGTTATGTTTATCTCGTGACTAACGGCGAAGAAGTTCAAACCTTAAAAAAACTGAATCGGTGGACAGATACACTCCCGGATATTGGGCTAAAAATGAAAACTGGGTTAACCGTTGATTTTCGGAATCGTGAAGCATTGCGTGATTCCGCAGAAGACAATGCTGTTCCACTGTTTTACTCACAGCACATTCAAGACGGAAAGGTGGTATTTCCTGCGGGGAAAGAACATGAGTACATCGTTACTAAACAAAGTGGACTTTTACAAGAGAACACTAACTATCTGTTTGTAAAACGCTTTACAGCAAAAGAGGAACACCGTCGTCTGCAATGCGGTGTGTATTTAGCCCGAAAACATCCTGAATATACGAAGATCAGCACGCAGAATAAAATCAATTTTATCAGCGGACTCCGTGAATTATCAGAGTGTGTTGTTTATGGACTCTATGTGCTGTTTAATTCTACATTGTATGACAGCTATTACCGGATTTTGAATGGATCAACGCAGGTAAACTCTACCGAAGTCAATTCTATGCCGGTTCCTCCCATAAACACGATTGAAGCGATGGGAAAGGAACTGATCCGTGTTAGGGATATGTCGGAAGCAACTTGTGACAATATTTTAAGGAGCTATATATGAGTAAATTAGAGGAAGCAAAAGAAATACTCAATTCTTTGAAAGTGCCCGCAAAGCAACAGAATGGCATGTGCTGCTGTGTCTTGCTTGCGATGGCAAATCTGACAGAAAAACAGTCATGGGGTTCTGCCACAAATAATTGGATTCGAATTCACGATGTTATTGCATTTGCAAACAACAATTACGGGACGACTTATGCAGAAAATAGCCGTGAGACCTTCCGCAAACAAGCCATGCACCATTTCAGAAATGCAGCATTCATTGAGGATAACGGAAAGGCAACCAACAGCCCCAACTACCGCTATCGCTTAACAGATGAAATGCTGAGTTTGATTCAGAGTTTTGGTACGGCGGCCTGGGAAAAAAACTGGAAGCAGTTTATAGAAAATCACGATTCACTTGTTGACCTCTATACCTCCAAGCGCACTATGCGAAAAATGCCTATACGGATTAATGGTGAAACTTTTACTTTTTCACCTGGAAAACATAATCAACTACAAAAGGTTATTATTGAGGAATTTGCATCTCGCTTTGCACCTAGCACCGAATGTCTTTATGTAGGGGATACTGAAAAAAAAGATTTGTTTAAAAATTCAGAAAAGCTTCAAAGACTTGGATTCACAATTACACTCCACGATAAAATGCCAGATATTATACTATACTCTGAAGAGAAAAATTGGCTGTATTTTATTGAATCCGTTACTTCTGTTGGGCCAATGGAGCCTAAAAGAATTAAAGAGATCGAAGAAATGACAGAAGGAGTTACAGCGGGTAAAATTTATGTAACTGCATTTCTTGACTTTAAAACTTTTAAGAGGTTTTCCGAAACGCTTGCTTGGGAAACAGAGGTTTGGATTGCAGATATGCCGGATCATATGATTCATTTGAATGGGGACAAGTTTTTAGGACCGAGAATCTAGAGATTACAACATAGTATTTATGCTTTGAAGCAGAAGTAAATAGCTGATTTTAAAAAGAAACAGGAGGAAAAAGTATGACTATCGCTAATGAAATTATTCAAAAAGAGTATTCAGAAATAATCAAGAATAAATATCCTGAATATAGCGCTTCTTGGCCTATTGTTAGTGGATATAATTTGATGATTGGAGAATATGGTAATTATATAATCTGTATTTTTAAGCACACAGGTAATAGAGCAATGGTAGTAAGTTCAGTTGTTGATTTTAGTATTGCCAATACTGGCGTATCGACAATTATTTTGTCAAATATAGATAGTGTTCGAGATAAAGTATTTTCTTCTTTCCATTTATCTCTTATGGATTCCGTCGTTATACTTTCAAAGGACGGTAGTAATTTGAAAAGTGAATTACAAAAACTTCTAGAAATACATGAGTGTGTGATGGGAGTAAAAAAGATGAAAATTTTTCTGAGCCATAAAGGGACAGATAAACCGTTGATTAGACAATATAAAGAGACATTGGATATATTGGGGTTTGATGTATGGTTAGATGAGGACGCAATGCCAGCAGGAACAGTTTTACATAGAGGAATATTACAAGGATTTAAGGATTCTTGTGCTGCTATTTTCTTTATTACCCCCAATTATAAGGATGAAGGTTTCTTAGAAACTGAAGTTAATTATGCAATAAGTGAAAAAATGCAAAAAGGTGATAAATTTTCGATTGTAACCATTGTATTTACTAATAGTGATGGTAAAATTGGAGAGGTACCAGAACTCCTAAAGGAATATGTATGGAAACAACCACACAACCATTTAGAGGCATTTCAAGAAATTATTAAGGCATTACCTGTGAAAGTAGGCGAGGTTCGTTATAGATAATTCGGTAATAAGGATTAAGAAAGGAGAAAATAATGACTGAACTGGAAAAATGTATGGCGGGCGAATGGTATGACTGCCATGACAAGGTGTTTCTGGAATTCAAGAACAAGACGCACCGGCTCCTGATGAAATACAATTCCCTGCCTTACGACCATAAAGAGGAAAAGCGGCAGGTGCTGCAGGAAATGCTGGGCAGCATCGGCGCCAAGGTCTCCATCGGCCATTCCTTCATCTGCGATTACGGCCGCAACATCCATATCGGAAACAACGTCACCGTCAATACGGGCTGCACGTTCGTGGACTGCAACAGGATCACCATCGGCAACAATGTGCTGATCGCCCCCAACGTACAGATTTACACCGCTACGCACCCCATTGATCTGAATGAACGCCTCACTCCCGTGGAAACGGATGAAGGAATTGAATACATCCGCCATACCTACGCTCTTCCGGTAACAATAGAAGACGGCTGCTGGATTGGCGGCGGCGTCATTATCCTGCCCGGCATTACCATCGGAAAAGGAAGCGTCATCGGAGCCGGCAGCGTGGTCACCAAAAATATTCCTCCCGACAGTCTGGCGGCGGGGAACCCCTGCAAGGTTATTCGTAAAATCAACGGAAGTCGGGAACAATGATCAAGCTGATCGCTTTTGATCTGGACGGAACCATAGGGGACACGGTCCCCATGTGCATCAGGGCATTTGAAAAAGCGGTTTCTCCCTACGCCGGCCACACGTTGAGCGAACGGGAAATCACGCAGACGTTCGGCCTGAATGAAGTAGGAATGATCAAGAAAGTCGCCGGAGAAAAATGGCGGGAAGCTCTCTATGATTTCTACCCGGTTTATGAAAAAATGCATCAATCATGCCCGGCTCCGTATGAAGGCATACGCGAATTGATAGAAACCCTGCAAAAGGCTGGCGTGCTTATCGCCCTGATTACCGGGAAGGGAGACAAAAGCTGCCGTATCACGCTTGAGCAATTCGGCATGCGGGATTTATTCTGTTCCGTCAAAACCGGAGCGGAAGACAGGCCCAATAAAGCAGAAGCCATTGAAGAGCTTCTGCATGACTTCCACTTGAACAAAGACGAATTTTACTATATCGGGGATGCGGTTTCAGATGTGGCCGCCTGCAACAAAGCGGGGGTGACCTGCCTATCCGCCGCCTGGGCAACGACCGCAGACGTCAGCGGATTGAAAAAAGCCAATCCCTCAAAGGTTTTTCCCAGCATAAAGGAATTGACATTATTCCTGTCCATTGAGAAATAATTAGAAGACACTCCTCACTTGGATAAGGAAAACATGATGGGAAAATTTCAAAAACTGGCCCTTCTGATTGATGCTGAAAACGTCGCTCTGGATAAGCTTGAAAGCGTCATTCAGGAAATATCTGCATATGGCCGTATTGTGATTCAAAGAGCCTATGGCGACTGGAGCAAGGAAAGTTTAAAAAACTGGAAAGACTCGCTAAACCGGTTTGGCATAAAAGCGGAGCAGCAATTTAATTATACTCCTAAAAAAAACTCGACGGATATGGCGTTGACTATTGACGCCTTGGATTTATTGTATCAGTCATCTTACGATGCCCTCGCCATTGTTTCGAGCGACTGTGATTTCACTCCCGTTTCCCTATATGTCAGGGAACATGGTGTTTATGTAATTGGTATCGGAGAGAAGAAAACTCCAGAGGCTTTTAAAAAAAGCTGCAATGAATTTATTTTATTAAAAACTGCTGACTCTAAAATAGATAATACACTACAAAATAAGCCTTCTCAATCTGGATCAGAAAAACGAAAAAAAATCCCTGAGTCTATTCATAAATTACTTAAGGAGGCATTTGAAACGCACAAAAAAGAAGGATGGGTAGCCTTATCTCGGGCATCATCTTATATTAAAAATAAACAACCTGATTTTTCTTTAAAAGAATACTATTCCAAATTTTATAAACTCATTCAGGATTTTCCGGAAAAATACAAACTTGAAAAATCGCATACAAAATATCAATGCAAATAAAATTATAGAGTTATCTTCTATAACTATATTCATCTGATTCTATCTTGGAACAGGAAATAAATTCCTGTTTTTTATACGCTCATTTAACGCAAAAACAGTTCCTTCTGCCATGGATACCGGCGCCGTCATCCTCACCACCTTTCTCTCCACCATTCCCGTTTATCTTTTCTTTGCCACGGGTTTCTATCTGCGCCACAAGCAAGTCATCCAGGCAGACCATGACGCGCCCATCATGCGCATCGCGATGGATGTGGCCTATCCCTGCCTCGTCTTCCACAGCATCATGAAGTACATGGTACTCTCCGGAAATGAGACGCTCAGCAGCGTTTCCTTTTCCCTCCAGGCCATCGCAGCCGGGGCCCTGGAACTTCTGCTGGGCATCGCGGCCGCATGGCTGGTCGCGAAAATGCTGCGCATGCGCATCGGCACGGGCCTTCGTACGTTCACCCTGACGGCGGGAGTGCAGAACTACGCTTTTTTCGTCATTCCCATCATCCAGATGCTGTTTGCCGCCGGCAACGATCCCACGCTGGGCGTCCTTTTCGTCCACAATGTGGGGTGTGAACTGGTCGTCTGGAGCATCGGCGTCATCATCATCGCGGGCGGCCCGGGCAATCTGAATATGGGCGTTTTCTTCCGCGGCCCCCTGCTGGCCGTTATCGTGGGCCTGGCTCTTGCCTGGTCCGGTTTGGGAACCTATGTAGCCCAACCGCCCCTGATGAAGACTCTTGAAATGATCGGCAACTGCGCCACTCCCCTCTGCCTGATTCTGTTCGGCTGTTCCATGCGGGATTTGTGGCATAACATGAAATGGGAACCCAAACCCATCATTTGCGGCCTGCTGACGCGCCTGGGGCTGGCCCCCGCGCTGCTGCTCCTGATGGCTTATTTCCTGCCAGTGGATGATTATATCAAGCGCGTCATCATCATCCAAGCAGCCATTCCCTCCGCCGTCATTCCGGTCATTCTGGCTAAACGTTTCGGCGGTCATCCGGATCTGGGCACTCAAATCCTGCTGACAACGACGGTGGCTTCCTTCCTCACGCTGCCCTGCTGGCTGACCCTGGGTTCCACCCTGGTCGTACCATTGTATTAACGGGTGGAACCACGGCATCAATCCCGGGACAGCCTGAAGCGTGCCGCCTGCCCAAAATCCTCCGGTTTTCCGAATGACTCCGTCTTGTTTCCGATGTCCCGCCCCCTGATGGCAAAAGCCGATCCGCAGGATTTGGCGGCGGAACAATCTTACTGCTGAAATATCCGCATTCTTTCCGTCTCCATACCACATTTTCATGCTGAAGCTTCCCCACCTTTGGGTTGACTCCCCGGACAGATATGTATTGAATGGAATCCATGAAATTTCCTGCTCCTTTCTGCGCCGCCCTGCTGCCGGTCCTGTTTTCCTGCGCGGAGCAGGTTTCCCGGATTAAACATGTGCGGGAGGTTCCCTTAAAAACCACGGTGGTTCCTGCGGAAGACGTAGGCATGCACCATACCCAGGCCACTTACCTGCTGCACGGCGCCGTCTCCCAGCAACAGCGTCTTCAGCGTCTGGGCCAATACTACTTCGTCACCTGGAACGATGCCAATCCGGAACAGGCGGCAACCCTGGTCATGATGTATCGCCAGGGAAAAACAGGTTCAGCCGTCCTGACGAAATCCATTTCCTATCCTGCCGGGAGAAAAGGCGGCACGCAAAACTCCGTTTTCGAATTTATCGGGGATGAAGCCAAGGGAAAAGGGGAAATCCTCGCATGGAAACTCGTCCTGAAGGACAACCGCGGCAAAACGATTTCCGAACGCCATTCCTATCTGTGGGGGGACGAGTATTGACTCTTCGGCAAAAAACACCAAAGAGCCAATAAAATCATCCGGATATGAAAAATGAACCCCGCAGTGTCCGGCTGCCCCGTCAGCCAAGGCATAGCCGTTCCAGCCTTCAACTCCGTTGATAATCCTCCGCCTCCGGAATATGGGAAAGCTTTACGCTTCCTGCCGTTTGGCACGGCGTCTGCGGACAGCGGCGGCAAGGGTTTCCAGCACTTCCTCCGTCGTCTCCCAGCCAATGCACTGGTCCGTGATGCTCTTGCCGTACACCAGGTCGGAACTCAGCGGCTGGGCTCCTTCCACAATGTTGCTTTCAATCATCACGGCCACAACCTGGTCGGACCCGTTGGATATCTGTTCCGCGATATTGGCGGCTACAGCCGGTTGTTTGCGATAATCCTTGCAACTGTTTCCGTGGGAGCAATCTATCATGATGCGGTTGTTGATGCCGGCCTTCTGCAAGGCCGCTACCGCTTCTTTTACATGCTCTTCATCAAAGTTCGGCCCCAGGGAGGAACCGCGCAGAATCAGGTGGCAGGACTTATTGCCCGTAGTGGAAACAATGGCGGAAACTCCCTGCTTGGTCACGGAAAGGAAGCAGTGCGGGCAGGAGGAGGAAACAATGGCGTCCACAGCAATTTGCAGGCTGCCGCTGGTGCCATTCTTGAACCCCACAGGCATGGAAAGCCCGGAAGCCAGTTCACGGTGCACCTGGCTTTCCGTAGTGCGCGCGCCGATGGCGCCCCACGTGATCAGGTCCGCAATATACTGCGGCGTGATGGTGTCCAGGAACTCGGTGGCCGCGGGCACCCCCATGTCCCCCAAGCGCAGCAACAGCCCGCGGGCCATGTGAAGGCCGCGGTTAATGTCAAAGGTATGGTTCATAAACGGGTCGTTGATGAGGCCCTTCCAGCCCACGGTGGTGCGGGGCTTTTCAAAATACACGCGCATAATAATCACCAGATCCTTTTCAAAGCGCGCCATTTGTTCCTTCAGGCGGGAAGCGTAATCCACGGCAGCCTGGGGATCATGGATGGAGCACGGCCCCACCACCACCAGCAGGCGGTCGTCATGGCCGGAAATGATGTTCTCCGCATTCTTGCGGGTCGTAGCCACCATTTTGGCGATCTCCGTGGTCGCCGGATAATCCTTGATTAAAATGGCGGGGGAAATCAGGGGCTCAATGTCTTGAATGCGTATGTCGTCTGTTTTGAACCAGTTCATGTCTGAGGCTTATTGAGAGGTTTTTGAGAGAAGTTGAAAAGAAAAAAATACGGTTTGAAGCCTTTATGCCTGAATATGCCGCGGGGTCTCACGGCCATAAGCCGGAAGCCCCTAAAAAACCGACGCTGCCTCAAGACAGGAGGCGCTGCCATGCATTACCAGGAAGTCACATTGTCTTCCGTCAATTCCGGATTGTTGATATGGCCGTCCTCCGTGCTGCCCTGCTTGTCCTTGCCGGTGCTGTAAACGGCCACATTCTTGGTCATCATGCGGGAACCGACCTGGACACGGGGAGTGCGGTCGTCAGGGTTGGCATTCAAAATAATGTAATAGGGGGATTCCCAGGGATCCATCAGGCCCACACGGCCGCGGCTTTCGAAGAACAGGCCGGGAGCGCCTTCCACGTCCGTAGTGGTCGTATTAAAATAAGCCGTTTTTCTGGGGTTCAGCTTTCTGTCCTCATCTGCCCGGTCCATGTAATTGGTCAGGATGCTCATGATGCGGCTATCATCGTCCACGGCGGTTGTCACGTAATACTGTCCGTCTTTGCGGGCCTGCTTGGCCATTTCCCGGCCGCTCCAGGCCACGGGAACTCGGCCGTTGTCCAGCATGTAATTTTCCACAGCCGTCTGCAGGCCGTTGCAATCGCTCCGCGCCGTCGTAACCTTGGATTTTTCCATCACGCCGTTCACCACCGTCATGGCGATTCCGGCCAGCGTCAGAATAATGGCGATCACCACAAGCAATTCAATCAACGTGAATCCCTTGGATTTACGGTTCAAAAAAGGTGTCTTCATACTTTGCCAAGAGTAGCGCAATTACAGTTCAGGGCAAGCGGAAAACAGCCGGCGCCGTTAATTTCAAAACCTGTTTCCGAAACGGCATACAAACGGAACAAGCCCCGGCACACAAACGCCCCGGCGTCTTCCGACAGCCGGGGCGTTTAAAAAGAATATTCCCTTAGTTGGCGGGAACAGAGGGTTCCGCAGGAGCAGGGGCCGGAGCCACCGGCGCGGAGGAAACCGGAACCTGAGAAGAAGCGGCTTCCGCCTCAGCGGCGCGCTTGCGCAGTTCCTCCTGCTGGAGTTCCTCCGGCGTCTTGGCGGGAACGGAGGCTTCCTGCCTGGCGGCAGCTTTCATCATTTCCGGGCTCAACAGACTTTCCGAACTCTTAACATGCTGACGGTTGATCAGCATGCCCAGCACCAGGCAAAGAACCATGAACGCGGTTCCAAAATATACCGTAGCTTTTTTCAGCACATCCGTCGTCCGGGCGCCGAAAGCCTGGTCCGTGATGGCTGCGCCAAAGGCGGCGCCCAGCCCCTCCTGCTTGGGCCTTTGCATAAGCACCACCCCCAGAAGGAGAAGCGATACAACCACCAGGACGGCAAAAAGCAACTGGATGCTGATATTGAGCGAATCTGCTAAAAAAAGGTTCATGAGCGCGGGGAGTATGTGTGAATTCGGATGATTTGTAAAGTCTAGGAAATAATTTCGTTATGTTCGTTGCAGACGATTTTTTTGGGGATGATGGGCTTGTCCGACAAAGCAAAACTCATAATAACCACCCGTTCGCCCGTCTTGATTAAATGGGCTGCGCCGCCGTTCATGATGATGTTCCCCGTGCCGGCAGGCCCCTGGAGAGCATACGTTTCCAGACGGTTCCCTGAGGTGACGGAGGCCACAAGAACTTTTTCTCCCGGCCACAAATCCACGGCGGCCATCAGATCGGCAGGAATTTCAATGCTGCCTTCATACTGCACATCGCCACGGGTAATCATGGCGCGATGAATTTTTGATTTTAACTGCTCAACCAACATGACGTTCGAACAACAAACCCCCGATCGCTCTTCCGGTCAAGCCGTCATCCTCCATTTTACGGTTTTCTGTGTCTTACTCACCACCCTTCAGCACTTTTTCCGCATGGGCGGCATCACGGGCAAGCTGGCTTTTCAATTCTTCCAAAGAAGGGAATTTGATTTCCGGCCTCAGGAAACGGACCGGTTCCACTTCCATCTCCTGCCCGTAAATATCCCCCGGCCAACCGAATAAATGCGTTTCCAGCAAAAGCTCTCCCGCGTCCCCTTCTACGGTGGGACGCACCCCCAGATTGGCTACGCCTCCGTATTTTTTGCCGTCCACCCGGGCGCGCACGGCATAAACGCCATGGGGGGGCTGCAACCCGCAACCGGGCCTCATATTGGCCGTGGGGTAGTCCAGCAGACGCCCCAACCGGCGCCCGTGAATCACCAGCCCCTTCCAGCGGTAGGGACGGCCAAGCATGCCGGCGGCCTGCAAAAAATCCGCCGCGCGCACGGCTTCGCGAATCCGGGTGCTGCTTATGCGCTCCCCGTCCCGCAAAATGGGAGGAACGGCCGTCACTCGGAACCCGTAGCGGCAGGACAACAGGCGCAGGGTCTCTACATTCCCGGCCCGGCCGCGGCCAAAATGCCAATCCTCTCCCACGGCAATCTGCGCCACCCGGCAGGAGGAACAAAGTTCCCCGATAAACTCTTCCGGACTCATGGAAGCCAGCCTGGAAGAAAACTCCAGCGACAGCACCGCCTTCACCCCCAGCTCTTCCATCAGAACAAACTTTTCCGCATCCTCCGCTATAATGGCGGAAGGCACGCTTTCCGGCTTCACCTGGGCCAGCGGATGGGTGCGGAAAGTCAGAACAGCGGGAATTCCTCCGTCACGGGCAGCGCCTTCCACCGCTGCGGCAATCACTCCGGCATGCCCCAGATGCACCCCGTCAAACATCCCCATGGCCCAGTGTACGGGGGCGAAAAGGCGTTTTAATTCCTTGAATTCCCGGCAAATGACCATATTGCTACCCGGCAATCAGAATATCCGCCAGCTCCCGCAGGGAAAGCATGGCCCGGAACAGTTCCTCCCTGGGAGCGGTTTTCAGGGTATCCACCGTAATGGCGCGGTCCAGCGTAAAAGAACCGGACCTGGTGCGCCGGAGGGCGCTCAAATGCGCTCCGCAGCCCAGCGCCTTCCCGATATCATAAGCATAGGAACGCACATAAAAACCTTTGGAACATTGAACGGTAAAATCTACTTCCGGAATAGCCACGCGTGAAATCCTGTGGCCGAACACTTCCACAGGCCGCGGTTCCCGCACAACTTCCTGACCTTTCCGGGCCAGCTTGTACAGCGGAACCCCGCCCTTTTTAATAGCGGAAACCATCGGAGGGATTTGTTCAAAAGCGCCGTCAAACCGGTCAAACGCCTCGCGCACGGCCTGTTCCGTCACTCCGTCCACGGAATACTCCGCCACTACTTCTCCCATGGCATCCTGAGAGGAAGTCTCCACGCCCAGCATGAGAGTTCCGGCGTATTCCTTGTGTTCGCACATCAACTTGTCCTGAAGCTTAGTCGCCTTTCCTACCACCAGCATCAGCAGCCCCGTGGCCATGGGGTCCAGCGTGCCGCAGTGGCCTATTTTCTTAATTCCCAGGGAACGCCGCGCAATCGCCACCACATCGTGGGAAGTCATGTCCCACGCCTTGTCAATCAACAGGACGCCCGAAGGAACCTGGATGGAATCTGAAACATTCATGAAATTTTCTGTCGGAGCACTCGTTCCACTTCTTCCCGCATGGCCTCCAGGATGGTAAGGCGCACTTCGTCAATAGGCCCCCGGATGCGCACTCCGGCGGCCATGGCATGGCCGCCGCCGCCGAAACGGGAGGCAAGCTCCGCAACGGATATTTCAGGAGTCTTGGACCGCAGGGAAATACGGATGCGGGGATCGTCCTCCGTTTCTTCCAGATAAGCGGCCAGCCAGACTCCCTGCACGGAACGCAGAAGGTCTATCAGGCCCTCCGTATCTTCCGGACGGCTTCCGATTCGCGCTTTTGCCTCATTCGTCAGGCAGAATGTGCAAATCCTGCCGTCCGGCGTCAGCTTCATTCCGTTCAGCACTTCGCGCATCAACTGCATTTTCACCCACGGCTTCTCCTGGTAAAGCTGGCGGTTGACGTCCTGGACGTCAACGCCCATCCGGATCAAATCCGCGGCCAGCTCCATGACGGCCGCCGTCGTCATCTGGTACTGGAAGGACCCCGTATCCGTACTGACGGCCACGTAAAGAGCGTCTCGCATCACGGGAGTGACGTGAATGCCCAGATACTTGAAAAAATAATACAAAACCGCCCCCGTGGCGCATTCGTCCGGCAAAACACACTGCACGTCTCCAAACAGCTCATTCGTCCGGTGGTGGTCGATGTTCGCCCACACCTTCACTCCCTCCAAAGCCCTCAGGCTGCGTTCTCCCAGCCTCTTGAGAGCGCCGTTGTCCACGGAAATGGCAACTTCCACGTCCACCGGATCATCAGGCGTGGGAATGATATTCTCCACACCCGGCATAAAGGCCAGATTGGAAGGCACCCCGTCCTCGTTCATCATCACCACCTTCTTTCCCATCTGCTTCAGGGCCTCCCCCAAAGCCAGCGTGGAACCGATAGCGTCGCCGTCCGGGTGGACATGCGCAATTACCGCAAAACTGCCATGGCTGCGGATCAGATCCGCCAAGGGCGCGAATTGAGGACAATGTTTCCAATCTTCCATATGTACTGCCGTGTTTTTATAGAAAAAGCCGCACCTGGACAATCACCAAGTGCGGCTTGAAAAGTCGTACTTAATCCCGGAAGAGGATTACTTCTTGGACTTCATGACCACCGGAGCCACATCCATGGCGGGCTGGTTCAGGTCATTGAACTTGGGAAGGGGGGTCAGGGGCGGAGCGCCCTGATCCTGGCAGCAGCAGGAAGCCATGATGCTCGCCGCGAAAGCGGCAAGAGCCATAACGGTAATCTTCTTCATATGCGTGGTTAAATGATGAGTGATAAAGGATATGAAAATATCTTGGAGCATAAAAGCATACCATGCGGGCGCCCGTCAATCAAATTTGCGAAAATCTCCCAGGGAGGGCCCTTCTCAAAAGGCAAGACGCATAAATCGCTCGCCCGGGGTTATCCGTAATTATAATCTCTGCCAAACTGTATCCCTTTCATGCCCTTTTCCGTCAAAATACTCCGGTTTTTCGGCATTCTCCTGCTGAGCCTCTGCGCGCTTGGCGTGGCCGGCATGACCTGGGCGTACCTGATAGAACCCAATCTTCTGTTTGTCCGGAAAGTGGACTACCGCGTCCCCCAGTGGAAAGGAAAGGGAACACCCGTTAAAATCGTTATTGCCGGCGATTTGCACCTGATGCCCACCGCATTTGATGAAGTGAGGGCTCTGCGCTATGTTCAGAGGATCATGCAACTTCATCCGGACCTGATCCTGCTGGTCGGGGACTATGCCCGGGGAAGCAGCGAAAACGCCAGCATGGATCCCGCTACGGCCGCCCGGCTGCTGAAAGGCCTGGTTGCCCCCTGCGGAGTCTTCGCTATCCAGGGAAACCATGATTTCACCTTCGGCTGGAACAACTGGAGCAGGGAACTGAAACAGGCGGGAATCACCGTGCTGGAAGACCAGAGTGCTCTTGTCACGTTCAAGGATGGAAGGCGGCTCCAGCTTTCCGGAATACTGGATACGACGCGCAATGCCAGAAGACGGCTTCCTAAACGCCAGTCGCCGAACATCCCCCATTTCCTGCTTTCCCACCGTCCGGAAACGAACCGCATACTTTCCCGTGGAGACGCGGATATCGTCATCAGCGGCCACACCCACGGAGGCCAGGTTTGCCTCCCCTTCGGCCTCCTGCGGTTTGAAGCCAGCCCGGACCACTCCGTACCCTACACTTACCCCTGGCACATCTCCAGCGGCAATACCTATCTGATCACCAAGGGACTGGGAACCAGCACGCTTCCCCTCCGCTTCAACTGCCCTCCGGAGATCTATCTGCTGGAACTGCATTAACCCATTCCCCCGCTAAAATACAGACCCTCCTTTTTCGGTTCTCGCGCCCGCTCTATCCCGGCGCGCCCAAGACAAACGAAAAAAAACGGACGGATGCTATATTTTCAGACAGGTTGTTGGTCAAACCTTTCCTTCAGCCTTAAAATCTTTCTCGCCGTCAGCCGGTAAACAGGCCGGTAAAGGTGCCTTTTCAAGACGGCCGGGAGCGTTCTTCCTGGCAGCGGGCCGCGCAGCAGCCCGGCTTCACGCATAACCCGTTCGTAACGTTCCCCCTCATAACGCCAATTATACCGCCAGGGCTTGTGCACCCCCTGGTAATGAAGAATGCCCGGTTCCAGAGCCGCTTCCACCGCCTGACGCGGAGTAACGCCGCGCCAGAACCGTTCCCGGGGATCGTTCTTCAAAATGCGGCGCGTCAGACCGTCATGCCAGTTCCAACGCGGGTGCAGCGGCACAGTCAGTTCGCACAGGGTTCCATTTAAGGCATCCTGATCCGGGCAAGTCAGCCTGTCCCGGTGAGTAACGGCGTAATCCAGCACAGCCCTGACCAGATTCCTTTCCCGGAAAACATCCACATTCATGAGCAGCACGCCGGAATTGAAATATCCCGTGCAGGTCAGCGGCATCTCGAGACGCTCGTTAAAATGAGAACCGGGTCTGGAAAAATTCTCAAACACCACCCCTACCGCTTTCCCGTCCATATCCGTCCGGAACAGCTCCGTTAAATCCCGGCAAACCAGAACGTCAATGTCCAGATACAGAATATTGCCCCGCTCTTCCTTCAATAATTCCGGGATGAACACGCGTCCCCAGGCGGGCACCGGCCATTGTTCCGTATGGGGAAAGTCGTGCTCTTCCAGAATTCCGGAAACGTCTATGAATTCCAGACGGCAATCGAACGGAGCGGCCAGACGCTCCACGCTTGCCCGGTTCTCTCCGTCAATACCGTCGGAAAGCACGTAAATTTTGTAAAAAGTCTCCGGCCCGGCAGTATTCAGGAGAGAAAAAACAGTAACGCTCAAAGGCAGGATACCCCGGTTGTCACTGGCTAGGACGACGGCAAATTCATTCTTTTTCATCGGATCGTTTATTCGGGTGGTGTCAGCGGCGCAGCAACCGGGCTCCCGCCTTGCGTATTTTCTTCCAGTAATAGGAAAAGTCCAAGCCGGATTTTCCGCCCATCCAGGTTTTCAGCAATTTTCCTTCCCGGCGGGACAGACTGGAATCATCCTCTCCGGGACGGTACAGATTTTCCTGACAAAGCATATCGGCCACCTTCCGGGTAACCTCCTTTTGAACGGCATGAGGGGCGTATTTGCGGATATTCCTCACGCCCATTACCAGCATTTTCAAAAATGCCGTCCTGTATTCCTCCAGAATTCCGGCTTCTTTCCATTCCTTCAGCACCAGCTCCGCCACCGTCAGGTAATCCAGCGACTGGAGGGAACTGCCGGACGCAAAACCACTGGTAATGGACCCGGCCCGCTTGCGGTAAACGTAAGCCGCCCTGCTGACGACGCAAACTCTCCTGCACCACGGAAAAACGGCGTAATGGAAATACAGGTCTTCACAGGCAACGCCCTCGGGGAACCGGATGCCATGCTTTTCCACAATGGAACGCCTGATCATCATACCTCCCGCTCCATGATGTATTTTCCCAATGGTCTCCGGAGAGCAGGGAATCCACCCCTTTTCCGGAGAGGCCATATCCTCCGGCAGGAACCGGTCTTCCCTGTCGGGGTCGGCCTCGTAATAATACCGGAACCCGCATACCAGCTTATCGGCATCCAGCGCCTTCGCACGGGAATACATCTCCTCCAGCAAATCCGTCTCCAGCCAATCGTCGGAATCCACCAAAAACAGATATTCTCCCACAGCATGGTTCATCGCCAGATTCCGGGAACGGGATAAACCGCCGTTTTCCGGGGCCTGTACCACTTTCACCCGCGGGTCCCGCTCCGCGAATTCCCGCAGAATGGACAGGGAGCCATCTGTGGAAGCGTCATCCACGCAAACTACTTCCAGTTCACGAAGCGTCTGAGAGCAAATGCTTTCCAGGCACTGGGCCAGGTACGGCTCCACATTGTAAACCGGAACCAGCACGGAAATGTTCACGGGAACCGTCATGACGCCAACGGAGAGCCTGCCGCCCTTATTTGTTCAAGCCCCTCCTGCGGCGGCAGAAAGGGTTCCAGAGAGGACCATACCTGGTCTACTGTAATTTCCTCAATGGCGCCGGGGGAAATCAGGTTGGAAATGCACCGGGCCGTAATGGCGGAGTTGCGCGTCCGGTGGCAGAAAATGGCGGTCACGGGAACCCCGGCATAGGCGCACATGTGCGTAGGCCCCGTATCATTGCCCACACAAGCCAGGGAACGCAAAGCCATCTGGGGAATATCCATCAGGGAAGACTTGCCCAGAAAACTGACAGCCAGGGGAGAGCTGGCGGCAATAGCCTCCACTTCCGCAGCCTCCGCCCGGGTGCCGATCACGACGGAGGACACGCCCCGTGCCGCCAGGCGTTTCGCCAGGGCGCAGAAATTCTCTACAGGCCAGCGCTTATAGGAATGGTTGGGAGAACAGCCCGGAATCATCATCACATAGCGTTCCGGAAGCTCGTCAAAGTGCAGCCCCTCCCCGTGCATGAAGGAAAGATCCGTCAGGACGCGTTCCAAACGGAACGGCGCCCGTTCCACCTTCCCCCACCGGAAGGATTTCTTTTTCAGCAATCTGCGCCGTTCCCCGGAATTGCAGGCCACCCAGTCCATGTCATGGTCCAGCAGGAAGCGCACGGCGGGATAATAGCGTTTTCTTGTGCGGGAAGATTCCTGAAGATCGTACACCACGTCAAAATTCCCCTTCACTATGGAACGGACGGCTTCCCAGGTGGCGCCCAGCTTCCGGTAGGGCAGGCGGTTGTCCACGATAAAATCGTCAAACACCCCGAGCTGCTCCGCCATGGGAACAAACATTCCCATGGTCATCAGGGTGATATGCGCCTCCGGATGAAGTTCGCGAAGCCGCTTCATCGTCCCCATGGCGAGCACCACATCGCCGAGGGCGCCATGCTTGATAATCAGAATGCGCTGTGCGGGCATGGGAGAAAAAAGGAATGGGGGTTAAACGTAACTGTCTTCCCTGTCCAGATACTCCTGCACGTACCGGCGCACGCCATCCTCCAGGGAAGTCATGGGCGCTGCATAGCCGGCAGCGCGCAGCCTGGAAAGATCCGCCTGCGTATAATACTGATATTTTCCCCTGAGCTCTTCAGGCATCTCCCGGTAGGCAATCTTTTCCTGGAGGCCCAGCGCATGGAATGCCGCCTTCGCCAGATCGTGGAAAGAGCGTGCCTTCCCGGAACCTACGTTGAACAGGCCGCTCACCTCCGGATGCTCCAGCAGCCAAAGCACCACATCCACGCAGTCGCCCACCCACACGAAATCCCGGAGCTGCCATCCGTCACGGTAATCGGGATGATAAGACTTAAACAGCTTCACCGTCTCATTTGCCTTCACCTGGGGGAATATATGGGCCACCACGCTCTTCTGCCCGCCCTTATGGTATTCATTGGGGCCGTACACGTTGAAAAATTTGAGCCCCGCGTATTGGGGGGGGGCCGGACGCCCTTCTTTCACTTCCCGGGCCACTTTGCGGTCAAACAGGGCCTTGCTCCAGCCGTATGCGTTCAGGGGCCGCAGCGCGTTGACGTGCTCCAGGGAGGCGTCATCGTCAAACCCCAAGGAACCGTCCCCGTAAGTGGCCGCGGAGGAAGCGTAAATAAACCGTTTGCCATACAGGGAGCAAAACTCCCACAAATGCCAGCTCAACGTGAAATTCGTCCGGATAATCAAATCGGCGTCCGTCTCCGTGGTGGCGGAAATGGCCCCCATGTGAATGACCGCCTCCACCTCCTCCGCATGCGCCTTCATATAATCAAGCATGCCTTCCGGAGAAACCACGGCGCACAGCTCTCTCTTGGCGATGTTCCTCCACTTGTCGGAACAGCCCAGCTCGTCCACCACCACAAGATCCTTTTTACCGGCTTTTTCCAGAGCGGCGACAATGTTTGAGCCGATGAAGCCGGCCCCACCCGTGACAATAATCATAAGAGAAGAATCAATAAAAAAGTTGTACGGCTTTTTGTACCACATCCCCCCGTCCCTAGGCAACTGCCATTTGAAACGTTCCCCGGTTCCCAATTTTCAACGAATTTACAATCCGGACACTCCAAACCCTGATCGTTCCATGCGGAAAACCATTGGAACGCAATCCCCGCGCAATCTGCGGAGAATGCGTCTCCCATACCTCCTTTTCATGCTGGAAACGTTAAAAAAATCGGTAAGGCCTGTCTTGCAAAAATTATCATTGACCACGGATTGTAAATCCGTTACACACCTCCCCACCCCTATGATGCCTGACGTTTCCATCATTGTTCCCTGCTACAATGTAGCCGCTTACGTGGACAGCTGTCTGGATAGTCTGGTACGCCAGACTCTGCGGAACATTGAAATTATCTGCATCAATGACGGCTCCACGGACGCGACCTGGACGCGCCTGCTGCGCTGGAAAGAAAAGGACGGCAGAATCACCCTTCTGAACCAGCGGAACGCGGGCGTCTCCGCAGCCAGGAATGCAGGGCTGGATGCCGCCCGCGGCCTTTATGTCGGCTTTGCGGATCCAGACGACTACATGGACCCGGAAATGTATTCCCGCCTTTTTTCGGCGGCTCTGGAATATGACGCAGACATCGTGGAATGCGGCAACCATGTTTTTGAAGACTCGTCAGACCGGCTTATTGAGGCCAAAAGAAGATCGCCCTCTCGGCATTTTGAAGAGAACGCCTCTCCGGCCAGCTTTTTCCGGGATTCCATCTGGGGGAAAATGGACATCTGCGTATGGAGCAAGCTGTTCCGGAAAAGCATGCTGGATGCCCACCGCCTCCGTTTCAACGTGCATCTGAAATCCGGCGCGGAGGATGAAACCTTCCGGCTGATGGCCGTTCCCCACGCCTCCCGCCTCCTGTTCATTCCCGACTGCCTGTATTATTACCGCCTTATGCGCAACGGCTCCCTCTCCCGCCGTTGCAACACACCCACCTACTCCAAATGCGTACAGGAATTCCAGCGGCTGCTGTACATTGTGGACTACTGGCAGAAACAAGGGTGGCAAAATGAAGGACTGTTCGCTTACGGCGTTCGGAAAATCAGGCCCTTTTTTGTTTCCAAGCATCCCCTTTTCCATCAAATGACCGCTGTCCAGCAACGTTCTGCGCTGAACTTATGGAAGCTGTTCTACCAGAAAGCGGAAGGAGAACGTTTCCTCTCCGCGCTGGCGGGACGGGACAGGCAACTGGCGGACCTGCTGAACTCAGCGGAACCGGTTCCCCACGGCTGGGGGCGCATTCTGCTGGCCGCCTGTTCCCTGCTTCCCGGACAAAGAGGACGTTATTACTCCTGCAAAAAAAATGCTTGCGGAACATTTTTCCCAAGTCTGCCCCAATGGATTCCAACAAGAAAACGCCTCTCTGGAAGAGCCGTTTGACACATCGCCGCCTTCCCTGTAAATTGCCTTACCCTCCCATTCCGGATCAATGAATCGTTTTCTCTCATTTGCAGACTCCCGCATGTCGGCTACTCTGGAGCGGCTGGGCAGGCAGGCGGAAGAACTGGATTTTTTTGATGAGATCACGCTTTTCACGGAACATGACCTTTCCTCAGAATTCACCAGCCGCATGGGCCGGTACCTGACCCCGTCCTGCCGGGGATTCGGATACTGGTCCTGGAAACCCTGGGCCATCCACCATGTCCTCCAAAAAATGGAGGAAGGTGACCGCCTCCTTTATCTGGATGCAGGCTGCCATATCAACGCTAACGGAATGGCGCGCTTCCGGGAATACGTGAGCATGCTGGACCGCGACAGCCGCGGCATGCTGGTCTTCACCAACGGGCAGCCGGAATATAAATGGACCAAAGGAGATATCTTCCGCCACTTCGGCGTTTCCGAAAAAGACGGACATATCACGCACACCCAGCAAATTGCGGGCGGACATGTTTTTCTGAAAAAGAACCCGCTCACGGAAAGCCTGATCCGGGATTGGCTCCATGTCTTTTACGACCATCTGCATCTCGCGGACAACACTCCTTCCGTTTCCCCCAACCTGCCGGGGTTCGTGGAAAACCGGTATGACCAGAGCATCTTCTCCATCCTGTGCAAACTGAGAGGCATTACCACCCTTGACGGATCGGAAACCTATGCGGAAAACTGGGAACAGCTCTCCGCGTTCCCATTCCAGGACAGACGGGACATGGGAATCCCACGGACCGGAAAAAAGGGATGGCTGGAAAAATGCAGGCAGCTCCTCCTTTCCTCCAAAAGGGACGGATTAGGAATCCGGTAAAGCTTCCTTATCCGGAACAACCGGACTTCGCGCTGCTTCCGGACAGGGCAATCTGACGCCCCATGAACTATTTTCCCGCCCTTTTCCACGGCTTCATTCCTAAAATTCCTTCACTCCTTAAGCTGCCGTTTCCGCCATATAACGCCGGTTATTTGAACAAACCCTTTCCATCTGATCAGGAATGTTTTGCCATCATGAAAAGAAACATCTCCCCACTCCAAAACTCCGCCCTCGCACCATCCTCCGCCGACATTCTGCCACCCCTCTTCACGGTTATGCCGTCACCGGAACCCGGCTTTTCCCTTATCTGCAAATAAAAAAATCATCACGTTGGGAACAGCCTGTTACAGTTCGCCAAATACCGGCAGCCTGAATTTCCCCAAAACGTTTTTCTTTCAGATTTGTAGGCTTGACGGCGGATTCCTAATCCTCATACTTCCCTATGTGGCTTTTCCTCAATGCCGAACAATATTTCAAGTCTCCCATAGCGTATCGGCCAGCTCCGCCCCTTACCGGTTGAGCGACGCTCTGAACCGGCATATTCCCGGTCTGAAATCCACCCTGCTGCTCCGGAGGCGCAAGGGAATCGACGGCCTGGAAATTCACAGGTCCCCCGCCAGAAGGGCTGCGGACGCCTTGCGCCGCCATCTGGCCCATGGATTTGACATTCTGCTGCCGGCAAGAAGAAAAGACCTGCCTTTCTCCCTGAACGTGCTGGGCATGGGATTTGACACGGCCCAAATGGAAAAAGCCGATGTAGTGCATCTGCACTGGATAGGCGGCAGAACCGTGGATTTCTCGCAGCTGCGCCATATCCGCCGCCCACTGGTCTATACCCTGCACGACATGTTTGCCTGCACCGCGGGATGCCACTGCACCATGGACTGCGGCCTGTTCCAAAACGAATACCGCGGCAACTGTCCCCAGCTTGGCGCTCCCCGCCTCTTCCGCAACCTGCCAGCGTGGCTATTTTCCCGCAAACGCCGCGCCTTCGGCCGCATTCCGTCCCTCACCCTCGTAACTCCCTCCCTCTGGTTGAAAAGGGAAGTGGAAAAAAGCCGCATGTTCCCTGGAAGAAAAATCGTACAGATTTATAATCCCGTGGACACGGACCTTTTCCGTCCGGCGGAAGACCGGAATGCCGTCCGGGCATCCCTGGGCATTCCGCCCGGGGCGTTCGTCATCGCCTGCGGCGCAACTGGCCTGTTCAATCCGGTCAAAGGCGGCCATTTCATTCCGCTGGTGCTGGAGGAACTATACCGGCGCGGGCACCGGAACCTTCATCTCCTGCTCTTCGGCAACCAGGAAAAAAATGTGGACTACCCTTTCCCCAGCACAAACGCCGGATTCATTACGGATATGAACAGGCTGGCCGGGCTTTACAGCGCGGCGGACATTTTCCTGAACCCTACGCTTCAGGATGTCCTTTCCAACGTAGCTCTAGAATCCATGGCCTGCAAGACCCCTTCCGTTACCTTCCGAACGGGAGGAGTTCCGGAAGCGGTTCTGGACGGAAAGACGGGGCTGGTCGCTCCGCAGGGAGACCTGAACCAAATGGCCGCCCATTGCGAGCGGCTCATCCTGGACGGACAACTCCTGCGGACCCTGGCGGAGGAAGGCCGCCGCCACGCGGAACAAACATTCTCCTACCCCGTCATTGCCGCACAACACGCCGCCCTGTATGAGGAAACGCTCCGGGAACGCCGTTACAAAGAGTGAAAACGGCCGGCGTTCAACCCCGGGCTGCCTGTTCCTGTACACCCGGGCGCACCCTCCTTTGTCATTGACAAGAAAAAGACGCCCCATACACTCTGCACCATTCCGCCACGCCCCATGAAAACGCTCAAAATCTCCTTTTTACAGTCCACTCCGGATTTCGGCAGGGAAGGAATGCTCCAGCTTCTGAAAAGCCGGTATCATGTGGTGGAAGACGACTCCGATTTCGATTACCTGGTCGCCACCCCCTGGTTTTACGTCAACCGGGAAGCTTTTTACGATTTTCTGGAACGGGCCCCCGGCCATATCACCGTCATGTATGGCTGTCATGAAGCTATTGCGCCGGATTTCATGCTGTTTGACTATTACATCGGGCTCGATACGGTGCCCGGAAGCGACCGCACTGTCAAACTTCCCTACCTCCGCCACCATTTGCAGGAAGTGCACGGCGGTAAGGAAGGCCTGGATGCCCATGCTCTCCTGGCCTCCAAAACGGGTTTCTGCAACTTCATTTACGCCAACCGCAAATCCCATCCCAACCGGGATGCCATGTTCCACAAGCTCTCCGCTTTCCGGTTCGTCAATTCTCTGGGGCCCCACCTTAACAATACGCCGGGGGACGGCCACCGGGCGGAAGACTGGTACGGCTCCTCCATCAGCATGAAAAAGCCGTACAAATTCTCCATTGCCTTTGAAAACGCATGGTATCCGGGCTACACCAGCGAGAAAATCGTTACCAGCATGCTTGCGGGCACCATTCCCATTTACTGGGGAAATCCGGACATCAGCCGGGAATTCAATTCCGCCTCATTCATCAACTGTCACGACTTCCCAACCCTGGACGACGCCGTGGCCTATGTGAAAAAAGTGGACGAAGACGACAGCCTGTGGTGTGAAATCATGTCGCGTCCCTGGAAAACCCCGGAACAGGAAACCCGCTTTCTGGAAGAGACGGAAAGGGAAACAGCCAAACTTTACAAAATATTCGACCAATCACCGGAAGAAGCGCGCCGCAAAGGTGACGGAACATGGGTATCCTACTACCAGCGCTTCTTAAAACGCGGCCACAGGATGCAGCTGGCATGGCGGCGGCTGAAAAACCGCCTGCGCCGCTGACCAGAATTTCCGGGCCATTCAACCCATGCCGGTTTTCCTCCATCCGCCTTTCCCCACTCCCATCTACCCTCTCTCCGCTTCATGAGCAAATGCTTTTCTGAAACCTTTTGTTCACCTTCTCTACATCAAGCCGGAGGCGCCATCCACGGAACCTATTTCCCGCACATTGACGGCTTGCGCACCTTTGCCGTGCTGGCCGTCGTCCTGTACCATTTGCAGGAAGGAATCTGCCCGGGGGGCTATACAGGCGTAGACATCTTCTTTGTCATCTCCGGATATCTGATTGGCGGAGGCCTTATGCGCGGCCTGAAGGAAGGGACCTTCTCCCTGACCTCCTTTTACCTCCGGAGAATCAGGCGCATCATGCCCGCCTATTTCTGTCTGATTGCGGTTGTGCTGGCCTTCGGCTGCGTCGTGCTGGACTGCGATGACCTGCGGACTCTGGGCCGGACGGTAAGATCCAGCGCCCTTTTCATCACCAACATTTATTTCAGCAGAACCACAGGGGATTACTTCAGCCCGGCGGCGGAAGAAAACCCTTTGCTGAACCTGTGGTCCCTGAGCGTGGAAGAGCAATTTTACCTCATGATTCCACTCACCCTGTGGCTGCTCTGGAAATTCAGGGAAAAAGCCGTCAAGCCCGTTCTATGGGGGGTGCTGGGCCTCTCCTTCTTCGCCGCCGTCTGCCACATGGAGCATCTGGAACATAACAAGGCCTTCTACCTGCTTTACTGCCGCGCCTGGGAACTTCTGGCCGGCTGCCTTCTGGCCCTCGCCCCCGCCGCGGAACAAAACCGGGGCGCCGGATGGCTGCGGACGGCGGGATGGGCCGGCATCCTGCTCCCATTTGTCTGCTATACTCCTTCCACTCCTTTTCCCGGATACACAGCCATCCCTTCCATCGCGGGGGCGGCTTTGCTTATCCGTTACGGGAACCATGGCTGGTCCGGGCGTATCCTCAGACACCCGCTCAGCACAGGCATCGGCAAAATCTCCTACTCCCTGTACCTGTGGCATTGGCCGATTATCGTGTACTGGACGTACATCTGCTTCGACGAATGCGCTCCCTGGGATTATGCGGGAATGTTCCTTCTCTCTCTTCTTCTGGGTTTCCTCTCCTGGAAATTCGTGGAAACTCCCTTCAGAACGACCGTCTCATGGCAAAATCCCCAAAAAGCGTTTCTGGCCACGGCAACGGGGTGCCTCATGCTGGGACTTGCCGGTGAATGGCTCAAATGGACGGACGGCGCGCGGGATTACTGGCATGTAGCGGCCAACAACATGGAATTCCCTGAATACTGGAAAGGGCCGGCCTTCCCTCCCTCCTTCGGCATCACGCCTCCCGACCGGGCGGTGGTGGAAAAGGGGAACGCCATCCAGCCCCATCATCCGGAGCTGGGGGATGTGACGGATTACCCCTTTGTCCTGCTGGGAAAAACCGGGCAGGCCCCTTCCTTCCTGCTTATGGGGGACAGTCACGCCATGGCCAGTTCCCCCGGGTTTGACGAGGCCGCCCGGCTTCTTCAGCGTTCGGGCCTGTTCTACCGCGCGCGCCTGTGTCCGCTGAGCGGCATTTCCGGCTCCGGAGACGCCTCTTCCCTAACGCTCCTGCGCCTGATGTACCCCCATTGGGAACACAATATGGAACTCATCCTGGACTGGCTGGAAAATACCCCCCAGATCAAGACCGTATTCATCCACAACCGCTGGATTGAACTGGTCAACAACCACCGGGATACGCGCCTGAAACAACTGGTTGCAGACGGCCTGCGCCACACCTGCGCGCGCCTCCGGAAAGCCGGCAAGGAAACTGTGCTGCTGGGCCCCGTTCCCGAATGGACTTTCGGTCCGCGCAAGCTTATGCGCCGCAATGCCCTGCTGAACGCCAAACGGACAGACCGCCTGCTGGACGGCGACTTCATCGCGCGGCAGCGTCCGGTATTCTCCCTGCTGGAACACATGGAATCCACAGGCCTGTGCCGCTTCATTCCCCTCCACGGCGCCTTCCATAAAAACGGGCGGTGGCTGGCGGAAGACGGCGGCCAATTAATGTACTGCGACGACAACCACCTTTCCCCCTATGGGGCCAAAAAAATGGTCGGCGACTTCATCGGCCAGTTTTTCCCGGGAATGGAAAAAACAGCTGCCAACTGACGGAATTTCCACACGGGAAAAACATCCAATCCTTTGACATTGACAAGGCATGCAGGCCCCCTACACTGGCCCGGGTAGCAACGCCTTCGCGATGCTCCCGGATAAATGCCCCGGAATATGGAGGCCATGCCGCGCCCCCTTCTTCAACGCCTGTACTCCCATGACGGATTCCCCCCGCCCCACACGCATCAAGGTCATCAGAAAATCCATGAAGGCCTCTCCGGATCAAACGGAATCCCTGTTGTGGGGCGACTGTCTGTTCTGCACGGACGCCGCCATGACGGATTACGACTGGATTCTGGTATACGACGAATTTCCCAGAACTCCCGTGGGCACCGTCAGGAATGAAACGGAACCCCTTCTCTGCCCGCCGGATCAGACTATCCTGATCACGGTGGAGCCCCCTTCCATCAAAATATACAGCAGGGCATACACCAGCCAGTTCGGCACCGTTCTCACCACCCACTCTGCCCGGGACCTTCCGCACCCCGGGCACACCCTGGGCCGCGGATGTCTTGAATGGCTGTACATCAAACCCATGCAGGAAATTCTGGATCAGAAGGAATTCCCGAAGACAAAAATGCTCTCCACCATCTGCTCCGCCAAGCAACATACGCATACCATGCATAAAAAGCGCTATGATCTTACGCGCTACCTGGCGGACCGTCTGCCGGAACTGGACTGGTTCGGACACGGCATCCGGGAAATAGAAAATAAAACCGTTGCCATGGATGACTACAAATATCATTTATGCGTGGAAAACCATCTGGAATCCCACCATTGGACGGAAAAACTGTCTGATGCCTTTGTCGCCATGACCCTTCCTTTTTACGCCGGGGACCCGCTGGCAACGGAATGCTTCCCGCAGGAAAGCTTCATCCCCATTCCGCTGGACAACCCGCAAAAAGCCCTGGAAATCATCCGCAAGGCCATGGAAGACGGAGAATATGAAAAACGGCTTCCCGCCATCCGTGAAGCAAGGCGCCTGGTGCTGGAAAAATACAACATGTTCGCCCAAACAGCGGCAGTCATTCACAGCCACAGGGAAACGGGAACCATCCGGCCCGGAGCCGTGTTGAAAGGCCGCCACGTTCTGCGGAAAAATCCTCTCAATGCCCTTCGGGAATTGGCGGACACCCTGGCCTATAAAATCAGGTCGCGCGGCAACAGCAGGGAACAAATTCCCCCCTGCCGGTAAAAAGAATGGGCGGCCAATATTCCGCCAACTGCCTTGCGGCAGACGGAACGGCCCAGCCCGGTCTGAAACCGATTCAAACCGGACGGGAAACAGGCCATTAAAACGGAAAAAACTTAATCCGCTCTGCGGGAAGCGTGCCTCTTGGCCCGTTCCTCCTCCCGCTGCTTCTTCAGGTCTTCCTTCATCTTGGCCTTCTCTTCGGAATCCAGCTTGCCATCCTTGTTAATATCATATTTTTCAAGGAGAGCGGCTTTCTTCTCCGCAGAAGTCATTCTCTTGGGAGCGTCTTCCTCCGCCATGGAAGGCATGGCGAACGCAACGGCCAGAACAATAAGCAAATACTTCATGATTAAATGGGGTTTTTGAATAATCCTTTTCTACTCCCGCACGTGCCGGTTGTCTCTCTTTTTTTAGCAATACATGCAAATTACCCGGCGATGCCCCTTTTCCGCCGCGTGAACTCCCCCCGGTCAAGCCTTCCCGAACGGGAAAAACAGCGGAATCACCACGACCATGACCAGCCCCATAATCACCTGCAGGGGAACGCCCACTTTCACGTAATCCATGAACGTATATTTCCCCGCCGGCATGACCAGGGCATTGGGCGGCGTGGAAAAGGGAGAGGCAAAACACATGCTGGTGCCTACGGAAACCGCCAGCAGCAGCGGATAGGGGCTGATGCCCATACTCGCCGCGGATTGCAGGGCGATAGGCGCCAGAAGCACCGCCGTAGCCGTATTGCTGATAAACATGGTCAGCAGGGAAGCCGTGAAATAAACGCCCGCCATCAGGGCAAACGGCCCGAATCCCCCCAGCCCGGCCACCAGCCCATGGGAAATAGCCTCCGAGGCTCCCGTCTTCTCCAGCGCTACGGACATCGGCAGCATGGCGGCAATCAGGACAATGCTCTCCCAGTTGATCGTCCGGTACGCCTCCTCCACATTGCGCAGGCAGCCGCACAACACCATCAGGACAGCGGCAACCAGCACCGCCGCCACAGCAGGCACCCAGTTAAACACCATGGCCGCAATCATCAGCAGCATAATGCCTGCGGCCAGGGGGGGCCTTATGCGTCAGGGTCACCTTGGAGGCCTCTGCCAGAGGCTGGCCCACCACGACCCATTCAAAAGTTTTCTCACTCAGGCGAGCAATATCCGTCCAGGTTCCCTGAACCAGCAGCGTATCTCCGTACTGGAGCTTCACATCCTTCAAATTATGGAAAATGTAATGATTGTCCCGCTGGATGGCCAGAATATTGACCCCGTACTTGGCGCGCAGCCCCGAAGACTTCACGGGCATGTTGATCAGATCCGAGTTCCGCATGAGCAGCATTTCCGCAATGCCTATCTCGTCAAACTTCAACTTGCTTTTCAACAGGGAATCCGTATCTTCCGACGTCTTCCGGTTAATCATCTCCACCCCATATTCTCGGGCAAAACGGGCTACGTCCTCAAACTCCCCCATTACATAAATGACGTCGCCCCGGGCCACCCTCGTATCTGAACCCGCCATGGTCTGGCTGACCGTCTGCAGGAAGGAATGCCGGCCGGAATGCCTGCGGCGCACCTCCACAATATTCACGCGGTAAAGGTCCGGTATCTGAAGATCGTGCAGAGGATGTTCCGTCAGAGGGGAATCCTCCAGCACCCGGAGGCGGTAAAGATTATTAATAATCTGGTACTCATCTATCAGCTGGCTGAGGGATTTCCCCTTGGCCTCGTCTTCCGCCCTGTCGTCATGGCGACCCAGAAACTTCCTGCTGAGGGGAATCAGAGCCAGAATGCCCGTCACGATGCAAACGAGGCCGATGGGGGTGAACGAAAAAAAGCCCAGCCCCTCCATCCCGGCCTCCTGAAGCTGGTTGTTGACGACAAGGTTGGGAGGCGTGCCGATCAGCGTCAGCATGCCGCCCATACTGCTGGCGAACGCCATGGGCATGAGCAGGCGGCTCGTCTGGATGCCTCCGTCTGCAGCCAGGCTCACCAGAATAGGCAGCATCAGCGCCACGGTCCCCGTATTGCTGACAAAAGCGCCTATGCCGGCCGTAACAAGCATGGTCAGCACCAGCAGGCGCAACTCGCTCCTGCCGGCCAGCTTCATGATTCTGCCGCCCATCATCTTGGCCAGGCCCGTCCGGAAAATGGCGCCTCCCACCACGAAAAGCCCCACCATCATCACCACAATGGAATTGGAAAAGCCGGAAAGCGCCTGCTCCGGGCTCAAAATCCCGAACATCATCAGGCAGAGAAGGGAACACAGCGCGACAAGATCGGAACGGACCCTCCCCTGGACAAATAAAACGGCGGATACTCCCAGAATGAGAAGCGTGGTCAACATAACAGTAAACGGCAGGAATGAAAAAACGGCAAGGGGGGATATCTAACACGTCCCGCATGTCTTGTCGATAGGCTGAACAAGTCATTCATCAGACCATCTCTCCGTCGGCGTCCGTCAGAAAAAACGCTTTAGGCATCCTGCTCGGAGAACCCCGCTCCTTCTTTCCTTTCCCAGCATCAGGAGGCTGAAGAAACAATAAAAAACGCGCTCTCCGAAAGAACGCGCCATAAAATGAAAAGTGGTGGGTAGAGAAGGATTCGAACCTTCGAAAGCAAATGCTAACAGATTTACAGTCTGCCCCCTTTGACCGCTCGGGAATCTACCCACTTGAAGTGATGTGCGGCGAATGTATAGGGATTCCCGTGCCTTAGCAAGTTTTTTTTATAAAAAGTAGGTCCTTCCGGAAGCAGGAACCCCATAGGCGACAGCCGTGCCGCCGGAAGAAAAGCGGATGCAGGAACAAAAGGGAGGAAAGGGCAAGTTTTACGAATCTCCCAAATATACCGGAGCGCGGCTGTCCGGGGAATCCGCATCCAGTTGTTCCAGCTGGGGCAGAATATTCTCCATGCTCTCCCATACGGAGGGAACAATCTTGATTCCGGTTCCAAACCGGGCGGCGATCATCAGGGCGTCCGAAGGGCGGGCGTCCAGCTCCACCAGCTTGTCCATCACCTCATTGGCGGCCTCTATGGTCACGCGGGCGTAAAAGACTTCATCCTTGCGGCCGTTGATAAGCACCAGCCTCACCCGGCATTCCATAGAGGATAAAAAGTGAGCCAGCAGGGAAGACGTGTCCGGCCGTACCGGGCGTTCCCCGTTCAGGCAGCGTTCCAGGGCCATGCCGTCTGGCAGCTCCATGAAAATGACGCCCACCTTGCCGGTCAGCGGATCACGCAGGCACACACCCGCCCCGGCCCGGGTGTAGAGCAGGGCGTAAGGTTCCAGGGTAATCAGATGGTCATCCGGCATGGCGGGCGGAAATCACATGTTAAAAACCAGGATTAATGACCCGTTCCGTATAGCGGGCAGCCACCTTGACGTATTTTTCCGCCCATTTGTGGTTATTATCCGCGGATTCCGGCCCCAGATCCTTCACCACCTTGGCAGGAGAACCCAGCACCAGGGAATTGGGGGGGATGACGGTACCTTTGGTAATGAGAGCGCCCGCTCCCACCACAGACCCCCGGCCGATGACCGCTCCATCCAGAATGATGGACCCCATGCCGATCAGGCAATTATCTTCCACCGTGCAGGCGTGCAGAATCACGCCGTGGCCTACGGTTACGTACTTGCCTACATAGCAGCCAAAATCGTCTGCCAGGTGGATGCAGCTATTGTCCTGGATATTGGAGTAATCACCAATGACGATCTTATTGATATCCGCGCGCAGCGTGGTATGGTACCAGATGCTGGCATGTTCTCCAATGGTAACATCTCCAATCAAATCAGCGCTTTCCGCGACAAAAGCGGTATCCGCCACTTTGGGCCAGAAGTTCGCGTAAGGTTCTCTTGCCATATAAGTCATGTATTAATTGAAGATAAGACAGCATTCCAGCCTAAAAACGTTCATTCCTCTGGAATGCCGCAGCCGGAAACGAACACGGCCGCGCCCACGCGAAAATGAAAGGCCGCAGACTCCGCCGCACTAATTCTCTTCCCGGATGCCTTTCTTGCTGTTCTTCTCCCGCTTGTCCGCATCCTTGCGCAGGGAGGCGGCTTTTTTCTCATTACCCCCTTTTTCATAATACCCGGCTATCCTCCGCTGGATGGCGACTTCCTTCTTTATCTTGAAATAATCGCCTGATTTCGTCCGGATAGAGCGGTTGTAGAAAGACTCCGCCTCCCTGGCCATCTGAAGCACGGCCTCCTGGTCCTGGGAAACATACTCGTAATATTGCCCCATCAGCGCTTCAAACACTTCCGCGCGGCGCGCATAATCCTTCATGGACTTCCGGTACAGGGCAGCAACCCCGGCCTTGTCCCCGTTTTCCATCAGGAGATCCGCCTGCCGCTTGATGGCGGCGGAAGTCAGGTCGCTGCGCCCCTCGTCCGTCTCCTTTTCCAGCTTCTTCAGGTCGCGGGCAACATGGCGCTTGTTGGTGGAAGCGTCCCTCATGGGGAAAATATACTCATCTTCCACTCGGGAGGCCATTTCCAGATAATCTGGACGGGAACGGAACTTGCGCTTGATCATGGTCACCAGCTCCTCCCATTCCTCCAGCTTCGTGCCGCTCTCCGGGCGGCTCATCAGGGCAATCAGGCGTTCCCAGCCCAGAGGGCTGCCGGGAGCGGCCTGCGTAGCGGCTTCCAGCATCACCCGGGCGCAATCCGGCTTCCGCGTTTCCTCAAACAAATCCGCCAGGGAAAGATAATCCAGGGCAGTATCCAGCCGGACGCCATTCACCTTCTTGTCCATACCCTGGAGAAGAGTGGATTCATGCTTTGACTTGCAGTTGTGCGGATGGGAAAAATGCCCCGTATTATATCCATACCCGCCGTAAGACTGCCAGGTTTCATCCGTCGTCAGCAGATTGACCCAGGCATGCGGCCCGCGGTTGCCGTCCCCGGTAACATAAGCGGAGGGGATGCCGTTGCATTTGGCGGTATTCACTGCAAAATAAGCTTGATCCATGCAAATGCCGCCTTCATCCAGAATCTCCTGGAAGGTATAATGCGTATATGGATCCTTGCCCAGCGCGGCGCGGTCCATCCGGTAACGGATCATGGAATAGGCCCCTCCCCAGCCTTTCCGGGTAAGGCGCACTTTTTTGCGCGCCCAATCCATCTCTGACCTCGGCAGTCGCACATCCACTACAAACAACAGCTCGGAAGGGCTCAATTTGGTAATGTCCGTGAGAAGTTCACGGGCTTCATCCATCTCCATGAAGTATTCGAATACCTGTTCCAGCGTCAAAGGCGTGGTGGAAATACTGGTAGAAGAAGACGCCCTCAGCCTGGATGGGCTGGAAGCGATGCGGGGATCCAGCATGGCGCAGGCCAGTGCCAGGGCGGAATACCTGCTCCGGGGCATGGCGGAGGTTTTCATCCAGAACTCCGCCCACTTCCTCAGAATTCCTCCCCACTCCCCCCCGGGTGTCTGCTCCCGCGCCATCGTGCGCAGGAAAAGTCTCAGGGGATCGGAAGGGTCCGAAAAAAGCCATGGATAGAAATACCTGGGGGAACCCTCCTTGATTTGTTCCCGGATGGTGTCCGCTCCCACTTTGCTGATGAGCTGGTACAGCTCATTGGCGCGCATGAGGTACGGGCTTTGATCGTACATGGACGCGTCAAATTTGCCGAATTTGATGACTTTCACGGCATCCCGTTCCAGATTGGAGCGCAGGAAATCGGCGTACAAATCATAACGGCCCGTTTCGAGAGCCAAATGGAAGGCATCCGTAAACAACTTCCTGTTGGCGGCGTTATTGGCCTTAAGACTGACCAGAAGAACAGGCTTCTTAAAAATCTCCAGCCGCGGATCCTCCTCCTGGACCACGGGCTCTTCCTTCGGCGCCTCAGGGGCAGGCTCCACCATCTCCGGCTCCTTTTTCTGCCGTTTTCCGGCGGCTTCCTCAGCAGCCAGGCGTTCCGCCTCAAGACGGGCTTTTTCCTCCGCCTCGGCGCGCGCTTGTTCCTCCGCTTTCTTGCGCGCCGCTTCCAATTCCGCGGCTTTCCGTACACGCGCCGCTTTCGCTTCCGCCTCTTTTCTGGCCGCCAGCTCAGCGGCGGCGGCCTTACGTTGAACGGAAACCCGGTGGTAAGCCACTCCGCCGGCGGCAAGGGCCAACACCAGGACGATCATCATCATAATTCCCCTGGAAGAAGATTTTTTATGCCTGGGAAAACCGGGTCGCGGAGAATTGACAGAATTCATGAAATGCAGCTTGAACGCGTTGGAACAAATTGAGCAGGGGGAATGAGACGCCTTATCCCCTGTTCCGCGTAACATAAAAGCGCAATACCTTTCCGAGGTCAACTTGAAACAATGGTCTTTTGCAGAAGGTTCGTTCTCCAAAACACTTTAAGAATCAAAACAAAGTGTTTTTTCTTGTATTTTTATAGCCATTTTATAGTATCAATCTCCTTCATGTTTCCAAAAACATGAGAAAAATACAAGCATCCTGCTGATTATTCCTAACCGCCATCTGTTTTTTCCCATTGCCTATGAAAACTTTCTTTCACCTCAGCCCGTTTCTGGCCGTCATTTCGGGAAGCCTTTTCTCCGGAACGGCCCTCTGCAGCGACATCGTGTTGCCTCCGCCAGATAAAAAGGGAGGAAAACCCCTCATGCAGGTTCTTCAAGAACGGCATTCCACCAGATCCTTTGCAGACAAACCCATCCCGGTGGAAGTCCTCTCTTCCCTGCTCTGGGCTGCGCAAGGCGTCAACCGGGATGATCCCGACTACCGTACGGCGCCGTCCTCCCGGAATTCCAACGAAATAGAAATCTATGTCGTCCTGCCGCAGGGCGCCTATCTTTACAAGCCGAAAACCCACCAGCTGAAGCAAGTGGTTCAGAGCGACATGCGGGCCGCTACGGGCACACAGGAATTCGCGGCTACCGCGCCGTTAAACCTGGTCTATGTAGTAGATCAGTCCAAACAGCCGGGAGATTTTGATGCCAGGAAAAAACTGATTACGGCCTGCACGGATGCGGGATTCATTGGAGAAAATGTTTACCTTTTCTGCGCTTCCGAAGGGCTTGGCACCGTTTTCCGCGCCATGATTGACGCCAACTATATCCAAAAGTGCCTGAAACTCCCCGTTCTCAAAAAAGTCCTGTACGCCCAGAGCGTCGGCTATCCGGCCGATTCCTGAAAAAATCCATGAACCGGAATACTGCGATACTGGCTATTCTGGCGGCGGCCCTTCCCCTTGCCTGTGCGGAAACTATGATGGAATCCGCCGCTCCCATACAGGTAAAAAACGTCCCAAACTGTTACCGCCTCAGCCCGAAGCTGTATCGTTCCGGACAGCCCGGCAACGACGGGTTCAAGGCCCTGGAAAAACTGGGGCTCAAATCTGTCCTGAACCTGCGGGAATACCACAACGACGCCGGCAAGGCGGAACATACCGGATTGCGCCTGTACCGCATGAGACTGGCGGCAGGAAAAGTAACCCGGAAAGAACTCATGGACTGCCTGCTGATCATCAGCAGCGCTCCCAAACCCATTTTGGTGCATTGCTGGCACGGCTCCGACCGCACCGGCATTGTCTGTGCAGCCTACCGCATCGTCATGCAGAACTGGACATCGGAAAAGGCGCTTGAAGAACTGATGGATGAACGCTTCGGACACCACCAGTCCTACTACTCCAACCTCGCGGAACTGATCAAAAATACGGACTGGCAGGCATTCAAGGAGGAATTCCGGAAAAAACAGCAGGCTCAGGGCATCTGACACCCGGGCCACTCCCATGAAGCGATTTCATGGAAACAGCCTTTTCAGCATCGTAGGCAGAAAGCCCGGCGGCTTTACCACTGGTTATCCAGATTTTTGGTATTTATCTTTCCGGGTTCCTTGTTGCGTTCCTTCATGCCGCGGACAGGTTTGGGTTCCTTTTCATGCAGGTCCAGAATATCAATCACATTCTCCCCTTTTTTCAGGAATGGAGCCGGAACATACAGCCTTAATTGAGGGCCCACATTCCAATACCGTCCCACGTTGATTCCGTTCACCCATACATACCCCTTGACATAGCGGGACATGTCCAGAAACGTGTCCTGAGGCTCTTCAATATTCACGACGGCCCGGAAATGCGCTCCTTCCCGTTTCTGGGAAGGCCCCTTTCCTTTGGGAGCACGCACAATGGAGTCGGCTTTCAGGGGAAGCGCCCTCACCGTCCAGTTCTTTAACTCGCGCGTTCCCAGCTTCACAGGGCCGTACACCCCCTTGCGGTCACTCTCCATGCTGATATGGAAATTGATATGCCCCATGGCCTCCACCAGAATTTCCAGCGTTCCCGGCTTCCTGCGCTCCGGCAGCTTCACACTCTTCTGCCCCAGCCGCCGGTCCAGCGTGCCGACCAGCTCCCCGTCCAGATATACCTGGGCATAGTCATTAACATTGGCGAATTCCAGCGTTTCAGGCGGTCCTGCCGGAACGGCAGTGCTGTAAACGGCAATGCCCTGATTCTGATTCCACTGTTCGAAATAGGGAGGCTGCGGGAACTTGCTCCGGAAAGGCTTGGGCAGGTTCTCCCAAAGGCCGGCATGCACTGCGGGCGTGAACTCCGGAATTTCCATGGCCGGAATGTCTGCGGGAGGTTCCGGCACCGCGGCTTCGGGGGGCAACTTTTCCAAGATGATTTCCCGCATCTGGGCATAATATTCATTCATCCGCCCCTGCTCATCCACGGGAGAACCGTAATCATAACTCGTCAGGTCCGGCTGGTATTTTCCCGGCCCTCCGTTGTTGGCTCCGGCCGAGAATCCGAAATTGGTGCCTCCATGGAAAACGAACAAGCTGAAGGAGCGTCCCTTGTCCATAAACCAGCGGACATGGTTGACAACGCCAGGGGTGGGGGCCCAATTCCCCTCCCCCCAGTGCCGCAGCCAGCCCGGATACGTTTCCGAGGAAAAAACGGGAACTCCCGGATTGCATTTATTAGCCACCTTCCAATGGCCGTCATTCAACCCCGGATCCAGCCCTACGGCCACGTCCGGAAGCACCACCCCTTTCAGAAAATGCTCTCCCGCGCCGTCGGATGTGTAAAAGGGGCCAAAACCCTTCCTGCTCCAGAACGACTTCAGCCATTCCATATACTTGCGGTCTTTCCGCTGGTAGCTCCCGTATTCGTTTTCAAGCTGGGTCATCAGAATGGGCCCCCCGTTTTTGGCTAAAAAAGGTTCCGCCACACGGGCCACGGCCTCCAGATAACGCGTCTGCGCCTTCATGAATTTGGCGTCTTCCGTAGTTCTCAATTTGGCCTTGGGATCCTTCAGCAAATAATGAGGCAGCCCTCCCAGGTCCCATTCCCCGCACGCATAGGGGCCGGGACGGAACAAAACCCACATGCCTTCCTCCTGGCATAACTTGAGAAACCCTTCCAGATCCCGGTTCCCCGTCTTAAAGTCAAAGCTGCCGTCCGGTTGCTCATGGTCATTCCAGAACACGTAAAATGCAATCGTATTCAGCCCCATGGCCTTGGCGGTCCTGATGCGGTGCCTCCAGTATTCACGGGGAATGCGCTGGGGATGCATCTCCGCGCCGCGGATCTGGAATGGTTTTCCGTTCAGCATGAACTCCTGGTTCCCTTCCCCGCCGAACCCGAATACAACGGGGGTTCCTCCGGAAAGAGCGGGTTTCTGTACATTCTGGACAGCCTCAGGGCCGGCCCATGCCAATGCTCCCACTCCGACGGCCATCAGGGCGGCAGACCAACTGAAACCATATTGCTTCATCATATTGAACAGTTAATTCATTTGAAGACGGTTGCCAATAACAATTTTTCTCTCTTCTCCGAATCTGCGGAATGCCCTTCCCCTCCGCCAGAAATCTGACGGGGCCGGACGGCACGAATGCCTTCCGTTCCGTGGAATGTGATCATGTCATGTATCCTCATTCCTTTGTGCGAAAACCGGAGGGCGCCTGTCTAAATTTATCAATATGAAAACAATTGTCCTTCTGCGCCATGGAGAAAGCACGTGGAACCGTGAAAACAGATTCACCGGATGGACGGACGTGGACCTGACGGAATTGGGAATACAGGAAGCCAACCGCGCGGGCGACCTTCTGAAAGACAGGGGAATGGCCTTTGACCATGCCTACACCTCTTATCTTAAGAGGGCCGTGAAAACGCTCAACTGCGTGCTGGACCGTTTGGACCAGGACTGGCTGCCCGTCTCCAAAAGCTGGAGGCTGAATGAAAAGCACTACGGCATGCTCCAGGGCCTGAATAAAAGTGAAACGGCCCAAAAATACGGAGACGAACAGGTACTGATCTGGAGGCGCAGTTATGACGTGGCGCCTCCTCCCCTGGCGGAGGACAATCCCTCCAACCCCAAATGGGATCCCCGCTACAAGGGAGTGCCGGACAGCGAACTTCCGCGAACGGAATCACTGAAAGAAACTATTGACCGCATGATGCCCTACTGGAAAGGAACCGTTCTTCCTTCTCTCCGGACGCTGGACAATATCCTGATCGTAGCCCACGGCAACACGTTGCGGGGCATGATCAAATATTTGAAAAACATTCCTGACGAACAGCTTCTTTCCCTGAATCTTCCTACCGCCACCCCCTATGTATTTGAATTTGACGACTCCCTGAACCTGGGAAAAGACTACTTTCTTGGGGACCCGGAAGAAATCCGCAAACGCATGGCGGCCGTCGCCGGCCAGGGAAGCGCAAAGAAAAAAACGCCTACGGAATAACCTCACTATCCTTTCCTATGACCGGCCATTCCTGCCGCATTGCGTTCTTTGACGCCAAGCCCTACGACCGGGATTCCTTCAATTCTGTCAATGAACGCGAATTTCATTACGACATCCGTTACTTCAAGGGGCATCTCACTCCGGACAGCGTGCCCCTGACCCACGGTACGGACGTAGCGTGCATTTTCGTCAACGACACGGCAAACCGGGAAGTAATACGGAACCTGAAGAAAAACGGCGTCAAATTGCTGGCTCTGCGTTGCGCCGGATTCAATAATGTGGATCTGAAAGCGGCGGAAGAAGCGGGACTGCCCGTCGTGCGGGTGCCCCAATATTCTCCCTATGCGGTAGCGGAACATGCCGTGGCCCTGATGCTTTCCCTGAACCGCAAAATACACCGCGCCTACTGGCGCACCAGGGACGGCAATTTTTCTCTTCACGGCCTGATGGGCTTTGACATGAATGGAAAAACGGCCGGCATCATCGGAACTGGAAAAATCGCCAGAATCCTCATCCGCATTCTCAAAGGCTTCGGAATGAACATCCTGGCCTATGACCCGTACCCTGACCGGCGCTTTGCGGAAGAAGCCGGCATTACGTACACCACCCTGAACGATCTGTACGCCCGGTCCGATATCATCTCCCTGCACTGCCCCCTTACTCCGGAAACGGAACACCTGATCAATACGGATTCCATCGGAAAAATGAAGGATGGAGTGATGATCATCAACACGGGACGCGGCAAGCTGATTAACACGGAAATGCTGATTGACGGCCTGAAATCAAAAAAAGTGGGGTCTGCCGGACTGGACGTGTACGAAGAAGAGGGAGAATATTTCTACGAAGACAAATCTGACAAAATCATTGATGACGACACCCTGGCCCGCCTTCTTTCCTTCAACAACGTTATCCTGACTTCCCACCAGGGCTTTTTCACGAAAGAAGCCCTGCACAATATTGCGGAAGTCACCCTGCGCAACATCCGGGATTTTCTGGAAGGCAAACCTCTGATCAACTGCGTCACGCTCCAGTCACGCTGAACGTGTCCGGCGGGTATTTCACGGAAATACGGAACTTTCTCATCCTCCTTCTGCCGGGCAGAAGGAGAAATCCGGGGAAAGGCGGCAGTCTTTTTATGCAAGCGCCGCCATTTCCCGCCGTATTATACACTATGAGCACTCCGTCCCCTGCCTCCTTCCCGGCTTCCAAACCGCACTACGCCGCTCTGGACGGTCTCCGCGGGGTGGCCGCTGTCATGGTGGTTCTGTTCCACATGTTTGAAGGCAGCGCCAGGGACCTCCAGTTCCATACGGACCAGATCATCAACCACGGTTATCTGTCCGTGGACTTCTTCTTCATGCTGTCCGGCTTCGTCATCGGATACGCCTATGACGATCGCTGGGGAAACATGACCCTGTGGAACTTCTGCAAGCGGCGGCTGGTGCGCCTTCAACCCATGGTGGTCATGGGAATGCTGTTGGGGGGAATCCTCTTTTACTTCCAGGGTTCTGAAATCTTCCCGAACCTCGCGCAAACCCCCGTATGGAAAATGCTGCTGGTCATGACCGTGGGATTCACGCTGCTGCCCGTTCCCGTTTCCCTGGATGTGCGCGGATGGTCGGAAATGCACCCGCTGAACGGTCCGGCCTGGTCCCTCTTCTTCGAATACGTCGCCAACATCCTTTACGCCGTGCTCATCAGAAAGTTTACCAGCAGATGGCTGGCGGTCCTGGTCTTTCTGGCGGGCTGCGCCCTCATTCACCAGTGCTACACGCAGGGCAACAACATCGGCGGCTGGACTCTGGATGCGGAACAGTGCCGTGTGGGGCTCACACGGCTCATGTTCCCCTTCTTCGGCGGCCTGCTCCTGTTCCGCCTGTGCAAACCGGGACGGATCAGGCATGGTTTCTGGTGGTGCAGCCTGCTTCTGGTGGGGGCGCTGGCGGCTCCCCATGTAGGAGGCGCGGAAAATTTCCGCCTGAACGGCCTGTATGACGCCTTCTGCATCATCGTCATCTTTCCCGCGGTAATCTTCCTCGGGGCCAGCGACATCCCCGGAGACATTTCCGCCCGAGCCAGCCGGTTTTTGGGAAACATCTCCTATCCCCTTTATATCACCCACTATCCTATCGTATATCTCTACCTGGCCTGGGTTCACGACGCGGAAGTCCCTCTTTCCCGTGCGCTCCCCGTGGCGGCTGGCGTCTTACTCCTCTGCATTGCCGTAGCCTGCGGGTGCCTGAAGCTTTATGACGAGCCCGTGCGCGCATGGCTCTCCAAACGCGTGCTGAAGCGACGCCCCCCGGAACCCGGGGCGTAAAGCGGAACAAACATCTGCCTTGCCCCGGATGGAGCCAGGCCGGATACTGCCGGCGGTCTTTCATGGAAAAACTGCCGACATCCTTCAAAGCTCTGCGCTACCTGCCCTTTCTTGTGGCATCGGCATTCTTTATGCAGATGCTGGATGCCACCATCCTGAACACGGCCATTCCCACCATTGCCCGCAGCTTCAACAGCCATCCGCTGCAACTCCACTCCCTGGTAACGGCCTATACGCTCACCGTCTGCGTCCTGATACCGGCCTCCGGATGGATCTCCGACAAGCTGGGCTCCCGCCGTACTTTCCTGCTGGCCATCTCTGTTTTTTCTGCGGGGTCCCTCCTGTGCGCCCTTTCCACCTCCATTCCCATGATGACGGCATGCCGCGTCATCCAGGGAATAGGAGGCGCCTTCCTGATGCCCGTCGGGCGCCTTGTCGTCCTGCGCTCCTATCCCCGTTCCATGTTCGTCAATGTCCTGAACATTGTGACGATTCCTGCGCTGCTGGGTCCCCTTCTGGGGCCGGTGCTGGGCGGCATCATCGCGCAGTACGCTTCCTGGCACTGGATATTCCTGATCAACATCCCGGTTGGCATGGCGGGCCTGTGGGCCACCCGGAAGCTGATGCCGGACCTGAAAGCGGTTCGGGAACAAAAATTCGACTGGCGGGGGTTCTTCCTCTTCTCCTCCTCCGCCGTGCTGGCTACAATGGGCCTCTCCTCCGCGGGAGGCGTAACCGATAAGACGCGCATGGCCATCCTCACGTCAGCCGGAGGCATTCTCCAGCTTCTGTACTGGACGCTGGCGTTCCGTTCAAAAGCCCCCATCTTCAGCCCGGCTCTGTTCCGCATCAGAAACTTTGCCATCGGAATCGCCGGCAACATCGTCTGCCGCCTGGGCGGAAGCTGTCTGCCGTATCTGATCCCGCTTTTCTTTCAGGTGGTGCTCGGTTATTCCGCCCTTCAATCCGGCCTGTCCCTGATTCCGCTGGCCCTGAGCAATTTACTGGCAAAAACGGTTGCGCCGCGTCTGCTCGGGAAATTTGGTTACCGGAACATCATGGTCGTCAATACCTTTACCATAGGCGTTCTGCTGGCCTCCTTCCATTTTGCAGGCCCCGAAACCCATGAGCTCATTCTTCTGGGCATGCTCGCAATGCTGGGCGGGGCCAACTCCATTCAGTTCACCTGCATGAACACTCTGACGCTGATTGACCTTCCCAATGCAGACGCCAGCAGCGGAAACTCCCTGCTTTCCACAATCATGCAGCTCTCCATTGCTGTCAGTATTGCCGTGGCTTCCCTGCTGCTGGACAGTTTCGGCGGCCATGCGGCTACCTCCGGGAAAGCTGTGGAAGCCGCCTTTCATGCCACTTTCGCCACCATCGGCGCCATTGCCGCGGCCAGCTCCTTCATCTTCGCCCTGGTGGACAAAGACAAGGGAATCACCCGCAAACGCAGAAAAGCAGCCTGAAGGGGAAAACCTCCGCCCCTGTTCAGGAACAGGAAGAGGGGCCTTCCGCCTCAAGGGAACAGCACTGCGCAAACCGGGCGCGGGACTCTTCCAGAGTAATCGGTTTCTTATCCTCCCCCAGGGCTACATAAACCAGCTCCGCCTCTGTAATCTTGGCAATGTTATTGCAGAGCTTCGTCAGGCGTTCCGCGTACACCTCCACCTTCACGGTAATGGAAGTGCGGCCCACCCTGATAATCTCCGCATAAAAGGAAACGACGTCGCCCACCAGCACGGGAGCTTCAAACGTCAGGCTGCTTACCGCACGCGTCACGATATAGCGGCTTAACGCATAACGCATAGCGGTATTGGCTCCCGCCAGGTCCACCTGGCTCATCACCCAGCCGCCGAATACTTCCCCGCTTTGATTGGTGTCCGCAGGCATGGGTTCCACGCGCAGGGCGGGAATGCGCCCTTCCGGGAGCCGGGTATGATGATATGTATTTTCCATAAATAAGAATAATTATAAATTAATGAAAATATGCTTATCTATCACAGCCCTCTTGTAAAGGGTAAAACGCGGAAGCGGAAAATGGGGGGCGCCGGCACGCTCTGCGGGAAAAAGAAATCAACCAGAAATAAAATGCCTTCCCAGATTGATTACTGCTGGACGGGCGGATTTCCGTGTCTTATCCCGGGGCTTTTCCACCATGGCCGGCAAAGGCGGTTGTCCATTACTCATGGACCGCAACCATGAATCCAAAATGAAAAAAGTGGACGGAGAGGAACATCCCGCTTCCGACTTTGCCTACGTTCCCGATCCGGAAAAGCCTTCCACCTGGAAACTGCCGATTTTCAATATGCGCCATGTAGGAGGGGCCCTGGCCGCCATGACCGGCGACTATCGCGGCAATCCCGTTGAAATACCGGAAAGAGATCGCCGTGCCGTCATGAAAAAAATCCTGGCCAGGAAAGTGAAACTGGAACAGGAGGAAAACTGATTCCGTTTTCTTTCATTCCGTTTTTCCGCTTTTAAAAAGAAATTTAATTATTCGAAAATTATCAAGCATCCCAAGGATGTTTTTCTTTAAGGCGGATTGGGAAATTCAACCAGATTCAAAAAATCTGAAAATCAAACATCTTTCTCCGGTCTATAAAAACAACATGCATAAAATTCCTATATAAATAAATATCAATGACATATTGAAATAAAAACATGTCTTCCCCTGAACAGGCCGTTCGAATCCAGGTCATCACGGATAGGAAATGAAGAATGCCGGGAAAAAATGCTGCCGGTCATTTCCCGCATGGCAGCGCTTTTCCCCTTCCGTCAACTCCGTCCCAAAATATAACTGATGATAAAATGAACACAGAAGACATTAATAAAATACAGGACCCGCGCGGCGAATTCCGCCAGGAAGGATATGAACAACAACAGCAGAAAGCCCCCGGCCTGCAATCCGAAATGAAACCCGTGCCGGATTCCGGGGAACAGAGCTACCATGGCTGCAACAGGCTCCGTGGCCGAAAAGCCCTGGTCACAGGGGGAGATTCGGGTATAGGCCGGGCGGCGGCTATTGCCTACGCACGCGAAGGAGCCGACGTAGCCTTGAACTATCTTCCTGAAGAACAAAGCGATGCCGAAGAAGTGGCGGAACTCATCAGAAAGGAGGGCCGGAAGGCCGTCCTGCTGCCGGGAGACCTCAGCGATGAAGCCTTTTGTAAAAAACTCGTCAGGGATGCCCTGGAAAAACTTGGCGGGCTGGACATCATGGCCCTGGCAGCAGGCAAGCAAGTGGCGGTGGAAGATATTCGTGACATTACCACGGAACAATTAACCAAGACATTTGAAGTAAATGTGTTCTCTCTGTTCTGGATTGCCAGGGAAGCCCTTCCGCATCTCAAGCCGGGGACGAGCATCATTACCTGCTCATCCATCCAGGCCTACCAGCCCGGCAAGAACCTGGTGGACTATGCCTCCACGAAAGCGGCTATCATCGCGTTCAGCCGCGCCCTGGCCAAGCAGGTCGCTCCCAAAGGCATCCGGGTCAATGTGGTGGCTCCCGGCCCCATCTGGACAGCTTTGCAAGTAACCGGAGGCCAGCTGCAGAAAGACCTGCCGGAATTCGGACGGAAAACGCCCCTCAGAAGGGCAGGCCAGCCTGTAGAGCTCTCCGGACTGTACGTCTTTCTCGCCTCCCAGGAATCCAGCTTCATTACTGCGGAGGTCTTTGGCGTTACCGGCGGCATGCATCTGGCCTGATGCGGAATCCCTATCCGCAGGCCACACCTCCGGATAACCGGGAAAGCGGCCGGAAACGGCTCTGCAAAGAAATCAGGGCATGGCTCCATTTCCCGGTTATCCCGGAAAAAGATTCCTGCTTGAATAGCAGGTAATGGCATTCCGGAGGTTTTAGCACGGGGATACCTGGTGCATCTTGCAGAACGCATGGGCGACAAAAACTACCGTTACCGGAAAACGCCCGCCGGTGCTTCCATCCAGAAAGCTGTGGACTATCTCCTGCCTTACCGCGCCAACCCTGAAACATGGCTCCGGCAAGGCTCCGGGGCAAACACTCCCCTTCCCGCCATCTTTGAACCGGCGCAGACGGGCGGGACACAACGGAAACGCTCCTGAACCACGCCCGCCGTTAAAAACGCCCGTTGTTCCTGCTTATTGAACATTCCCTGTTCAGCAGCATTATTAACGGGACCGTTTTCACGGAAAACGGCTTAATAAGAAATTTCCCCGGTGTTTTTTCTGTCAGATTTTTCCTTTCTTTTTGCTGCTTTCCATTCCCACGGAGATATGGGATTCGGGTCAGACCAGATGCCTTTTTGGGCCTTTCTGGCATCCCTTTCAAGAGAAACGAGCTTCCGGCTGGCGGAAAAATTTTTATAAATCCACGCCCATCCTTCCTTTACCATCTCTTCGTTGACGAACATTTTTCCATGCCATATTTCCCCTAAAATACGGCCGTACCTGTCATTCCCGGTATACCGGACTGTAACCGTCTCTCCCCAAATCAGCTTTTCCAGGTATTCCTTGGCGCCTTCATACCCGTCCTGCCCCCTTTCCGGCGTATCAATTCCCTCAAGCCGTATCCGATGCGTACGCATTTGTTCAGGCGTCTTTTCCAGAAGGATGACCGTGTCGCCGTCAATCACGTTAATCACGACTCCCCTCATACTTTCGGCAAAAACCATGCAGGGACTTATCAGGAAAACCAAAAGCCATTTCATGAAAAATGATATAATCTAAAAAATATCAGGCCGCAACTATTCTTTAGAGGAACTGTTCCCGCACTGTTCATGCGGCCGGGAACGAAGGGAAACCTCTCCGGCATCCACAGGCAATCAACCATGCGGCCATGGGGAATGGACTGCAAGTTCAGCAAGGAGAACCGGACGCCCTGCAGCATTCAACGGCATGGGATGAATCATCTTACTCATTTCTTCAATTCTTCTGCTATTCTGCCGAGATTCTTTTCCGTTGCCTTTCTCAATTTCTCCTGCTGTTTCCAGTACCACGCCGTTCTTTCCGATACTCCGGCCTGCTTCGCCAGCCAGCGCACGGCTCCGCTCGTGTCACAGCCCGTTTTCTTCTGAACGGCTTCCAGAAGTTGAGCGACATATTGATTCATGGATTCCGGGGCGATATTATTTCGATTCCCATGCCTGGCTGAATTCCCCCTCCCGGAACAGGGAGGCAATCCCGCTGAGCTGCTTGAGGCGCAGCAATTCTTCCGCGTCCATTCCCAGGTTTTTAAGTATCCACGCATCTGACATGCCCGCCTCCGTCAACTCCTGGATAATACTGGTCATGAGGGCGATATTATGAGATCCCCGGGCACGGTTGTGCCTGATGGTGGAAGCCATGCGGTTTCCAAGAGGCTTGTCGATTACGGCCACCGGCATCATGCCGCCCTCCCGTTCGTAAATATCGCGGTAGGTTTTCATAATCTGGCAGCGGTGGAAACCGTCCACGATTTCATAGGTCCCGTCCTCCAGCTTATAGCAGACAATGGGCATCGTATAGCCGTCCTCCTTGATGCTCTGGTAGAGCAGCTTCATTTCGGGGGGCGCCACGCTGTTCGGATTGTAAGCGTTGGAACGTATCTGGTCCAGAGGAACGCGCCGGATTTGGTAAACGGGGGATTGATAGGAGCTTTTCATAAAATGTTGCGATATTTATTGACGGCGGCCCGGCGCCGGGCAATCGCTCCCTTGGTTGGGCCGAACCCGGCGTACTTGCAAAAGTAGTCGTTCTTCATGATGCAGATGCACATACGCTTGTAGGAAGGCACCTGCCGGAAATTGCTGACCGGCATGTCGTCAGGGTAGCCCATGAACCGGACGACGTCGCGGTCGACGTAACGGCCCGACTTTCCCGTCACGGTCGCCAGCGGATAGGCGGCCAGCACTTCATCGGCAGTTCCGGGATCGACGGTGCCCCCTTTCATCCAGTACTTTTTGGACCTTTCCAAAATGTTGTTGTAGTGTTCCGCCGTTTTCCTGTTCATTGTAGAAAGCAGGAATTCATAATAGGACTTCCAGGTATGGCCGGGCGGCAGTTTGATGGTTTTCCAGCCCATGGCCGTCGTGCCTCCGTACAAACCCGTAAAATTGACGCCGTTGACGCGGCCGACCATGCGCGCCCAGTTGGCAGGATCAATAACTTTGTAAAGCTTCAGGCTTTCCTGGGCGCAGTCATTGAACGGGCTCGCCACCCGCATCTGCCCGATCGTGAGGCCTGCCTGGTACAGGAGGTCATAAAGGCGGTTGTAGTCAAAACCAAAGCGGGCGTTGGCCGTCCAGACGTCACTGACGCGCCAGTCATAAAGAGGGTAGGCGCTGACGGTCATGGCGTCAGCCCGTGTAATCCACTTCCTTCCCTCATAAGACGTCCTCTTATTGCCGCGGGCAACGGCGGCGTATCTGTTGAGGCTTTCATCCGCCCGCAGCCCTACCATGACGGCAGTGCTTCCGTGTTTTTTGGCAAAATGGCGTGAAAGCTTATCCTGGAATTCATAGTCCACCATGCCGTGCCGGAACGGAACGTCCAGATTCTTTTCGTTGACTACATAGGGATTCTCCGGCATGGGCCGCACCCACAGTTTTTTTTGGGCGGCGCTCCACGGCGTCCAATAGGGTTCCCCCAGGGAGCATGCGGACTGGGCCCTGATCGGCACACAATACCACATTTTACGGATGCCGGGGAATTGCTCCAGAAATGTTCTGGTCACATACTCGGTCGTCATCTGGTATTGGGCCTCATAATCAAGGTGGTACATGGACAGTTTGTCCAGCAGGCCTTGTTCGGCGGCGTAACGATAGCAGAGATTAAGCATGACGCCGCTGTCCTTGCCGCCCGAAAAGGACACCAGGACATTGTCAAACTCCCGGAAACAATAGGCAATGCGTTCTAAAGCCGCCTCATAAACATTTTTATCCAGATATGTTTTCACAATTTTTCCAAAGCCTGGTTTCCGCCATCCGCCGCCAGCTCCCTGCCGGATGAGAACACGCCGCCCCGGATACGGTCGCCGGAAGCCATGCATTTTCCCTGAAACCGCTCTTGAAGCCTGCAGTTCATAGGGATATCCCCTGTTCTTTCAAACAGGATTGCAGCGCTTTTATTCCTGCATAAATAAGCAACATCATGTTTTTTCATGTTTTCAAACGCGCAGCATCTTATCGTCCGCTATTTTCCGTCAGCAATACCAACCTACTGAATTATTGCGGCAGGTCAATGTTTTTACTGCAATTATTTCAGTAATTTTATTGTCATCGCTCTTCTTCTCAAAATACCCGCGCTTTTTAGCGAGTAACGCCATTACCGAAACGCCTTGCCTATGGCGTCATGACCTTCTTTCCCTCTCCACGGCATCCCCGCCATGTTCAGAATGCACAAAGCTGCGGCGGCATACACGGTCCCGGAATAGGAGACGCAGAAACGATAATCCGCTTAAAATGATCGTGGCCGGGAAAAGCCCCCCTTTTCCTTGTTACAACCCGGGATCCCAACAGAACATGAATCTCCGGCGCACTCCTTAAACATGCCGCCAGATTAGCGCTTCAGGCGTTTCATGATTTTCTCTGAAACGCCAATGTTACGCCAAAACGGAATCAAAAAATGATATACGGCCAGCATTTATGGCTGTTTTTCCGTGGTTTTTTACACTTCCAGCCTCAAAACAGGCAAAAAAGAAGCCCTGTAATCCATTAAAATTACAGGGCTTAGAAAATTAGTGGCTCCCCCGGTTGGGCTCGAACCAACGACCTAGTGATTAACAGTCACCCGCTCTACCGCTGAGCTACAGGGGAGTTTGCATTCCATGGAACGCGGAAGGGTTTTTACTGGAGGCGCAGGCGTTTGGCAAGTACTTTTTTACTCTTGCAGGCTTTTTGACGCAAAAAGATTTCCGCGGCGCGGTCATGGCAACGGTGTTTTCTTGACCTTTGAAGGGAGAATGACCAGACTTTCAGCGACATGAGTGAACATCACCATCATATTGCTGTCCTGGCCGGCGACGGCATTGGGCCCGAGGTTATGGCAGAGGCCCTGAAGGTTCTGGATGCCGTAAGCGGCAAGTTCGGCTTCACTGTAAGCCGCAAGGAGGCTTTTGTGGGGGGTGCGGGCATTGACCACTGCGGCAAGGCCCTTCCCGAAGAAACCATTCGCGCCTGCGAAGAGGCGGATGCCGTTCTGTTCGGCTCCGTGGGCGGTCCCAAATGGGAGCATCTTCCCGCCAATGAACAACCGGAACGCGGAGCCCTGCTGCCTCTGAGAAAACATTTCGGCTTGTATGCCAACCTGCGTCCGGGCGTATGCCTTCCGGCCCTGACCCATGCCTCCCCCATCAAGAATGAACTGATTGAAGGCGGATTCGACATTTTATGCGTCCGGGAATTGACTGGAGGCCTGTATTTCGGCCAGCCCCGTTTCCGCGAACAGGAAGGAGACGACGAAGTCGTCGTGGATACCATGCGCTACCGTAAAAGCGAGATGGTGCGCATCGCCAAAGTGGCGTTCGAGGCCGCGCGCGGCCGCCGCAAGCGCGTCACCAGCGTGGACAAGGCCAATGTGCTGACCAATTCCCTGCTGTGGCGCGAGACGATGATTGAAGTTTCCAAGGATTATCCCGACGTGGAACTGCTGCATATGTACGTGGACAATGCCGCCATGCAGCTGGTGCGCAATCCCCGCCAGTTCGACGTGCTGGTGACGGAAAACCTGTTCGGCGACATTCTTTCCGATGAAATGGCCATGATTTGCGGTTCCCTGGGCATGCTTCCCAGCGCCAGCCTGTGCCAGGGCGCGCAGGACAACGGCCTGTTCTTCGGCCTTTACGAACCCTCCGGAGGCTCCGCCCCGGACATTGCCGGCAAGGGCATTGCAAACCCGATCGCCCAGATTCTTTCCCTTTCCATGCTGTTGCGCTACTCTCTGGGAGAAAAAGCCGCGGCAGACGCCATTGACGCCGCCGTCCGCCGCGTCATTGACCAGGGCTTCCGCACGGGCGACCTGGCTACGGGAGCGCCCGGAGAAATCCGCGTGAACACGGCGGAAATGGGCGACGCCATTATCGCCGCCCTGTAAGCAGAGCCCCCATTCTTCCGGTGCCGCAGGCCCCTTCCCCTGCGGCATTCCTTGCCTTCGGAGGGAAGGGATGTCCCCTTCCCTCCGTTTTCCTCTCTCATTTCCGGGATTTTCCGGTTCTTCATCCATCTATCATGAACATCCTTATCATTGGCCAGGGAATTGCCGGAAGCTGTCTGGCGTGGGAATTGAAACGCCTCGGCGCGGATTTCACGGTCGCAGACCGCCCCGTGGCGGAAACGGCCTCCCGGGTGGCGGCCGGATTGGTGAACCCCCTGACGGGCCGCGCCTTCCGGCCCGGATGGCGGCAGGAAGAATGCCTGGCGGCGGCAGAAGCCTTTTACCCGGAGACGGAACGGGAATTGGGCGGGTCCTGGTGGCAGAAAACTCCGATTTTCCGTGAAGTGGAGACGGAGGACCAGTTTGAAATCTGGCAGGAACGCCAGACGGCTCAGGAATCCTGCGCCTATGCCGGGCCTCTTTTTCCATGGCCGGAACACTGGGAAGGGCGCGGGAAAGCCGCTTATACGCGAGGCTCCGCCGTGCTGCACGTGGAGAACATGGTTACCGCCATGCGGCGGTTCTTTATGGAACAGGGCCGTTTTGTGGAAGCGGATGTGTCCCCCGCAGATATCCGGCCGGACGCAGACGGCCTTTTCCGCTGGAACGGCCGCACGTTTTCCCACATCGTCTGGTGTACCGGCTGGGAAGCCGGACTCCATCCGGACATGTCTCCGCTGAAGGGGCGCCCCTCCAAAGGAACTATTCTGGATTTGGATTTGAAAGAGCTGGACTGGCATGCCGGCGTCCTGCATTTCGGGCACTGGCTGGTTCATAACGGTTCTTTCTGGCGCTTCGGGGCCACTTACGCGTGGGCGTGGGATGCGCCCGGCATTCCGGAAGCCCCCGCCGTCCAGGAATTGATGCTGGATCTGGTTAAACGCTATTCAGGGAACATGGACGTCATCCGCGCCCGAGCCGCCGTCCGCCCCATCATCCGCCGCAGCCAGCCGGTCGCCGGCCCCATTCCCGGGCTGGACGGCCAGTTCGTCTTCTCCGGGCTCGGCAGCAAGGGGGTGACCACGTCCCCATGGTCCGCCGCCCAGCTTGCCGGGCATCTCGTGCACGGAGCGGACCTGCCGCCGGATCTGCTGCCTGCCGCACTCTGGAAATAATGCGGGACGCCAGTCGTCCTGCCTTGAACGGAACAGCTATTTTCCTTGTCAAAAGGCTCTGAACGCGATTACATGCGGCCTTATATGCGAGCGGAGAAAGAGAACTGGGGAGATACGGTACGGGAGCGTCTGTTTGACCAGCGCAGCGCCGTCATGGTGCACTGGCTGATTCTGCTCAATGTAGTTGTCTTTATCCTGGGGTTCTTCTTCCAGGTGGACATCCCAAGGAATATTTACCCGCCCGTTCATTTGGACTTGATCCAGCTTTACGGGGCTTACAGCGAATATACGTGTTTTCACGAGGGGGAATTGTGGCGGTTGTTCACCTACCAGTTTCTTCACGCCAATCTGGGGCACATCATGTTCAACATGATTGCCCTGTGGTTTTTCGGCCCGGTTGTAGAGGAGCGTTTCGGCCATGGGCGTTTCCTGCTGTATTACCTGTTTTGCGGCGTGGCGGCGGCTCTGTTTTCCTCCCTGCTGGGGTACATGGGATTCTTTGATCCGGAATGGCGCTTCATTCCCATGGTGGGGGCCTCCGGTTCCATTTATGGCATCATGGCCGCATGCGCGGTGCTCTTTCCCCATGCCCGGGTACAGCTTCTGTTTCCCCCGGTTAATCTGAGCGTGCGCCAGTTTGCCCTGGCCGTTCTCGGCATTGCCGCAGCCGTCATTATTTTCCAATGGAACAATGCGGGCGGGGAAGCCGGCCACCTGGGCGGCATGTTCGCCGGATTTATCCTGACATTGCTGATTCTATGGAAGGAAAAGCTGTCTTCTTCCAGACGGAGGGCGGCCTCTTCTTTCCACTATTCCCCTGAGCTTTCCGGCCGCCGCCCGGCGCAGGCCAGCCCCTCTGAAAAAGAAGTGGATGAAATCATGGAAAAAATATCCAGGTCCGGCCTGTCCAGCCTGACGGAGGAGGAACGGGAAATTCTCCGGCGCGCTTCCCGCCGCTGAACTATTTGTTAGATATTTTTATATTTTTCGTTATTTTCCTTCCTTTTCTGTCATCCATTCCCTAGCATGGACGAATGATGACGCGACTGTATTCCTCCACCGTCCTGGGCGTAGATGGGGTAGAAGTGGAGGTGGAAGTGGATTTCCGCCCCATGGCGGAAAAACGCACCTTTATTGTCGGCCTTCCGGATGCAGCCGTGAAAGAAAGCGGGCAGCGCGTGGACACGGCCATACAAAACAGCGGACTTCCTTTTCAGCAGGGCGTCTTCGTCGTCAATCTGGCCCCGGCGGATTTAAGGAAGCAAGGCCCCGGATTTGACCTTCCCATCGCCCTGGGAATGGTTGCGGGAGCGGCGGAAAAGGAGATGGACGCTTCTGACTGGTGCATTGTAGGAGAACTGGCCCTGGACGGAACCGTCCGCCCCGTGCAAGGCATTCTGCCGCAAATCATGGAAGCGCGGCGCATGGGCAGGAGACGCATCATGCTGCCGCGCGCCAACGCCTGTGAAGGGCTGCCCGTGCAGGGCGTGGAGATTTATCCCGTTTCTTCCCTGAGGGAAGCATGGCATCTGCTTACTTCCGAAGCCCTGCCGCCTCCATTTACGGGTTCAGGGCAAGAGGTGCGCGCTTCCCAGGACAAAGACGCCGCTGTGGATTTTGACGAAATCAAGGGGCAGCCTTATGCACGCCGCGCCATGGAGATTGCGGCGGCAGGAGGCCATAATATCCTGCTTTGCGGCTCTCCGGGGTCCGGCAAATCCATGCTGGCGCAAAGGCTCCCGACCATTCTTCCGCCGCTGAGTCCGGAGGAAGCGTTGGAAACCAGCAAAATCCATTCCGTATGCGGCCTGTTGAAACGGGGGAACGGCCTGGTGGATCAGCGTCCGTTCCGGGCGCCCCACCACACCATTTCCGATGTCGGACTGATGGGGGGAGGAGCAAACATCACGCCGGGAGAAGTATCCCTGGCCCACAACGGCGTTCTCTTTCTGGATGAATTGCCGGAATTCCGCCGCTCCGCTCTGGAAACCCTGCGGCAGCCGCTGGAAACCGGCCAGGTAGTCATTTCCCGCGCTTCCGGCACCATGACATTCCCGTGCCGTTTCATGTTGGCTGCCGCCATGAACCCGTGTCCCTGCGGTTATCTGGGAGACAGGAGACGGGCCTGCACCTGCCCCCCGGCGCAAATCGCGCGCTACCGCCGCAAGATTTCAGGCCCGCTGCTGGACCGGTTTGACCTGCTGATGGAAGTTCCCGCCGTGGATCCCTCTATTCTGGCCTCCGCGCCTGCCGGAGAATGTTCCGCCAGTATCCGGGAACGCGTGGCGGCCGCACGGCGGCTCCAGGCCAGCAGATACGCAGGAACGCCTTTCCGCAATAATGCGGCCCTTTCCGGAAAAGCGCTCCAGAAATATTGCCGCCTGCAGCCGGAAGGACGGTCCATCCTGCTCCGCGCCGTGGAAGAGCTGGCCCTTTCCGCCAGAGCCTATGACCGCATTCTCAAGGTGGCCCGGACCATCGCGGATTTGGAAGGAACTTCCGATATTCAGGATGCACATTTGTACGAAGCCGTGCAGTACCGGGCTTTCGAACAATCACTGAGGGATTAGAGCGCCATTAATCCCTTTTCTTTCGCAGCCAGCCAAAAATTATTCTCGTGCTGAAAATAAAAAAGAGGCAGCTTTTCAGCTGCCTCCCGAATAACGAAGGTATTTACTATGAGCGTCTGCGGCGCAACAGCACAGCTCCCAGACCCAGCAGGCCCAAAGACGCGGCGGCAGGCTCGGGCACCGTTTCATAGGAAACCTGTATACCGGTAATTGTATAAGCGGAAGTAGCGGTTCCAGCGCCACCGCGCACCCCGGCGACTACCTTATACCCTTCTTCCCAGGTAAGGGGAGCATCCGACATATCCAGGGAAACTGTTGTTGTTTCCGATGTAGAAGTAAATGAAAAATCCTGTACCCTGGAGAGCTCCTCAACCAGACTGCCGGTTGAGTCATATACGGCAAGCACCATGGAATAACTGGTGATGACGGAAGAAGGAGTATTGCAGGAAAACGTAATGGAAGAAACGGAATCACCCTGCTGCGGCCCTCCAAGAACCATGGCGAAGGAATCCCCGCTAACTCCGGCACGTCCGCATAATGTAATGGTTCCTGCATTGTCCTCATTCACCCAAGCGCCTTCATTATTTATCCCCCAATTTGAAATGGAATTGTTATTGCCGCCGGCATATATTCCATTTTGCAGGTCCTTTACTTTGTTCAGAAGCTCTTGCCCTGATGTTCTCGCCATAGTGTCCGTCTGTGTTACGCTTTGCGATTCAGGAAGCTCGGCAATAACCGTAGCCGCCTGGACGGACATCATACATGCGCAACTGGCTGACAAAATATAATGATAGACTCTCATAACGCTTTGCGTTAGTTAGAGGATTGTTAATCCGCTCTTTTTCTTTGCGCAATATCAGGAGGGAAAACCTGAAACTATTTCCTTCAAGAATAGTTCGCAATATCTTATTGATTGATAATAATCAATGATTTATGAAATGATATACAGCTGTTAAAATGCAAGAAACGCAAGGAGTGGTCTCTATAAGACACTTACCTCAAAAAAGAAGTCCCCTGCCGGAATACCGCTCTTTCAATTTTTTATGTTGACAACGGATTAACAATCCGCTGTTCCTTTTATCCAATCCCTGATGATGAAAAAAGCCGCCTCAGCAACAGTGAGGCGGCTCTCTCCAAGAAGAAACTTTAACGAATAACTTCCAAAGCCTGTTTGAGATCCGCAATAATGTCTTCCGCAGCTTCCGTCCCTACGGAAAACCGGATGAGGTCAGGCCGTACGCCCGCCTCCATGAGCTGTTCATCCGTCAACTGACGGTGCGTATGGCTGGCGGGATGGAGAACGCAGGTGCGGGAATCTGCTACATGGGTCACGATAGCGGCCAGTTTCAGACTGTCCATAAACTTGATGGAACGCTCACGGCCTCCCTTGATGCCGAAGGTTACTACGCCGCAGGATTGGCCGCCGCGGAATTGCTTCTGCGCCAGTTCATAATACTCATTGGAAGAAAGCCCCGGATAATTGATCCAGGCAACATCTTCCTGCCCTTGCAGGAATTCCGCCACTTTTTGCGCGTTTTCACAATGCCGCGGCACGCGCAGGTGGAGGGTTTCCAGGCCCAGGTTGAGCAAAAAGGCGTTCTGCGGGGACTGGATGGAACCCAGGTCGCGCATGAGCTGGACAGTCGCCTTGGTGATGTAGGCGCCCTTGCCGAAGCTTTTGCTGTAGGAGAGACCGTGGTAGGAGGGGTCCGGTTCCGTCAACCCCGGGAATTGATCCCTGTGCGCCTCCCAGTCAAAGTTGCCGCTGTCCACAATCACGCCGCCTACGGCGGCGGCATGGCCGTCCATGTACTTGGTGGTGGAGTGGGTGACGATATCCGCGCCCCATTCAAACGGACGGCAATTAATGGGAGTGGCAAAGGTATTGTCCACAATGAGGGGAACGCCGTGCGCATGGGCAATGTCCGCCATTTTACGGATATCCAGCACGCAAAGCGTAGGATTGGAAATAGTCTCCGCAAAGAAAGCCTTCGTATTGGGACGGAACGCTTTGGCGATTTCCTCCGCCGGGGCGTCCTGGTCCACGAAAGTAACTTCAATGCCCATTTTCCGGAAGGTGACGGCAAAGAGGTTGTATGTGCCTCCGTAAATGGCCGCAGCGCTGACGATATGATCTCCAGCCTCGCAAATATTGAAAACGGCAAAGAAGGAAGCCGCCTGGCCGGAAGACGTCAGAATGGCGGCCACACCGCCTTCCAGTTCAGCGATTTTTCTGGCAACCGCCTCGTTGGTGGGGTTCTGGAGGCGTGTATAAAAGAAGCCGGATTCTTCCAGATCAAACAATTTTGCCATTTGTTCGCTGGTCTCATACTTGAACGTCGTGCTCTGGTAAATGGGCAATACGCGGGGTTCGCCCTTTTTAGGCGCCCAGCCCGCCTGCACGCACAGGGTTTCCGGTCTCAATTCCCGATTCATCATGCGGGGCATGCTATGCCATGCCGCCTGCCTTGTAAAGCAGGGAAAACCAGACGTATGGCCAAATCCGTCCCATTCCCCGCCGAAGCGCGCTCCCGTGTTTTTTCCCGGCATAAAACTCCCTGTCCCCGGCAAATCAGCTGCAAAGGCAGGGGCGTTTTACCTGCGCGCGGGACGCTCCTACGATGGAATGAAACGGTAATTCCGCCAATGGCCTTTTCCCGGAACCAACCGTTTTCCGGCAAATGAAGCCGGGCGCATGATTACCTGATTTCCGGCAGGGGGGTGGAAATTTCCTCTTCCGTCAGATAGCAGCCGGGATCTGATCCGTACCAGTGCCCATTGGCAAACGCGGCACGGGTGCGGAAGCCTCCGCCGCACAGGGCGAAGTGAACGCAGCGGCCGCAACGGCCTTCAATCTTTTTCTGCCGTTCCAGAGGGTCGTCAGAGCCGCGCAGCTCAGGCAGCATCTCCACCGCGGCTCCGGCCCTGGCGTCCCATAAATCGGAAAACCGGTCATTCTTCACATTGCCCAGAGTAACGGATTGCCAGAACTGGTCCGGATGCACGGCTCCCTGCGTGTCAATGTTGGCGATGCCCCGGCCGGAACTGTTCGCGCCGCCGCCATTCCACTGGAGCAGGCCAAGGGTTTCCTTCGCCAGAGGGGAGCCTTCCCGGAGCTGGCGCAGAAGCAGGTAAATGCCGTCCGCAGGCTGAGTCACAGTCAGCACTTCACGGTTTTTTCCCTCCGCTTTCCATTCCTCCACACGGGCAATCAGCGTATCCATGGCATTCCGCGCTTCTTCCTGGGTCAGGGTTTGCACTTCCACGCCGCGGCCAGTGGGAACCAGATGGTAAAAACAGACGCGCTGGATGTCGTTGGCGTCAATAAAGTCCAAAATCCGGCCCATGCACTGCACATTGTTGCGGGTCAGCGTCAGGCGCAGGCCCGTCTTCTGCCCCACTTCACTGCAAAGCCTGAACCCGCGCACCGCCTGTTCAAAAGAACCTTCCACGCCGCGGAATTTGTCATGAACGGCGCCTATGCCGTCCAGGGAAATGCCTACGTACGCCACGCCCAGTTCCTTGAACCGCGCTGCGGCCTCCGGCGTGATGCGGGTGCCGTTTGTGGAAATGGTCACCTTCAGCCCTTTCCCGGTGGCACGTTCCAGCAGTTCCATAAAGCGTGGATGCACCAGCGGCTCCCCTCCGGAAAAAAGGAGGGCGTTCACCTTGTAGCCCGCCAAATCATCAATGACCGCGCAGCACTGGTCCCAATCCAGCTCCCCCTCAAATTTCCGGGCTGAGGCATCCGCATAACAGTGTACGCATTTGAGATTGCAGGTGCGCGTAATGTTCCAGACCACAATGGGCTTGCGCACGCGGGACGAAGCCGGCGTACAGGAATCCACGGCGCCCCCTGCAAAACGGCCGTGCCCGTGGCCCTGTCCGTATCTCAAATGGTCCGCGGGCTGTTCCGCCCCTGTCCAAAGTCTGGTAATATTAATCATGGTGTTGTGAAAGCCTGGGCTGATAAGGGCAAAGGTTGTCTTCCGCCATCATGTCTCCGTAAACGGCATAGGCGCGGGACCGGGACCCTCCGCAGATGGAACGGTACTCACACCGTCCGCATTTGCCCTGCAACGCATTGTCATCCCGGAGCTTGAGGAAAAGAGGGTGTGTACGGTAGATTTCTCCAGGGTCATCCGTCCGGACGTTCCCTGCCGTCATGGGCAAAAAACCGGAGGGCTGGATTTCCCCGGTATGGGAAATAAACATAATGCCTTTGCCGTCCCGGGTGGGGATGGCGCGGCGGGCAGGCTTGCTGCCCTGGGCGCGGGCTTCCTGAAGCGCCACGCGGCGGTAATGGTGCCCTTCCGTAGTTTTAACGCCGAAGGATACCTCGCGGCTTATCCTGCTCAGTTTTTTCCAGACGGCTTCCACTTCTTCCGCGGCAGGCATTTCATCCATGGCGGCGCGGCCTGTGGGCACCAGAAGAAACACGCTCCACATGCCCGGTTTCATCTTATTCATCAGCTCCACAAAGTCGTCAAATTCTCCCAGCGTGCTCCTGGTGATGGTGGTGTTGATTTGCAAGTGCATGCCGGCTTCCTTCGCCATTTCCGCAGCCCGGAGAGTCCGTTCATATGTGTGGGGAACGCCGCGGAAAGCGTCATGGGTACTCTCATGCGCGCCGTCCAGGCTCAACGACATGCTCTGGACTCCGGCTTCTTTCAACGCACGGAAATCCGTGTGCAGCAGCCGGGCGGTAGCAGCAGGGCTCAATGCCACATGCAGCCCCTTGCCGGAAGCCGCACGGATCAATTCCAGAATATCCGGCCTCATGACCGGGTCGCCGCCCGTCAGCACCAGCATGGGAGGCCGCAGTTCCGCCAACTGGTCAATCAGGCGCAATGCCTCCTCATGGGTCAATTCATCCGGGTGGGGACGCGGCTGGGCTACGGCGCGGCAATGTCTGCACGCAAGCGCGCAAGCGCGCGTCACTTCCCAGAAAACCAGGAAGGGGCGTTCATTGAGATCTGTTTCACTAAAAACCGGGCGCATTTCTCAGGACAGTCAATTTAGAACAATTATAATTTTTGACCAGCTCAAAAGGACGTATCCCCTAAAAAGTTCACTTAACCGCCTCTTCACGGATTTTTTGAACTTCCTTAGGCAATTCGGAAAGGGAATTCACAGCTTCCTTCAAGCTCCTGGAAGCATCCGGAGAAAGCATGATGGCCGTCACATGCTTGACAATGGGCTGCATCATTTCCACAAGCTGCTGCTGCACTCCCATCAGCTTGGCCTGCTGGTTGCGGGTGAGAGGCGGCAGGGCGGCCTGTTTTTTGGCGATGTCCAGCAGAGCCTCCCGGTAACGGCCTATCTGTTCCACAGCAGCCTTGCTGGTTTCTTCATCCTTTGCCTTGGCCAGGGAATCATGAAGCTTTCTGACTTCATCCACAGTTTTGACCAGCAGGGTTTCATGCGTGTTGCCCTCCGCATCCTCCGGGAATGGCTCCGCATGCTCGGCCTTGTCCCGGGAAGCCTGCGCCAGTTCTGTCTGGACAGACCGCAAATCCGCCAGGGCCTTTTGCAAATCGGGCGTAAGCAGTCCTTCCTTCTTTAAACGGGCCAGGGATTCTACCAATTTGCCGGAAATTTTCTGCACTTCCGTCATCTGGGCAGAAACCTGAGCCTGCTCCTGGAGTGTAGCGCCGGGAAGTTCCAGCTGCCTTTTTCCAAGATCCAGTAGTTTTTCGCGCACTTTTTTAACTGTTTCCACAGCAGCGGCCGCGCCGGGTTCATCCGTCACCTTATCCAGGGCTGCCGCAATTTCATGCATGCTGGCAACGCTCTGTCTGGTCAGGGAAAGATGGGAATCCTGGGCAAATGAGGGAGCTGTCATGAAGACGGCAGCGCCCAAGCCGATGAAAGCAGCGGTTTTATTCATAATATGGAAGCCTTTCCGGCATGGAAGAATACGTTTTCCTCCCTTCCCCGTCAATGGCGGCTATTGTCAGGGCTACTGCATGAAAAAAGGGCTGCCCGCAAGCAAACGGACAGCCCTTCTGAGATTTTTAACAGCCCGGCTTTAGTCACGCTGCTGGCGTGAATACTTGTAGTAGCTCTGGAAGCTGAGTTCCGCAGGGAATTCGCTCAGACCGCCATTGGGATTGTACTCCTTGAGGCCGCTCATGCCGCAACGTCCCTGATACGGAGGCTTGTACGTGCATTTGTAAGTGGGAGCCCAGAAGGTGACAAGTTCATAGATTCCGTAGCCCATGCGCTCAAACATGGTAGCGGTGCCATCAACAATGCCTACGGAAAAACCGGCATAATCTCCTTCGCGGCTCGTCCAGTTGATGATTCCCAGCGGAATTTCTTCAACGGAATAAATAAGGTTGGCGATGGCGCGGCCCAGCTTGCGAGTGGGGGTGTATTCGGAAGCGGGGGGAGCCTGAATGTCCGCGCTGGCGACGCCAAGGACGCCGGCGGCAAAAAGAGCTGAGATGATGGCACGTTTCATACTGATTGTTTATATAGTATAATTTGTCGAGGAAAAGCAACTCAAAAAAACAGAAAATCAATCCGACTCCGGCCGGGGGTCACGCGTCATAAGTTCCGCAAGCGCTTCCATCGGCGGCTTGGATTCATAAAGAACGGAATAAACGGCGTCAATCAGGGGAGTCCTGACATCCAGCTTCCGCGCAATTTCATAGACGGAAAGGGTGTTGGGCACCCCTTCCGCCACCATGCCCAGGGTATCCAGGATTTCCTGGAGGCTTTTCCCTTCCGCCAGTCTCCGCCCCACCGTCTGGTTGCGGGAGTGGCGGGAATAGCAGGTAACGATCAGATCGCCTACTCCGGAAAGGCCCATGAAGGTTTCCCTGCGGCCCCCGCTGGCGACGCCGATGCGCGTCATTTCCGCCAGGCCGCGGGTCAGCAGAGCGGCCTGGGCGTTGTCCCCCAGATTCAGCCCTTCACATAAGCCGGCCCCGATGGCAAAGACGTTTTTAATGGTTCCGCCCAGCTGCATGCCGATGATATCCGTAGCGGAATAAACACGGAAGGTTTTGGATGCAAATATCTGCTGCGCCCAATCCGCATATTTGGGATCTTCAAATCCAATCAGGGAAGCGGACGGAAGGCCCAGGCAGATATCTTCCGCATGATTGGGACCGGAAAGCACGCCTATGGGGTTGGAGGGCAGATATTCCTGGAGGATTTCCGTCATTCTTTTATGGGTTCCCTGTTCAATGCCCTTGGTGCAGGAGACGATGACGGCATCCGGCAGCACCGGCAGGCTGCGCAGCTGCTGGGCCACGGAACGCATGGCTACGGAAGGGACCACTACCACAATAAGCTCCGCGTCCCTTACCTGATCCAGGTCGCAAGTAGGATGAATATTGGGGGCCAGAGGAAGGGCGGTTTTCGAAAGGACCGGGCTGCGCCTTGTTTCGGCCAGCTGCCTGGCCTGAGCCTCTTCCGGCGTCCACAGGACGACTTCACATTCCCGGGTCGCCAGAACCATGGAGAGGGCCGTGCCCCAGGAACCGGCGCCAATGACTGCTATTTTATGTAACCGATTCATCATCTTACTTGGACTTTTTGGAATAGAAGGAGTGCTCCGTTCCGTTGAGAAGCCTGATGATATTGGAACGGTGCTTGAGTATCACCAGCGCGCCCACTAACGTGAAAAAGGCGACGTAAAGTATCTGGGGGGAAACTGCCCCGGCCTGGCAAAGCGGATAAATCCACCATCCGGCGGCGATCATCACCACAGCGGCCACCAGGCTGGCCAGGGACACGATGCCGGAGATTCCCATAACCACCAGCCAAGAAGCCAGAGCCACACAGGCCACCACCGGATTGAGGGCAAATAAAACCCCCGCGGTTGTCGCTACGCCTTTTCCTCCCCTGAATTTCAGGAAACAGGTGTAAGTATGACCGAGTATAACCGCGAAACAGGAGAGAACGACCAAAACGTTGAAATCCCAGCCGCCCGCATCCCCCGTCAGGAACGGCAGCCAGTTCAAAGCGCCGAATACAGGAATGAATCCCTTTAAAAAGTCCAGAATGAAAACGGAAAGGCCCCATTTCCAGCCCAGCACGCGCCACGCGTTGGTAGCGCCTATGTTGCAGGAACCTTGCTGCCTCAGGTCAATTCCTTTGACTCTGCCGGCAAGGTAGCCGAACGGAACCGCTCCAATCAGGTAATAGAAAACTATCCAGGCGATCATGTTGTGTGGATTGTATTCTACCCCTCCGCCGGTCAAATGACAATGGGGAAATCAATTCCGGCCCAGTTCTTTCCGGAGGAGCTGCTCCCGTAAAAGAGCTCCATGCCTGAAGCTTCCTTCAACTCCGCATCTTCAGCATTCTCCGTCTCCCTGCCTGCGGAAAAAGCCTTGTTCAAAGCGCAATAAAAACAATACGGACATTTTCCGCCCGTACAAAACCATGCTCCCGCATTTCCTTTGCCGGAATCAGCTTATTTCGCGCCCGCACAGGGTTTTCGCATGACAGCGGCCCAGACGGAGGCATTATCCTGCTGGGGCTCCAGCATATCTTTCACCTGTTCCATGATAGTTTCCACCAGCTCCCGGCTGGAACAATCCCTGGCCTTTTGAAGAGCCAGGAAAGAAGGTTCTCTCAACAGCTCGCTCCAAACCTGCAGGCCATCCGAACAGGCCAGCACCGCATCTCCCGGATGCAGAAGCAGGGGCATGGCGCTGATATCCACCAGTTCCATGGGGCCGCCCATGACGGCGGAACGGAGAACGGAACGCTGCCGAAGCGCGCCTTGAAGGGACATTTTCCCTTTCCGGTAAAGGCAATCCGCAATCGGTCTCATGGAATGGTCTTCATTCAGGCGGTCCATGCGGAAACTGTCTGCCCCGCTCCATAAATAAAGGGGGGAGTCCCCCACACTGATCCACCACAGGAAATGGTCGCGGATGAAGACGGCCAGCAACGTGGTCCCGGATTCCTCCGGTTCCTTCTGAATGGCGGCCAACGCCCTGTTGGCCGCATGCAGAGCAGCCGTTAAACGTTCCGGGATATCCTCTATGCCGCTTTCCGCAAATACTGCGGCAAATTCCTGCGCTACCACACAGGAGGCGCGATCCCCGCGAAGATGCCCTCCCATGCCGTCGCACACAATGCCCAGCGTCCCGCCGGCTGCGGGAAGACTTTTAACCACGTCTTCCTGTTCGCGGCGTTTGCCGATCCATTGGGCGGAAGCGCAATCCAGAATATCCAGGGTGCTGGAAGCCATGCAACGGTGGTTTGGATTAACTGTCCTTACGTTTCAGCTGCGGGAAGAGCAACACGTCGCGGATGGAGGAAGCCCCCGTCAGCATCATGACGACGCGGTCGATACCGATGCCGATGCCGCCTGCGGAGGGCATTCCGTATTCCAGCGTTTCAATGAAATCATAGTCCACACGCTGGGTCTCCCCGGCAGCCTGGTGCTCCAGGCGTTCCTTTTGCACGTCAGGATCGTTCAATTCCGAATAGCCGGGGGAAATTTCCTGCCCGTTGATCACCAGTTCATAAACGTCCACCACATCCGGATTTTCCCGGTTCAGTTTGGCGAGGGGGACCAGATCCTTGGCCACGTGGGTAACGAAGCAGGGGTTCATGGTCTTTTCCTCCACCAGTTTTTCATAAACCTGCTGGGAAACGTCCACATCTTTCATATCCGGGCTGATTTCCACTCCCAGCTCTTCACAGCGGGCGCGGCGCGCTTCGGGGGAAATGTCAAACCAGTCTTCTCCCGCCACGCCGCGGATCAGGTCCTGATAGTCGGCGCGTTTCCAGGGACGGGTGAGGTCGATGGTGTAAAGCACGTTGCCCTCCGCGTCCTTGTGGTCAATCTGAAGGCCCCCGCAGAATTTTTCCGCCAGATGGCAGATGAGTTCCTCCACCATATTCGCCATGGTTTCAAAATCGCCGCAGGCGCAATAGGCTTCCAGCATGGTGAATTCCGGGTTGTGGCGGCGGTCAATGCCTTCATTGCGGAAGCTGCGGTTGAGTTCGAAAATTTTGGTGAAGCCGCCCACCATCAGACGCTTGAGGAAAAGCTCCGGGGCAATGCGCAATGTCAACGGCATATCCAGCGCGTTATGGTACGTTTCAAACGGCTTGGCGGCGGCGCCACCGGCCACATCCTGAAGCATGGGGGTCTCCACTTCCAGATACCCGCGTTCCTGGAGAAAGCGACGGATTTCCGCAATCATGAGGGAGCGCGTAACGAACAGGGAGGCGCTTTCCTCATTGGAAATAAGGTCCAGGTGGCGCTTGCGGTAGGTGACCTCCTTGTCCGCCAATCCGTGCCATTTGTCCGGCAGGGGGCGGAGGCTTTTGGAAAGAATGGTCAGTCCGGATACCTTCACGGTAGGTTCTCCGGTACGGGTCAGGAACGTGGTTCCCTTAATGCCGACCCAGTCCCCGCGATCCAGAAGCTTCCAAAGCTTCCAGGTAGTTTCATCCACCTCATTCTTATGCAGGAACCCCTGGATTTTCCCCCGTACGTCCCCAATGACGAAAAACTGGGACTTGCCCATGTCGCGAATAGCCAGAAGGCGGCCGGCGACGGCTACCTGTTTGTCTTCCTGGAAATCGGCTTTCAACCCGGCGGGAGTGGTGGTCACGTCAAATCTTGCGCCATAGGGATCAATTCCCAGCTCGCGGATTTTGGCGAGCTTGTCGCGGCGCACGGCAATAAGTTCGGATTCCGTCGTGGTCGGATGTGCCTGCTGTTGTTCGGACATAGTGCGGGGATTCTAAAGGCTTGCTTCCGTTTTGGCTAGCGCATTGTCAGGCAGAGGAGCATTTTTGACAGCCGGGGTTGATCCGGAACACGCCCCGGCCTTCCCGCCGCTCTTGCAAAAAGCCCGGACAGAACCACATAAAACACGATATTCAAAGGAATTGAAAAGAAACTGGTCTTATTATTAAAAAATGACCCGCAAAACCCCACATACGCATAATTGCTTTTACCTTTGGCATCAGACATGTTATAAATATCCTCGTTAAGACGCACCTTATTTATCAATCTTATAACTATCCGTGCAGACTTATGAGTGATCAGACAACCGTAACTTACAGCACGATTGACGCTAACGAAGCCGTAGCCTCCGTAGCCTATCGTTTTTCTGAAGTCATTGCCATTTACCCCATTACACCATCTTCTCCGATGGGCGAATCAGCTGAAAGCTGGGCCGCCGTCAACAAGAAGAACCTGTGGGGCACCGTTCCCTCCGTGGTGGAAATGCAGAGTGAAGGCGGCGCGGCAGGCACCGTTCACGGCGCCCTCCAGACCGGAGCGCTGGCAACCACGTTCACCGCATCCCAGGGGCTCCTGCTGATGATCCCGAACATGTTCAAAATCGCAGGGGAACTGACTCCCGCCGTGTTCCACGTGGCCGCCCGCTCCCTGGCCTACCAGGCCCTCTCCATCTTCGGCGACCACAGTGACGTGATGAGCGCCCGTTCCTGCGGATGGGCCATGCTGTGCGGCTCCTCCACCCAGGAAGCGGCGGACTTCGCCGTCATTTCCCACGCCGCCACGCTGGAATCCCGCATTCCTTTCATCAACTTCTTTGACGGTTTCCGCACGTCCCACGAAATCGGCAAGATTGCAAACATCACGGACGACACCCTGAACGGCATGATCAAGCAGGAATGGCTGGATTCCTTCCGGGAACGGGCCCTGACTCCCGATGCTCCCGTCCTGCGCGGCACTGCCCAAAACCCGGACGTTTACTTCCAGGGACGTGAAACGGTCAACCGTTTCTATGAAGCCACCCCGGCCATTGTCCAGAACGCCATGGACAGGTTCGCGGAACTTACCGGCCGTTCCTACCATCTGGTGGACTACACCGGCGCTCCGGACGCCGAACGCGTCATTATCCTGATGGGATCCGGCGCTGAAGCCGTGGAAGAAACGGTAGAAGCCATGATGACCCGGGAAAACGCCAAAGTGGGCGTGCTGAAGGTGCGCCTGTTCCGTCCCTTCCCCGCCGCCGAACTTGTCAAGGTGCTTCCCGCTACGGTCAGGAAAATTGCCGTGCTGGACCGCACTAAGGAACCCGGCTCCCAGGGAGAACCGCTCCACCAGGACATCATCCAGGCCCTCTTCGACGCCCAGGCCAACGGCACGCTGCCCTTCACCGACGGCATGCCCAAGGTGGTAGGCGGACGCTATGGCCTCTCCTCCAAGGAATTCACCCCCGCCATGGTCAAGGGCGTCTATGACAACCTGGCTCTGGACACTCCCAAGAACCATTTCACCATCGGCATCAACGACGACGTGCTGGGAACCAGCCTTCCGTATGATGAAGATTATTCCACGGAAGCGGACGACGTGACGCGGGCCATGTTCTTCGGCCTCGGGTCCGACGGCACCGTGGGCGCCAACAAGGACGCTATCAAGATCATCGGCCAGCATACGGACCTGTATGTGCAGGGCTACTTCGTATACGACTCCAAGAAATCAGGCTCCTCCACCATTTCCCACCTGCGCTTCGGCCCCCGTCCGATCAAGTCCACATACCTGATCACCAAGGCAAACTTCCTGGCTCTGCACCAGCCCTCCCTGCTGGATCTGTTCGATTTCCTGAAGAATGCCGCCAACGGCGCCACTTTCCTGATGAACAGCCCGCATCCTGCGGACAAGCTTTGGGACACGCTGCCCGCCCGCATGCAGCAGCAGATTCTGGACAAGAACATCAAGCTCTACACGATTGACGCCTTTGCCGTAGCGCGTAAGACAGGCATGGGCGGCCGCATCAACATGATCATGCAGACCTGCTTCTTCAAGCTGGCCAGCGTGATTCCCGCGGATGAAGCTATCGGCTACATCAAAAAGGCCATTGCCAAAACCTACGCCAAGAAGGGGCAGGATGTTGTTGACAAAAACATTGCCGCCGTGGACGCCACGCTGGAAAATCTGCATCAGGTGGACACAACCGGCAAGACTGTCAACGGACACGCCATTCCGTCCGCCATGTCCCCGGACGCTCCGGACTACGTCCAAAACATCCTCGGCAAGATGATGTGCGGCGAAGGCGACAGCATCCCGGTCAGCCAAATGCCTGTGGACGGCACGTTCCCGAACGGCACGTCCCAGTACGAAAAGCGCAATCTGGCCCTGGACCTGCCGGAATGGGATCCGACCCTTTGCATCCAGTGCGGCAAGTGCACCGCCGTTTGTCCGCACGCGGTCATCCGCAGCAAATTCTTCTCTCCTGACGCCCTTGCGAACGCTCCGGAAGGGTTTGAATGCCTGGATGCCAAGCATCCGGACTGGAAGGGAGAAAAATTCGTCATTCAGATTTCCCCGAACGACTGTACGGGCTGTACGCTCTGCGCGGACGTCTGCCCCGCCAAGAGCAAGACGGACCCGACGCACAAGGCCCTAACCATGGTTCCGGCCGGGAAGATTCACGACAAGGAAGAAGCCAACTGGAACTTCTTCCTGAGCCTTCCGGACGTGGACCGCACCAAGGTAAAGACGGATAACATCCGCTCCATGCAGGTGCTGCGCCCGCTGTTCGAATTCTCCGGCGCCTGCGCCGGCTGCGGTGAAACCCCGTATGTAAAAATGCTCTCCCAGCTCTTCGGCAACCGCCTGGTGGTAGCCAACGCTACGGGCTGCTCCTCCATTTACGGCGGCAACCTGCCCACCACCCCGTGGTCCCATGACTCCGAAGGACGCGGCCCCGCCTGGGCCAACTCCCTGTTTGAAGATAACGCCGAATTCGGTCTTGGCTTCCGCGTCTCCCTGGACAAGCAGATGGAACATGCCATTGAGCTTCTTCATGAAGCCGCCGGCGTCGTGGGCCAGGAACTGGTGGACCGGATACTGTCCAATCCGCAGAAGGATGAGGCGGACATCGCCCAGCAGCGTGAAAACATTGAAGAACTCAAGAAGAAAATCGCCGGCAAGCCGGAATGCGCTCGTCTCCTGACCCTTGCGGACAAACTCGTCCGCAAGAGCGTGTGGATTCTGGGCGGCGACGGCTGGGCCTACGACATCGGCTACGGCGGCCTGGACCACATCCTGGCCAGCGGACGGAATGTGAAGGTGCTGGTCATGGATACGGAAGTATACTCCAATACCGGCGGCCAGTGCTCCAAATCCACCCCGCGCGCCGCAGTAGCCAAATTCGCCACGACCGGCAAGCCCGGCGTGAAGAAGGATCTGGGGCTCATGGCCATGACTTACGGCAACGTGTACGTGGCCTCCGTCGCCCTCGGCGCCAAGGACGAACACACGCTGAAAGCCTTTGTGGAAGCGGAAGCCTATGACGGCCCGGCTCTCATCATCGCCTACTCCCACTGCATCTCCCACGGCATCAATATGGCCAAGGGCCTGCAGCAGCAGAAGGCATGGGTGGATTCCGGCCGGGTTCTGCTCTACCGCTATAATCCGGACCTGACCCGCCAGGGCAAGAATCCGCTGATTGTGGAAGGCAAGGGCCCGAAGGGCGATCTGCGTGATGTGCTGCTCAGCGAAAACCGCTTCAAGCTTCTGGCGAAGACCAATAAGGAAGGATTTGAAAAACTCCTTGAAGAAGCCCAGAAGGATGTCTGGCACCGCTGGAACCTGTACCAGAGCATTGCCGGCATGGGTGCCGACAAGCCCGCAGAATAAGGCAAAGGCCGCTTAACTTCAACGCCCCTGTCCGGTGTATCCGGCAGGGGCGTTTTTTACTGCCGGATATTTCATGGGAAACAAACCATGAATATTTGGGAAGGGCCGTTTTTCCACCATGAAGCCGTGCAAGCAGGCTTTCCGAGCCAGAGCCGCCTTCCCTGAAAACCGGAATTCAGTCTTTCCACCCCTGCAACACAGAATAAGAACGCCCTATTATAGGGCTCCATTTCCGAACGGAGGTTCTAAAGGTCTTCCAATACAGCCGCAGCCTCCGATGCCGGCTATGCCCAGGGCAAAGGCGAGCACTTCATGCGGCCAGGGAAATACCGGTTCCCTCGCGCCCTCCCACCAGAAAAGCGCGGCCCTTCTTTCCTGCGGGCCGCGCCAGCGGAGAAACCGGAAAAAGGCGTTAAAGCAGGAATGCCTCTTCAAGATTCCCGGAAATGGTGCACACCGGAGGAAGAGCATACCATTCCGGATGCCGTATCCGGAAAGTGGACCACATCGGGCGTCAGGCGGGTGCCCACATCCAGATAAACCAGCTTCTCCGTTGCGGATCCGTTGCGGATAACATGCGCTCCCTCCGGGCTGGCGGGGAATGCAATCGCATCCCCTTCTTTCAAACTTATTTCACCCTCAGGAGTACGCACAACGGCATGGCCCCTGATGATATAAAATACCTCTTCATTCACTTCATGGTAATGATAGCCATAGGCGTACGCCCCCGGCTCCACTTCCACGAAACTGGCCGCACATTTTCCGGCATCCGCTTCCTGAATGACGGGTTTTACCGCAAAGGAATTGCCGTTCCGGCTGATAACCTGAGGCTCCGCCTCCCTGTAATTGGCTGTGATGATCTTGTTCATGGCATTATCTGTTGATGCTTGCCGTAACGGCAGGCGCTTATTAAAATAGGCGGCAACATTCTTTCTGTAAAGTAGGCAGAAAATAGTGCCCTAGGTTCCTGAAAGAAACCATCTCTTAAAATAAATGACTTATCATATTTCATCATGTCCTGTTGAAACGACTCTCCAACTGATTTCCTCCCGCTGGAAAGTGCTCATCCTCCGTGATCTGCTCCAAGGCACCCGGCGGTTTGGAGAGCTCCGCAAGTCCGTTGGTCCTGTGACGCAGAAGGTCCTGACCGCGAACCTGCGTTCCATGGAAAAGGATGGTCTCCTTACGCGAAAGGTGTACGCTGAGGTGCCTCCGCGCGTGGAGTACACTCTTACGGAACTGGGACGAAGCCTGCGACCTATCCTGGCCTCCATGGAGGAATGGGGATCGCAATACCAAAGAAGAAACCGCTGATTCCCCCTGTCCGGCGTCTGAACCAAGCTCCCGGAAAGAGATGGAAATGCAGCGGTTTCTTTTTCCTCCGCGGAAAAGTCAGCGGGAAATTTCCGCCGTTTTACGGATAATTTCACGGGCTTTCCGCACATCATCCTCATGGGAATTCCCACGGCTTTTTTCCACGGTAAAGAGCCTGGAAAGCTCTTCATCCATGCGGGCTACGGCGGCTTTCGCCTTGGGATTTTTCGCGGCCCGGGCGCGCAGGATATTGACCTTTTCAAATTCTTCCAGGCCATCCCGCAGTTTTTCAAACCGCAGGGAACTGAGATTGCCGGGATAAACCAGGTAGCAGTCTCCCGCGGGCCAGTTACCAAAATCCGTTTTCTCAAACGGATTGCGGTTCCAGGAATTATAAGCCCATCTCAAAAAGCCGTCCAGATGATTGGCGGCCGCAAAGAGGGGAAGCCATTCCGCCTCCGCCAGCGGGGAAATAGTGAAGGTGTTGGGCTTTTTGGGATGAACACAGACGTAGAACGTCGTCTTTTTCCCTTCCTTCTTGCGCTGCGCCAGCAAATCGCCCGTGACCGTGCCTGCATGGTCAATAACGGGAGAGACGTCATAAACGTCCCGGGTCATGGCCGTAGGCCGGTTGACGGCGGAAACGATTTTGAATTCCGGGGCATACTTGTCCAGCACGTTCTTGGCCGCTTTGACCATTGCGTCCGGCCGTTCATCCAGTCCGATGCAGGTTTTGTCCAGCCATCCTTTGCTCTTGACGTGTTTGCGGAAATCCGTCAGGAAAGGCCCCCAGATAGCTTCGTAAGAGGGATCATTCGGTTTAAGGTCCAGAAACTTGTACTTTCCGGTCGCCTCATCCAGATAACGGATTTTCATGTTCCAGGGAATCATGGTGTAGCAGGATATCTGCCCCTTGACGCCCACCTCGTTCATCATGAAAGAAACCCACTTGTCAAAATTGGCGTAATTCCAGCGCATGGTTCCGTTTTTGCCTCTGACCCATTCAATCATGGGCGGGAACCAGTCATAAGTCTGGGCATTCCAGGCTTCATCAATCAGGGAGCATGTAATGGCCTTCTGCCCGGCGTCCGCCAGCCTCTTCATCACCGGTTTCATCAGCGCGAAATGCTCCGGAGACCACGGTTCCACATCATGCCAGCGGGCCACGGCCTGCGGATGCTGCCACAAGTCCAGATGAACTTGCCAATGGGCGGGAGCGGGCAGGGATTCCGGCGCCACCTCCAGAATTACCGGCACGCTGACGGGAGAGCCGCTTTCAGCGGAAACCACTATTTTTCCTTTGTACACGCCGGGTTTGGCAGACGGGGGTATATTGACTTCCACCCACACCGGACGCACGCCTCCGGCCTGCAGATCGCAGCTGTTTTCGCTGCCGATGATATCTGAAATCAGCCTGTTGCCGCCCCTGGTGTAGCGTATCATGGCCGTCCGGACAGGGATAACCTGTCCGGCAGCGTTTTTTACCCCGGCGCAGGAGGCCGATAACTGGGGCTGCGCCCGGGCAGACCAGACGGCAATCTGCCCGCCGGCGCGTTCGCCTCTCCAGCCGGAGAGACGCACGGCATCCTGAAGCATTTCCTGCCCGGGAGCGCCGTTGTAAGGAATACGGTCATAATCCTTCACCGCTGCAGCTTGCAGGCTCAGGGCGGCATCGGGGCCGTACCCTTTGATTTCCACCAGGTGCCCCCCCTTATCATTGCCGGCGCTATTGTCTAAAAAAGTGATTTTAACGTAACGGACCGTCTGCGGATTGAATTTGAAGGGAACGCCTTCCGAAGTGGCGGCAATGCTGTTGGAAGACTGATCCGCCAACATGTTCCAATTCTTCCCGTCTTCGGATCCTTCTATTTTATATTTGTAAATGCGCCCTCCCTCCCAATAGGGCCATACATGCAGGGCGGAAAGTGTGCGGGGTTTTCCCATATCTATCTGAAGCCAGACGGGAATGTCCTCGCAACCCCAGTATTTGCCGGCGTTATTCGCCTGCCCGTCCACGGCCAATTCCGGACGGTCACTGCCGTAATGACCGGAAGCGGTTACTTTGGCTCCGGCAAATAAATTACCCGCATCGCTTGGGGTTCCTGCGGAAACCAGGGCGGGTTCATACAGGGGATGCCTCTCCAGGGACTGGGCCTGGACAAAAGACGTTAAGGCAATGGCGGAGCACAGAGGGAAAAAAAGACGGCGCATACTTTATATATACGCCGGAATTCCCTTTTCTTTCAAAAGAAAAATCATCGCCGCTATTCCGCCAGAGGACGTACGGGTATCCCTTTGGAAGCAAAGTAAGCCTTGGCTTCCGGCACCGTATATTCCCCGAAGTGGAAAATGGAAGCCGCCAGCACGGCATCCGCCTTTCCTTCCACCAGCACATCCACCATGTGGTCCAAATTACCCGCTCCCCCGCTGGCGATTACCGGAATGCGCACCGCACTGCTTACGGCGCGGGTCAATTCAATATCATAACCTGTTTTGGCCCCGTCCGCGTCCATGCTGGTCAATAAGATTTCCCCGGCCCCGCGGCGTTCCGCCTCCACGGCCCATTCCACGGCATCCAGCCCCACGAACTTCCTTCCCCCATGGGTGGAAACGCCCCACTTGCCGGAAGTCTGGCGTTTGGCGTCAATAGCGACGACGATGCACTGGCTCCCGAAAGCCGCCGCACCTTCATTAATCAATTCCGGCCGATTGATAGCCGCCGTATTCAGGGAGACCTTGTCCGCACCCGCCAGAAGCATTTCGCGCATATCCTTCACGGAACGGATGCCGCCGCCCACCGTCAGCGGCATAAAACAGCATGCCGCCGTGCGGCGCACAACGTCCGCCATGGTGGCACGGCCATCGGAAGAAGCGGTAATATCCAGAAAAACAAGTTCGTCCGCCTGCTGGGCATCATACGCCCTGGCGCATTCTACCGGATCCCCGGCATCCCTCAGATTGATGAAATTGGTCCCCTTGACGACCCTGCCGTTCGTTACGTCCAGACACGGAATAATTCTTTTAGCCAGCACGGCCCTATCAAGCCATCACGGCCGCTAAAGGAAAAGCCTAAAATACGGCTTGCCGCGGGATGCCTTTTGATAAAAAATCTCTCCTTTTTGACCTGATGCCCTTTTCGGCAGCCCTGCCGCCCGTATACGCCAATAAGAAAAATTGATTGAAATTTATCAATCCCATTAACCCATTTTCCAGCGGCCCTGCCCCGCCGTGAAACAACGCAGCGCGGCATCCGCCCCTTCTCGCCCGCATGTATAAAACGGCCTAAGAGCTTTTCTTCCCATGCCCAGGTGGTAAACTCCGCATCAGGCATCTCCATCCATGACTACCACACGCTCGGGATTCACCAAACTTGCAGCCGTCTGCATTGCCATTCTTCTGGGGGCGGTGGTCTGGGAGCTGGGATGGCCCCTGACGCGAACGGAATATGAATGGTCACGCCTGATTGCAGCCGTCGCCACGCTGGGCCACCTGACGGGCATTCTGGGATCCTATTTCCGGAAGGAAATCAACCGCCCTTCCCTGAGGCTCCTGATTTTCCAAATCGCCAGCTGCCTCATGATTTTCCTCCTGATTGCCAGGGAACAACAGGAAGCGGGATACATGAGGTTCACGGAACTTTCCCGCCTGGTGATTACGGCCGGGCTGATTGCCATTCCCACGCTGATGTCCCTGACCAGGATTTTTGAATGGCTGGTGGGCAAGCAAAAGAGAGGCCGGCCTCTCATGGCCCCCGCCATGCAGTTTGTAACCTCCCTGGGTGTGGTCATTCTGGCAGGCGCCGGATTGCTTCTGCTGCCTAATTCCACATATCCGGGTATTACGCTCAGTTTTACGGATGCCCTGTTCACCAGCACCAGCGCAGTATGCGTCACCGGTCTGAACACCGTAGATTTTGCCCATACTTTCACCCCGCTGGGAGAACTGTTCACGCTTGCCCTTATCCAGATTGGCGGATTCGGCATCATGACGTTCGCCTACTTCGTAGCCATGGTGGCGGGCCAGGGTTTTTCCCTGAGGGACCGCGTGCTGCTGACGGATCTGCTTGATGAAGACAATCTGGGAGCCGTCGTCTCCTTTATCACCACTATTGTGGTCAGCACGCTGTTCATTGAACTGTGCGGCGCCGTCCTTCTTTATTTCTCCTGGGAAGGGAAGGACATCAACCTGATGGGGGAACCTTTGTGGTGGCATTCCCTGTTCCACTCCGTTTCCGCCTTCTGCAATGCGGGTTTTTCAACTTTCCCGATGAATTTGATGGAACCGGGCATACGCCTGTGCCACAGCGGGCAGGCGGTTATCATGGCGCTGATCATATGCGGCGGCCTGGGATTCGGCATTTACAAGGAAATCAATTCACGTCTGGCGAACCGCTTCTTTTCCAAACACCGCCGCCTGCACATGCAGTGGACCCCTTATTTCAAGCTGGTGATGATTTCCACGGGGATTCTTCTGGCGGGAGGCGCCCTGGCCATCTTCGCCGTTTCCTCTCCCCATGCCGCGGAACCGTTGTGGGAACACCTCTGGATTTGTCTTTTCGACAGCGTTACGGCCCGCACGGCGGGATTCAACATCAGTGATTACAGCCGCTATCTGCCCGCGGCCAGCCTCATTATGTGCGGTCTGATGGTGGTGGGAGGCAGCCCCGGCGGGACGGCAGGCGGCATGAGAACCACTACCTGCGCCATTGCGGGCGCGGAAATACTGCGCATCCTCCGCGGCAGGGATCATGTGGAATTTTTCCGCCGCCGCATTGACCAGCGCACCGTAGCGCGCTGCGTGATTACCGTAGTAGTCTCCTGTGCCTGGATTGGCTGTTTTACCGTCCTGATCTGCGCCCTGGAGCCCTCCATGAGCTCGCTGGATATCTTCTTTGAAAACTGCAGCGCTTTTGCTACGGTAGGCGTGTCGCGGGGCATCACCCCAGATTTAAGCGATCCTTCCAAATATCTTCTTATCATCAACATGCTCGCCGGCCGCGTGGGACTCTTCGCTTTTCTCATTGCGCTGGCCGGCGCCCCCACTCCGCGGCATTACCGCTATCCATCCGTCAAAATCCCGTTAACCTGAATATACCGTTATGAGATACACCGTTATCGGCCTGGGCCAGTTTGGACAGGAACTCTGCACAGAACTTTCCGCCCGCAATATTGAAGTAGTGGCTGTCGCCTCCACGGATGAAGAATTGGAGCAAATCAAGGATCTGGTGACCTATGCCGTGGTGACGGATTACACTAATCCGGCCGCTTTGCGTGAATTGGAACTGGACGACCAGTCCGCCGTCATCGTCGCCATCGGGGACAGTTTTGAAGAAAATCTCCTCGTCGTCACGCACCTTCAGAAAATGGGCGTCCGCTATATTTACGCCCGCGTCATGAGTCCGGTGCACGAACATATTTTAAGCCAGATGAATGTGTATGCGCTCATCAACCTGTCCCGCGTGGCTTCCAAGCAGCTTGCCAGCCAGCTGGAATCCCCGGAATTCCTGCGCGTGTCACCCATGGATGAAAACCACAGCATCGTGGAAATAGCCGTGCCGCGCATCTGGGTGGGCAAGCTCCTGCGGGATGTGGGTCTGCGCACGGAACACCACCTCAACCTGCTCACCATCCGCCGCGGGGAAGCCCAGACTCCGCAGGGCCGCCGGGAAATCCTGTCCATCCCGCGCATTCCCGTCATCGGCACTCCTTCCCCGGATCTCATTTTTGAAGACCACGACATTCTGGTCCTGTTCGGCAAGGAAACAAACCTGATTGAATTCGCCCAATTATCCAAGGGATTGTAAACCATTCTCCGCAAGTAAACTGGGGGGGGTACTCCTCCCCATTTCAGAAAAACGGCCAAGCTGCCTTACCAGTCAGCCGCCAGTCTGTTTTACTGGTTTGATAACGCCTCAAAAGAAGCTATCAGACGTTTTTCAGAGACGCGGCCTTTGACGGAAATGGCGGGAGCGAAAATGGCCAGGCGGTATTCTTCCAGCAAATAACCGTATTGCATCCAGCGCAGGTCTCCGGCATGTTCCTCCAAAACCTGACGCCAGGGAAAATAGACGCGTTCAAAGAGGTCCAGGCGTTCCAGCTCCCTGGCAAGGGGTTGCTGGCCGATGCGCCTGATGCGCTCCGCAATTCCCTGCATGTACCGTTTCAGGTCCGGCAAGCGTTCCGCTCCATGCGCCCACAGGAAACGGGGGCGCAATAACCAGTCAAGCTGGCGCCGAAGGTCAGCCGTGATGCGCTCCGTATGGCGCACGCCCTTTTGCAACGCCATAAAGTCTCTGACGGCATGTTCCGTACCTGCCACCAGTTCCCATATATCCGCCACGTTATGCGCCGCATCAAAAAGGTTTTGCCGCAGATTCATTTCCGCAGCAGCGAATTGTTCCGCCGTGCGCGGCAAAGGACGGCCCATAGCTGCCTCCGCGGCAACGTCCACGAGGTCTTCCGCATTGGTAGACGGTTCCCGTCCGAGCATCTGGAGAGAGAGCTTTCCTTCCATCTTCAACGGAAATTTTTTGCGGAGATGGTTAAGCTGGTCCGTCTGGCGCAAGCGCATGAAACGCAGGCATCCTTCCCGGTGGGATTCCGCAGCGCGCAGTTCATCCTCAAAAACACGGACGCCCACGGATGCGCCTTCATCCACCAGAGCCACATAACCCGGCCTTCCCGCCACATCCACCGTGTATTCCAAATCTCCGCAGAGCCATTCCCTCATGCCGGTTACGGACATGATATCCTCCGCTGTTTTCTGGAACCGGCGGGAAAGCTTTTTACCCAGGCGGTTATTCAGTTCCGCAACATCCGTGCCCATGGCAAGCTCTTCTCCTTCATCATCGCACACCCATATTTTCGTAACCAGCTCCGCAGGAAGACGGTTCATATCAAAAAAGGAGGGCGCGCAAAATTTTCCCGTTTCCACTTCCACAAATTCCGCCAGTTTCCCTGCCAGCGGTCCATCCGGTTCCAGGCCATGCCTCAGTTCCGCAAAGCAGGCTGCCTTTTGGCTGATGGGTTGGAGAAAGACGCGCAAATCCTTGGGAAGAGTGCGCAGCAGACATTCCGCCCGCTGGGCCAAATGGCCCGGAACCCCCCACTCCGGCAACCATTCGGGAATATCCGGCAACTGGTCAATGTGAACGCCCAGGGTCACGCCGTCATCTTCCGCGCCGGGATCGTTCTGGTAATACACGACGTATTCCGCGCCGTTACAGGTGATTTCATCCGGAAAACCATCCAGCAGATCTTTCCCCCAGAATTCGTACATGGCTTCCTGCGGCGGAACATGCAGAGCTTCCGGGTTTTTCTTTTCCACACCGGCGGCCCATCGCAAAAAGGCCCTGGCCGTACAGCAGTCCGACGGAACAAGCCTGTTAAAGAATTCAAAAACTCCTTCCTCGCACCAGACCTGGTCCGGGCGGCGCAATTTCAGTTCTATCTGCCGAACTTCCTCCCGGAGCGTTTCCAAATGCCTGATACAGGCGGGTTTCGCACGGAAACCGCCGCCCAACAGCCCTTCGCGTATCATGATTTCCCGCGCATGGACGGGATTGATACGGCCATAGTGCACACGCCTGTTATCAATGATGCGCAAGCCGCCGCACACGATGCGTTCCACGGCGTAAACGGCGCCCTGTTCCCTGTCCCACCGCGCTCCGGAATAGTGTGATTCGCACAGATGGGGCGCTACCTGTTCCACCCATTCCGGTTCCAAAACGGAGGCGCGGCGCATCCACAGGCGCGTGGTGTCCACCAGCTCCACGCCCATGACCCACTCACTCCTTTTTTTACGACGGAACAGAGCAGAACCGGGAAAAATGCCGAAGGAACGCCCTCCGGCGCCGCGATATTCCCGGTTGTCTGCATCCCAAAGGCCGAACTGGCGCGGAACGCCCGCCAGAATGCTCCGGTGAATCATGGCAAAGGAAGCCTGCCGCTCCGCTTCCTCTTCCAAAGGGGAAATCTTGCATTTCAGGGTTTCCCTGACCAGCCTGGAAAGGTCTTCCCATAAATTGAACCATTCCATCATGCGGTTGAAATTGAGGAAATTTTTCCCGCACCATTTCCGAAGCTGGTTTTTGCGCCAGCGCTTTCCTTCCCGGAATTGCCATGCCGCCTTCCACAACTTGAGCAGAGACAGGAAGTCGCTGTCTTCTTCCTTCCACTGAGCGTGGGCCTGGTCCGCTTTCTGAACGGCATCCGCAGGGCGTTCGCGGGGATCCATGACGCCCAGGCCGGCTACAATGACCAGCATTTCCGGCAGGGCCTGTTCATGCTGCGCTTCCAGCAGCATGCGGGCCAGCCGCGGGTCAATGGGCAACCGAGCCAACTTCCTGCCTACGGGCGTGAGCTGCCGGGCTTTGTCCAGGGCGCCGATCTCCCGCAAGGCGCGGTAACCTTCCGTCACCAGTTTGGATGAAGGAGGATCCGGAAGAGGAAACTCCGGCATTTCCGGCAACCCCAGGTCTTTCATCCGGAGAAGCGCTCCGGCCAGTGCGCTGCGCCTGATTTCCGGATCCGTAAATTCCGGCCTGTCTTCCCAGTCCTTCTCACTGTACAGGCGGATGCACACGCCTTCGCATACACGGCCGCAACGGCCGGCGCGCTGGCGGGCGCTGGCCCTGGAGACGGGTTCTATCTGAAGCCGCTGCACTTGGCGCGCCGGGCTATAGCGGCTGACGCGCGCCAGGCCGGAGTCAATCACATAAATGATGCCGGGGATTGTCAGGGACGTTTCCGCCACATTCGTAGCCAGCACAATGCGGCGGTATCCCCGCTCCGGATGAAAAATCCTTTGCTGGTCCGCCAGGCCCAGCCTGGCGAACAGAGGAAGAATGCGCGTATTCTTCAGATTCCGGCCTTCCAGTTTTTCCGCCACTTCACGTATTTCCCGTTCTCCGGGAAGGAAGACAAGCACATCCCCGCGGTCGTCCAGAGTATCCAGCCAATCCACGGCACGCGCCACATGAGCCGGGAGTTCCTCATCGTCATGCAGCGGCGGCAGATAGTGGAGATCCACCGGATAAGTGCGGCCTTCTACCTGAATAATAGGCGCGCCTCCGAAGAATTCGGAAAACCCTCCGGCATCCAGCGTCGCGGAACTAATGACCAGCCGCAAGTCCCTCCGCCTGCCCAGCAAAAGCCGCAGATACCCGAGCAGAAAATCAATGTTGAGGCTGCGTTCATGCGCCTCATCCAAAATCAGGGTATGATATTGGCGCAGATCCGGATCATGCTGCGTTTCCGCCAGAAGAATCCCATCCGTCATGAACTTCAGGCGCGTATCCGGCCCGGTTTTTTCCTCAAAGCGCACCTGGTAACCCACCAGACCTCCCAGGTCGCAGTTTAATTCTTCCGCCACTCGGCGGGAAACGGAAGCAGCAGCCAGTCTTCTGGGCTGGGTGCACCCTACTCTGCCCTGCGCCTCCCCGGCAAGCTCCATGGCCATTTTGGGAAGCTGAGTAGTCTTACCGGAGCCCGTCTCCCCCACTACGACAATGACCTGATGCTCCCGCATCGCCGCCAGAATGTCATTCCGGCGGCGGGAAATGGGGAGATCCGGATAAGTAATGTTCATGATAAAGAGAAGAAAAAACCCTGCAAGAACGTCCTGCAGGGTTGAAGAAGAAAGCCTGAAGGTTCTTTTACTGACAGGGTTTGGGGAGGGCGATGCGACCGCTCCGGGTCAGCATCTGCACATCATAATGCTCAATGAGGGACAGGAAACGGTCTATCTTGTGCTCGCCGCCTGTCACTTCAATGGTCAGGGCCTCCCGCGTGACATCCACAATGTGGGCGTCCAGTATCTGGCAGAACTCAATGACTTCATGCCGCGTGGCGGAATCCACGCCTATGCGGGTCAGTACCGTTTCCCGGTACACATTGTCCGTATTGCGGAAATCTACTACTTCCACCGTGTTGACCAGTTTTTCCAGATGTTTGATAATCTGGTCCAGAACATCCTCCTTTTCGCGTACGACGATGGTCATCCGTGAAAAGCGCGGGTCCTGGCTAGGGGCAACGTTCAACGAATGAATATTGTAGCCCCGTCCACTAAACAAACCGGCAATGCGGGCAAGCACGCCGAATTTGTTTTCAACAAGTACGGAGATAGTATGACGAGTCATAATTTAATTTCTTAAAGGTGATGCATTGTAAGCGCTTTTGACTGCCAGTCAAGCCTGCGGACGGCGATGCCGGAAAACGTTTTCCCGAACGGAGATTCCGGCGGGAACCGCTCAGGCCGGATCAAAGCTCGTGCGGTATAATGGCGTTGCCTTCTGTCGCCTCAGGGATGCGGGGAAGCAATGTTTTTTCAGAAACAGGGCGCGCATCCACTTTCACATTGAATTGCTGCCCGTCGCGGGAAACGGTCAGCAACGCCGGCCCTTCCCTAAGGGCTTTGACCAAAGCTTCCTTGGTGCTGACACTCTGGTGATTTACGGCAAAGACCATATCGCCGGCCTGCAATATCTGCCCTACGGATTTCTTCGGATTCACCTGAATGACCAGCAGTCCCCGGGCACCGATAGACTGCTCCTCCGCAGTCAGTTCACGCAAATGCATTCCCACTCCTTCCATGAAGTCTTCCCAAGGAGAAGGAACATTCTTTAAAATACTGTCTCCCACCTTCAGGGTGACGTTCATCTTTTGCCCCTTGCGCCAGATTTTCAGCCGGAACTTGTCGCCGATGGAAAGATTTTCAATGCGCTCCTTCACTTCCTCATCCGTCTGGATGGGAACTTCGTTGAAACTCAGTATTACGTCACCCGTTTGAAGACCTGCCTGCTCCGCCGGAGAGCCATGATTCACGATGTTGATGACCGCGCCTCCAGCCTCATGGTAATCCAGGAAGCTGCGAAGCGGAGGAGTATTGCGCACAATGTCCAGTCCCAGATACCCTTTCATGGGTCGTCCATGCTTGCAAATCTGCTCAAAGCTGTGCATCACCAGATTGGAGGGAATGGCAAACCCAATGCCGGCGTAATTTTTCTCCACGTTGGGAAGCACCGATTTGTTGATGCCGATGACCTCCCCGCGGATGTTGATGAGGGGGCCGCCTGAATTCCCCGGAAAGATGCTGGCGTCCGTCTGGATCAAGTTAATGCCGGAATCCACCAACTTGCGTTCACGGGAGCTGATAATGCCGCGGGAAACCGTCGTGCCCAGCCCATAGGGATTGCCGCATGCCAGGACAATCATGCCGGGCGCAATTTCATCACTGTTGCCGAACGGAAGGGGGGTAAAGGTCATCGGGTTTTCCACCTGCAACACGGCAATGTCCAGTTCCGGGTCCACTCCCACCAGACGTACGGAAACGCTTTTCCCATTACTCAGCGTAACGCGCAGAGCATGCTTGTTCTGAATGACATGATAAGCGGTAATAATATGTCCTTCTTCAGTAACAATGACGCCGGAACCCAAACCATGAACCGTCAGCCTTTTTTCAATCATGGAATCACCGTCCTCGGAAGGCTGTGGAACGCTTGTCACGCCTGTAGTATCTATGCTGACCAATACCCGTTCCACCAACCGGGCAACGCGTGAATATTCCTCATTGAGCTGGTGCAAAACAGGAATATCCTCCTTCTTCAGTTCAGGCTGCTGGGCCAGGGTAAACACCTCCGACCGGAAGGAAACATTTTTCTCCGTAACACGGCTGTTCCATCTCCAATAGGCAACGGAGACCACGGTCATCATAACCGTCATCATGATGACAAGTAAAGCCCGTGTCCATATGGTCGATCTCATGGAAATGCCCTGCCGTAATAACGATCAAACGATTTGCGGCTTGATCACAAGGGGATGCCTGAAAACGGAGCCCGTCAAGCTTCAGCCGCTTTTTGACATTCCGATTCCATTGATACTATTTAAGCCTTTTCTCTTCAAATGAAAAAACCTGCAAATGACAAATACGCCTTTCAACAAACCGTACTTTATGATATCATGCGGTTACGGTTTTATGGGTTCCAGCGCTTTACAACAACAAGCCATTCATCTCGTCTTCGGCACGGATGAAGGAATGGTGCGTGAAAAGGCTTCCGGCATTTTTGCCGCTCTGACGGAAGGCACGAACGAATTTTCCCATGAAATTCTGGAAGCGGCCTGCGGTGATTCCGATGAAGCGGCTCAGGTGGTACGCCAGGTTACGGAAGCTCTGCGGACCCTCCCATTTTTTCCGGGACGCAAAGTAGTCTGGATGAAGAACTGCAATTTTCTGGGAGACTCCGTTACGGGACGTTCCTCCACTACGGAAGCGGCTCTGGACTCCTTCAGGCAATTGCTGGAAAGCGGCCTGGGGCCGGACGTCCTGCTGCTTATTTCCGCCTCCGAATTTGACAAGCGCCGTTCCTTCAACAAATTCCTGCTTCAATCCGCCGTGTCGGAAGAATTGAACAAGCCGGACATCACCAAAGCAGGATGGGAAGGCAGTTTAATGCCCCTCATTAATAAGGAAACGGCGGCGCGAGGCATGAATTTCGATTCCGCTGCCCTGGAACTGTTCATTCACCGCGTCAGCGAATCCTCCCGCCAAATCATTTCTGAAATTGAAAAACTGGATCTTTATCTGGGAGCGGGCAGACGCACCGTAATGCCGGAGGATGTAGAGCGCATGGTTCCGCTGACGCGTACAGGCGTTATTTTTGAAATTTCCCGGGCTCTGGAAAACAAGAAAAGCGACGCGGCTATCTCTCTGATTGACTTTCAACTGGAACGCGGTGAAAACGCCATCACCATCATGCGCGCCGCATTCATCCCTACTCTAAGGAATCTGCTGGCCGCCAGACTTTTATGTGACGCATTCAACCTGAAGCCCACCAATTTCAAGGAATTTACGGCCCGCATTTCTTCCCTGCCCTCTTATGCAGCCGCGTTAATTCCCCTGAAAAAAGACGGCTCTCCCAATGCTTACCCGCTTTTTCTGGCGGCGCAGAACGCTTCCAAATTCAAAACGGAACGGCTGAAGCAAACTTTGAAAGAATGCATGAAGGCAGATAAAGCCCTAGTGTCCTCCTCTCTTGATCCCCGCCTGATTCTGCATCGTCTTGCCATCTGTTCCGCATCCTGATGAACTCCTCCTCTTCTTCCGTTTTCCCCCTGTTTGACGTTCTCGTCGTCGGCGCCGGGCACGCAGGTATTGAGGCGGCGCTGGCAGCATCCCGTCTGGGGTGTTCCGTCGCCGTCCTGACCCATAACCTGGATACCATTGGGCAAATGTCCTGCAACCCGGCTATCGGGGGACTTGCCAAAGGGCATATCGTCCGGGAAATAGACGCCCTGGGCGGAGCCATGGGATTGAACACGGATGCCACCGCCATTCAATTCCGGATGCTTAACGCCTCCAAGGGGCCCAGCGTGCGCGCTCCCCGCGCCCAGTGCGATAAAACAGCCTACCGCACAAGAATGAAAATGGTTCTGGAAACCGACCCGGGCATACGCCTGTTTCAGGGAGATGTGGTCAGATTGCTCGTCAACGGGGAACAACAGGTAACGGGAGTTGTTACTTCTCTGGACTGCGCCATTCATGCCCGCAGCGTGATTATCTGCTCCGGGACATTCATGAAGGGATTGCTTCATGTAGGCCTTCAGCACATAACAGGCGGCCGAATGGGTTGCGCTTCTTCCAGCCTTTCCGCCGATCTTGCCATGCTGGGTTTTCAGGTGGAACGGCTTAAAACGGGAACTTCTCCCCGCGTCAATGGAAAGTCCATTGACTTTTCCGTCTGCGAAATGCAGCCTGGAGATACTCCGGAAGCCCTGTTCAGTTACCGTTCCCGCGATATACTGAAACGTGATTCCGAACCTTTTTGCACTTTGAACACATGGGGAGATGCAAATTTCCGGATGAAGCAAATGCCCTGCTGGATCACCTACACCAACCAGGCGACGCACGACATTATCCGGAAAAATTTAAAATTCAGCCCTCTTTACAGCGGTATCATTGAAGGCGTAGGCCCCCGGTATTGTCCCTCCATAGAAGATAAAATCGTGCGCTTTGCGGAAAAAACGAACCATCAGGTATTCCTGGAACCGGAAGGCCGCAGTACGGAGGAATTCTACCTTAACGGAGTTTCCACTTCCCTGCCCTACTCCGCTCAGTGCGATTTCATTCATACCATTCCCGGTTTGGAAAACGCGCAGCTGATCCGTCCGGGATATGCGGTGGAATATGACTTCTGTCCTCCTACGCAATTGCATCCCACACTGGAAACAAAACTGGTGGAAAACCTGTACTTTGCAGGTCAAATCAACGGCACATCCGGCTATGAAGAAGCCGCGGCGCAAGGTTTGATGGCGGGAGCGAACGCCGCCCTGAAAACCCTGGGCAAACCTTCTCTGGTGCTGCGCCGCGATCAGGCTTACATCGGCGTCATGATAGATGACCTCGTTACCAAGGGAACCGATGAACCTTACCGCATGTTCACCAGCCGGGCAGAATTCCGCCTGCTGCTGCGCCAGGATAACGCAGACCTGCGGTTGGCCCCTCTGGCTTTTGAAACGGGCCTTATTACCCGTGAAACGGCCCGAAAAGCGGAAGACAGGAAAAACGCCATTGATGAAGGAATAACAAAAGCAGCCGCCCTCAAACACGAAGGGGTTTCTCTCTCCACATGGCTTAAAAGGCCCGGCAACGACTGGACCCTATTGCCTGAAGAACTGAAAAAAATGTTCCACGTGGAACATTTGGATGCCATTGCCACGGATATACAGTACGAAGGGCATATTGAAAGGCAGAAAAAACAGGCGGAAAAAATCATACGGATGGAAAATAAAACTATTCCCGCCGATATTGATTACGAACATGTCCACGCCTTAAAAAAAGAGGCTGTCATCAAGCTGGGCAATATACGTCCCGCAACTATCGGACAGGCCTCCCGCATTCCCGGAATTACCCCGGCAGATATTGCCCTGTTGCTCGTGCATCTGCAAAAACGCAGCAGGCAGCAAACATAATATCCTGTGCCTCTTTCATTCAGAAATTTAATCTGAGAGATATGCGGAGCCTGGATGATGGGAAAAATATGACAGAAGCTTCCCTGATCCGTATATGATCCCATTGTATCGCCCTGCCGTTATTGCGCGGAATTGATAAAAGAGATTCAATCCTGTTCCCTGAATCCTTTTTGTGCGACAGCAGATCCTCTTTCCCTCTAAGTAATCATCATTCCTCTGCCTGTTGCAAAAAGAAATGGAATTATCCCTTGAGTATTATTGAATACCGGTCTCTCTAATTGATCGATTTATCCATTGTGAATCATTGACATACTGTCGATAACAAAAAACAGCATGAGAAAATTACTCCAAGAAGTAAGGGGAGCAAAAAGAACTGAATAGTAAAATCTACCCGGAATGAAAGTTACTTTCCCAAGTCTCAAATTCTTCAGATAATTAATAGACAAAGCCCTCGCCCATTAACGGTAACAGATATCTCCCCTGATGCACACATCATCTCCAAAGGTATTCACAACAGGCTGTTCAAGACAGGCTTCATGCTCCAGAAACGGACCGGACGCTACGCCGTCCGCACCGCCGCCGATAATGATGGGAGCATAAAATCCCACCCACTCATCAACCAAACGGGCTTTCAAGAATTCCCGGACCAGACAGCCTCCCGCTTCCAGCAGGAGAATCCCTATTTTTTTATTAGCATATAATTTTTTTAATAATTCCAAATAATTAAAAACATTCTCCACAATCAAGGTGCGGTCACGAAATTCATCCGTCAAACAAATGGAATCCGCAGGTATGGAAGCGGCATCACGGGTCAGAATAATACGCCAGGGTTGTTCCTTGAGGGGAGAAACAGCACGATCCGGTTTCCTAATAGTCAGGGACGGATTGTCCAGACGAACGGTATTCCCTCCGGTGAGAACCGCATCGCATTCGGCACGCAGGGTATGTACAAAAGACCTGGATTTTTCATTCGTCAGCCATTGGGAGCGTTCCGGACTGCGGGAAATGCGGCCATCCAGAGACATGGCGCTTTTCGCAATTACCCAGGGACGTCCTTCCAGCATGTTCAACCTGAATCCCCGGATTAAATGATCGCATTCCTTTTTCAGAACCCCGCGGGTAACCTTGATGCCGGCCTGCTCAAGAATATCAGCCGCAGCGCCGCGGTGCTTGGGATTGGGGTCTTCCGAACCATAAACCACCCGTTTGAAACGACATTGCAAAATAGCATCTGTACAAGGCGGCGTTTTTCCGAAAGTGCTGCATGGTTCCAGAGTAACATACAAAGTTGAATCCGCGAACAGGGCTGCATTGCCTCTCGCCGCTCCGTCAGCAATGGCCTCTCTTTCCGCATGGGGCAAACCGGCTTTTTTATGAAATCCTGAACCGATTACCCGGTTTTCATGTACAATGACCGCTCCCACGCAGGGATTCGGGCTCGTAAGTCCGATCCCATTTGAGGCCAGTTTTATGGCCATCCTCATCCAACGGTCATCCTGGTTTTTCGTATTCACGCCGTTTTGTAGCATGAAAACCGGAAGAAGGACAATCACGTTGTGTGATTGAAGAATATTAGGTTTAACAATATTAAATTCCTTCTTCTTCTACCGTGTGTCTAGTGTGAATAAGATTTCAATTTGCTGAAAATGAAAGCATTAAACATCATTCCAACTGTTAATAAATTTGGCCTGCAAAAATGTGGATAACATCTGAATAAGTTATTCACATCATATTCGCAGTTAATTGGCTTATTCTTTCACAGGGTTATTGGCAGGCGCGGCTGTAAAACAGATTCGCGCATTCCTCCTTGCAGAGGCCACGGAGGAAAGCATACCATTCTTTTGTGAAGGTTGCCAAATTGATTTATATTTCGGAGAGGGATCATACTTTTCCCGCTACAAGCCCTGAAGCGCCCTTCCACGGCTTTTCTGTGGCTGGAGTGAATATAGCCGCCTACTGCGCTGCCCGCCTTCGGGAGGCGGGTTTTGAAGCGGTTTTCGATCCAGAAACTCCGGTTTGGGAAGAAAAAGGAGAAATCATAGAGGTGTCCATGCATGATTTTTCCCCGGAGGCGGCCATATGGCTTGCCTCCTGCAGGGCAGGGGAGGCAAGGAGTGAAGAGGGGTATTTGCTGGCCCGGAAAGGCGGGGAAAGCGGATTGACGCGGGTATTCACGCGGAGGGAGGCAGCAATAGAGCGTCTCGTTTATCCCTGGGATCTGCTGGAATGGCAGGAAAAAGTGATGGAGAAGATGGAATGGGAGAATTTCTCCGGGAGGGAAGGGGTTTGTGTTATGGGGGCGCTCCGGGTGGGGGACGGGACCGTCATCATGCCGGGCGTGGTTGTGGAAGGGACCGTATGGGCGGGAGATGGCTGCCGCATAGGGCCTAATTGCCATTTGAGGGGTTATGTGTCTCTGGGGAATAACTGTGTAGTAGGGCAGGGAGTGGAACTGAAAAATTGTATTATCGGCGACGGCACATTGATCCCTCATTTGAGTTATGCGGGGGATTCCATCATTGGCAATGACGTTAACTTCGGCGCCGGAACGGTATGTTCCAATTTTCGCCATGATGGCGGCGAACACAAAATGATGGCGGGCGGGAGGCTGGAATTTACTGGAAGAAACAAGCTTGGAGCCGTCATTGGAAGCCATGTGCGGCTGGGCGCCAATACCGTTGTTTTGCCGGGGCGGGTTCTTTCTCCCGGTACCTGGACCAGGCCGGGGGAAATATTCACGGGGGACGTGAATGGCAGAATGGAAATTTCCTGAATGCCGAAAAGGCCGCATGCGGAAAAACGTCTCCCGGCATGCGGCCTTTGGTGAATGGTTAAAGTTGCTTCAGCAGCACCGGCGACGGCGCATCATCAGGGCGGCCAGCCCCAGCAGGCCCAGGGAAACCGTGGATGCTTCCGGCACGGGAAGCACGACGCCGTCGTAAAATTTGATGTTGTTGACATCCAGAGTGCCGTTCATGGGGCGGGTATTTCCGAAAGAAGCCCCAAACTGGGAGCCTGTCAGGGCAGGGGAGGACGGATTCCACTCGGTGATCGTACCTGCCAAAGCGCCGTTGACGTAAATGGAAAGAGTTTGGGAGGAAAGATCGGAAATGATGCTCATATTATTCCAGTTGTCCTGCTGGAGATCTGTCCAGGTCAACCCCGTGTTGATATTTCCGCCGGTTTGGCCGCCGAACCCCTTGTTGTAGAAGTAAAGTTCTCCGTTGTCAGTGAATTCCAGCACCATGCTGTTGGATTCTCCGGAGACCGTCCCATTGGTGTACAGGCTGAAAATGTCTTTCCACCCGTTGCTGGTGGAACTCAGGTTTTTCAGGTTAAAGCTCACGGTAAAACTGCCTGTGATGCCCGTTATGTTTGCGTTATAGGGAGTGCCGGAACCGCTGCCGAACGTGGCGTAATCATTGCCGGAAGTGTAATTGAAGGAGCCGTTCCAGTTGGGGGCGGTTATTTGTGCTCCTTCCGCAGTCCATTCCCAGGAATAGACAGGAGTAGCCGCGTGGGCCATGCCTGCCGCTGCCAGTAAAGATAAAATAATCAATGAGCGTTTCACGGAAATTTTGAAATATGGGTTACAATCAATCCGATAGGAGGGCAGCGGATTTCTAATCCGCATAAGGATATTGAAGAAATCTGATTCCCTGGAATGGATTTTTAAGAATGCTTAAATAATCTAAAAAACCTATTCATGCAAGATATGCCCGGAGAAATTACATATTACTATATATAGTATGCTTTTAAAAAAATACTGCCAAATATTAGGGTTTGACGGAGAAATGGCTTGAACTATGAAAGGCGGTTATGAGAAGATGCGAGGCAGATAAAAGCACAGACACATGAAGTTTACCATTTCCAAGCAAGTATTTCTCGACGGGCTAAGACAGGTTGCCAGCGTCGTGTCTTCCAAGACGACGCTGCCTATTCTTTCCAACGTCAAGATTGAAGCTGAAAACGGCCAGGTACGTTTTACGGCTACCGATCTTGACGTATGCATTACTGGCGTAGTTCCTGCGAATGTGCTGCGTGAAGGCTCCGTGACCCTGCCCGCTAAAAAGCTGGTGAGCATCATCAGCGAACTTCCTGAAGCCGAAGTTCAGGTGGATGTCAACCAGCGCAACCAGGCTGCTGTGGAATGCGGCCGCTCCCAGTTTAAGCTGAACGGCCTTCCGGCGGATGAATTTCCGGAATTGCCGTCCTTTGAACAGGCAACCGTGTACCAGGTGGACCAGAATGTATTGCGGGACTGCATCCGCCGCACGGAATATGCTATTTCCACGGATACGACCCGCTACGTGCTGAACGGCATTTCCCTCTCCTTCCGCAACGGCAAAATGACCCTGGTGGCCACAGACGGCCGCCGTCTGGCCCTGGCGGAAACCGCCCTGGAATTCCCGGAAGAACAGCAGCTGGACGCTATCCTGCCCACCAAGGCTGTTGGTGAACTCCGCCGCCTGCTGGATGAAGTGGGAACCGCCACCATCCGTTTCACCCGCAACCAGGCCGCTTTTGAAATCAATGATACGTTACTGATCAGCAAGCTGATTGACGGCAATTACCCGAACTACCGCCAGGTAATCCCGACGGACTGCAAGGAAAGCATTGAACTTCCCTGTGGAGAACTGCTGGAAACGGTGCGCCGCGTCTCCCTCCTTTCCGTGGACAAGAGTACGAACATCAAGCTGAACTTCCGTGAAAACGAGCTGGAAGTGGCTTCCAGTGCGGAAGGCGTGGGTGAAGCCCATGAATCCATGACGATCACTTATGCCGGAAGGCCGCTTTCCATTTCCTTCAATCCGGATTTCTTCATGGCTCCCCTGAAGACGATGGCCGGGGATACGATTATTACGCTGAATCTCATTGATGAAATGAGCCCGGGCGTCTTGAAGATCGGAGATGAGTTCCTGTATGTGCTCATGCCGATGAGATCTCCCAATTGATTTTGGTGGCACAAAATCGTTCATACAGAGGAACAGGCGCCGTGGCAACATGGCGCCTGTTTTTTTTATTTACTGAAAGTGAAGGAGATAAATATGTTATTCACACAAATGTTCTACGTGGAACATTTTTTATTTTCCATTACGGGAAAACTGTAATATCACTCGCTTAACAGCCCAGGAGGAGCGAACAAGTCCGGAGCGAGATGAAAGGGATAAGAACCGGATGCCTGAAGGATGGCTTCACGAACGGAGGTCATGGAATGGAAACAGGAGCGTTCCACATTCAGAATACGTCCGTCCTTCAGTTTGATCATCAATCCGGGTTCTGCTTCATTATTTGGAGTGCATCCTATGCGTTCAATTAATTCCCACGGTATTTCCCTGCGTGAAATGCTGTTGCCCCAGAGGATGGAGGAAGAAGTGATTGTGAGAAAATAAGGTCTGCCCAGGATAACGGGAAGCCACAGAAACAGCAGAAGAAAGCCGAAAAGAAGGTTCCACCAGCCGGAACCGAAAAAAGCCCAGGCCAGACCGCACCCCAGGGTTGCGAGGATTTTCCCTCCCAGCTGATAACTGCGGTAGAAGTAATAAGTATTCATGAGTTGCGAAGTCAATAAAACATCAGACTGACCATGGAACGCTAAGTTCCCAACCGTACTCTGTACGATACCGCTTTGTTCCGGAAAAGACAAGGTGATAAGTCAGGAAATCCAGTCCAGCATTCCAGACGGTATGGAACCGCAGGAACGTATCAGGGAAAGAAAACGTTCTTCCATTTCCGGCGGCGGTGGAAAAAGACCCGGCAAGGCCCGGCCCGCAACAAGTTCCAGGGCGCCCTGGTTGTGAAGAGCCAGGGGAGGATCAATGTAACGCATTTGCGTAGGATCCGGCAGAATAAAATTAAGAGGGCGGCCTTCGTTCAGCAGGCGGTTCTTTGGAATTTCCGGCCCCCATTCATCCTCCACGCCCATATTGGCAAGCAAAATGCCGGAGGATAAGAGTATAGCCGGGTCAATAAGCCCTGACATGGCATTCCGCTTACCTGTAGCCGTAACGGCGCAGAAAGCACGCCTGGTTGCGTCAGTAAGGGCCGCCTTGTCCTTTGCCTGCACAAAGGAGGCGGAAGACAGAGGTTTTTTCTCCACATCCGCTACAATGACATTCAGTTTCCGGTTGAGAGCATGCAGAGCTATTCCGCGGCCGACTTTTCCATATCCAATGACCAGCAGAGTTTGCCCCTGTTCGTTTTTTATTCCAAGAGCGTCCAACGCCCGGAAAAAACTTTCTCCGGTCCCAAGGCAGGTTTCTATCTGTTTAATCTTTCCGGCGTCCACCATCCACACGGGTTGTGGACATGCCGCATAGCGTTCCGCGCCTGAGCGGGTCAATTCCACATATCCGCAAAGACTGGGGACATGGCTGAGCGCTCCGGCACAGTCCATGACTACATCATAAGGGCCGCCTGCCCGTTCCGCTTCCACCACGGGAATTCCATACTGCCCCAGCAATACGACTGTATCCGGATCATGGGGCATTACCGGAGAGATCGCTACTGTCAGCTTCGCTCCTGCGGCCAGAAGAGAAGCGTATTTAGCGCAGGTATTCCGGAATACGGGAGAAGCGTCAATAATCCGGCATCCTTCCAGCGGGCGACTTTCCGACCACGTTTTATATTGATGCAGGAGAACGGGAAATTCTTCCTGCCGATAAAAGGGGAACAAATTTTCCAGAATGCGCTCCGGAGATACAGGCATAACAACAATTCAGGGGTTCTTGCAGAAGAAGGTAATCCCCATCCTGCCGTTTTCCCAGAAAAACTTTGTCAACAAAACATCTTTTGTTGAATGGTTGTTAAAGGCTGTAGCCGGTTCGTGGAAGACAAACTGTTAAGTTGTCAATGTCCGCTTGCAGGTATTCTATGCGCGTGCAGTGGCATGATTGAGAAAAATCTTTTTAACGGCGTCCTTCACTTATTTAATGCGGGAGTGATTTTCTTTTTGTGATGAAAGCAGCATCAGCAGAGGGATTCATATGTTATTATGGGGCAATGCCGTCGCTTCCGATTCCATGACCGACAAGTATTCCGGTCTACCGCTGTTCCTGCTGGCATGCTGAGCATTCCGAATAAGGTGGTTGGTTTTACCCGGTCGTTTTATCCGGCATTTTTATTTGCCCTCCGATGAGGATTACAAAACGCTTCTTTTCGTTGTATGGCCCGCAAAAATAGTGCAATAATTCAGGAAAGATAATTTTTGTACGTTATGCTTATGCCTCGGAAAAAACGGCATGGAAAAAAGGACTGCTTTTCAGGCAGCCCTTTTTAAAATTAGGTGGTGTTTTAAAGGGAGCATTGCTCCGGCAGGCTATTGTTTGCGGCCTCCGGATCCCTGTTGTTGTGCGGGAGGGATTTTCTGCGCTTCCGGCACGGGCAACGGCGTTTTCCGGATGGTAACGGGCGTTCCTATGCTGGTTTGCCTGTAGAGGATTTCCGCAACATTTCGCGGCAGACGGACGCAGCCATGAGAAACAGGATGCCGCCGAACTTTTCCTACATGCAGGCCCAGGCCCGCATTGGTAAGCCTCTGCCAGTAGGGCATGGGAGAGCCGTCAAAACGGCCTCCTTCCGGTACGGGATCCGTGGATTCGGCATTGTAGTTAATGCATTTGCCTTCGGCATCATACATTTTGCCGTAGAGGTTGGAGGCGTAGTCTTCCTTTTTGGAGATCACAGTATAGTCTCCCGTTTTAGTCGGATAGGCTTTGACGCCGGAGGAGAGGGGGAAATCCATGGCGACCAGGCCATCCACCAGATACTGGCCCCGCTGTTCGTCCAGGCAGACGAAGATTTTCCGGGATTTTTTCGGCTGGCGGTTCAACAGGGTGTCGTCCTTATAGACGTCGTATGTTTTCCGGTAGTCCTTGCGGGCCACGAAATGAGCGTACGTAGAAGGATGAAACGGGTTTTTATACTCCGGGACGGATTTGTCCACGGTGCGCGGATCCGGCAGGGCCGCATGGCCCGTGCCGGAGTGGGAACAGGACATCCACCCCATGAGAACCACGGGGAAGACGGCCAGGAGAAAGAGAGGCTTCATAAGTGGTGAAACCGGGAGGGGTTTCCCGGATTACTTGGAACGCGGGATTGTCAGCTTCTGGTTGATGTGAATCAGATCGGACTTAAGGCCGTTAGCCCTCTTGAGAGCCTTGACGGAGGTGCCGTTCCTGCGGGCGATGGCTCCCAGCGTATCGCCTTTCTTCACGGTGTAGGTGCGGGCCTTGGGAGCGGATTTACGGGAGGAGCTCTTTCTGGCAGCTGCGCTGCGGGAGGATTTGGTGCCGGACGTGCTCTTCCGCGCGGATGATTTTTTAGTGACGGAAGGTTTGGCGGGAGGATTGTAAGCGTAGCTGGAAGAATTCTGAACCGGGCTGTAATGGCCGGATTCGTAAGCGGGATCAGAGCTTTCCGCGATCCACGGCGGGATTTCGCCGCTGGCCGGTTCTGCGGTGTCATAGCCGGCCGTGGAGGAATTCTGGGTGGAGCAGGAAGAGAAGGGCAATACCAGCGCAACAGCGCAGGTTAAAATAAATGGCGTTTTCATGTGTGCCCTGTTCATACTAATTTATGATTTCGGATTCAAGGCGGCAGCGCGGATTGTCGGGATTTTTTTTCAGACCTTGCCCAGATTATAAAAGGTTTCCGCATTTCGGGTCGTCACATGGGCCAGGTCTTCCAGGTTCATGCCTCTGGCAGCGGCGATGAACCGGGCTGTATGAATGAGATGGGCGGGTTCATTCATGCGGCCCCGGAGGGGTTCCGGACTGAGGTAGGGGGAATCCGTTTCCAGCATGATACGGTTTTCCGGGCACCAGCTTGCGGTTTCCGCCACTGCGGAGGCGTTTTTAAAAGTAGCCACTCCGGTGAAGGAGACCATGCCGTCCAGTTCGTCAAAGATTCGCGTGGCCTGAGCGGCATTTCCGATGAAGCAATGAAAGACGGGACGCACGCGGCCCGCGTAGTTCCGGGCAATCGCCAGGGCGTCCTCAAAGCTTGCGGAGCCTTTCCGGTCCCGCGTATGCAGGACGATATTGAGGCCCAGGCGCGCCGCCAGGTCAAAATGCTGTTCCAGCATATTCTGCTGAAGGCGGCGGAAATTTTCCTGCTCCCAGCCCGGGGGGGGAACATGGAAATAGTCCAGCCCCGTTTCCCCAATGGCGGCTAGGGGAATGTCCTGCGCTATCTGGAAAAGACGGTCCGTCCAGCCTTCCGGCGTTTCATGGGCATCATCCGGATGGATGCCCAGCGCGCAGAAGACTACGCCCGGGAACTGGCGTGCCCATGCTATATTCATCTCCCAATCATCCGGCCGTGCCCCCAGCGTAATCATGCGGTCAGTGTTTGCCTGAAGGGCATGCTGAACGTAGGTTTCCCTGCGGGACTGGTCGAATTGGGAGGAGGCCAGATGGCAATGCGTGTCAATGATCATGGCATAGAAACCCCGGAAGGGCAGGGGAAGTTTGTGGATATTTGCCGGCTTTGAAAAGAGCAAACGCAGGGCATGCCTGATTTTTCCTTGCCACACGGAAGTGAAACGCACAAACTGCCCCGCATGAAATGTACGGCTTTGTGCATGTGCGCCGCCCTGTTGCCGGTGGCTTCCCTTCAGGCAGGAACCCAGCAGATGGAAGCTCCGCAGGAGGGCCCCGTTATCAGTTTTCATCTGGAAAACGATATGTTCGTGGGAGATGATGACAATTATACCAACGGCGTCCGGTTTGCCTGGATGTCCGGCACCACATCCCGAAGCCAGACTTTTTCCGGCATGCTGGGGACGGTTCTGGGGGGTACGAATGCTTCAGGTTCCTGGCGCCGGTTCATGGGAATGGACGGTTCTCCCAATTTGCGCCAGCAGTGGGGACTTGACTTGACTCAGCTTATGTATACTCCGGAGCAGAAAGCCACCTATCCCCTGTACAACCAGCATCCCTATGTGGGAAGCCTGACGTTGGGGCTTACTTCTCTGGTTAAGAATGAAGACAGGGCCAATTCCCTGGAATTGCAGCTGGGTACCACGGGCACGAATTCCCTGGCGAAAGGCTCCCAGCATTTTATTCATAAACTGTGGGGTATGGAGCAATGGCCCGGCTGGGCCAACCAGCTCCCCGGAGAGATGACCGCCAATTTGTTTTTCAAGCGTTATTACCGCCTGCGCGGACTGGAAAAGCGCTACGGCTCTGGTTTTGAAACGGACGCTCTGGCTTACTGGCACGCAGACGCCGGCACAGTAATGGTGCAAGCGGGGGGCGGCATGTCTTTCCGCTTCGGCTATAATCTGGGCAATACTTCTCCGGAGAACAGCATTCGCGGCGCGACCAGCGCCGCGCCTCCCTTCGTTTACAACAGGACGTCCGTTTCCAACTGGGGGTACTACGGTTATCTTCACGCCGCCGTGCGGGCCGTGGCCCATGACCTGTATCTGGATGGCACGGTGTTTCGTTCCTCCCCCAAGTATGTGAACAAGTATCCTGTGGTGGGAGAATGGGGCTATGGCTTCGGCCTCCGGTACAAGCGCTCAGAGTTGCTTTTCGGCCTGCATTACATGACCAAGGAGTACACCCAGCAGGAATCCATGCAGTGTGTGGGCGTTCTCCAGCTCCGGCATACTTTTTAACGGCTGCGTTTGCAGGCCGCGCATAAACGTGACAGCAGCTTGCAAAGGGCAAGTTTGCTGTTAGAATTAGAATTGCGGATTCGTATGTAACTGGACAATCCGTTTGTGCATATCAACTCCGACACATATTGATTTCATGAGAACGACCAGATCCTGGCTTTTATCCTGTACCGCGCTGGCGGTAGGTTCCGTCATGTGCGGCCTGGGAGCACCGGGCGATTCCGCCACCACGCCAGCCCCTACAGGGCTGGAATGGGAACAGGAACAGAACCTGCATTTGAATAAGGAAGCGCCAACCGCCTTCTTCGCGTCTTTCAGCGATTTGCAGTCCGCCTTGAAAGTGCTGCCGGAAAACAGCAAATGGCGCAGGTCCCTGAACGGTCAGTGGAAGTTTCACTGGGCGAAGGATCCCCAGAGCCGCCCGGCCGATTTCTACAAGCCGGATTACGACGTAAAGGACTGGAAGGAGATTAAGGTGCCTTCCTCCTGGCAGACGCAGGGTTACGGCACCCCCATTTATTCCAATCAGCCGTATCCCTTTGAACGCTCCTGGCCTTATGTAATGAAGGAGCCTTCCAACAAGAATTACACGTCCTACAAGGAACGGAACCCCGTAGGTTCCTACCGCCGCACCTTTGAAGTGCCTGCGGATTGGGACGGTAGGGAAGTGTACATGCAATTTGACGGCGTGGATTCTTTCTTCTACCTCTGGATCAACGGGCAGTATGTAGGTTTTTCCAAAGATTCCCGAAATCCGGCCCGTTTTGATATCAGCCCCTACCTTAAGAAGGGGGAAAACGTGGTGGCCGCAGAAGTGTACCGCCATTCCGACGGAGCATATCTGGAATGCCAGGACATGTTCCGCTTGTCCGGCCTTTTCCGCAATGTTTCCATTTTCGCGCTGCCCAAAGTTCACATCCGCGACTTTTTCGCGCAGACTAATCCGGTGGACCAAAGGGATTGGGCCCTGAATATTGACCATGCCAAACCGGGCACCGTGAACGGTGATTGGCGCCTTCAGGTGGATGTGGATGTACGCAATCTGTTTCCGGCAACGGAAAAACTGGATGGCTGCACGGTTTCCATGGCCCTGTATGACGCTGCCGGCAAGCTGGTGGAACCTGTCAAGCCCAAGGACGCGCCATATGACGGCGTATTGGAAAAGCGCTTGCGTCTTACCGGCATGAAGGATTTTAAAACCTCCCTGCTTGGCATTTATTCCAAACCCAGGCTATGGTCCGCGGAAGATCCCAACCTGTACACCCTGGTACTGACGCTGAAGCGTGACGGGAAAACGGAAGAAATGGTTTCCGCCCGCGTGGGTTTCCGCAATGTGGTGATTAAGGACAGCGTGTTCCTGGTGAACGGCCAGCCGGTGAAGGTAAAAGGCGTGAACCGCCATGAAAGCCATCCGGAAACAGGGCATTACGTGACTCCGGAGCAGATGGAGGAAGAAGTGCGGATGATGAAACGCGCCAATATCAACCATGTGCGCTGTTCCCATTATCCCGCGGATCCTTATTTCTATTACCTCTGCGACAAGTACGGCATTTACGTGCAGGATGAGGCCAACATCGAGTCCCACGGCTATTACTATGGCAAGGAGTCCATTTCCCATCCCATTGAGTGGATGCCGGCCCACGTGGACCGCATCATGGCGATGGTGGAGCGCAACAAGAACCATCCCTGCGTGATTATGTGGTCCCTGGGGAATGAAGCCGGCCCCGGCCAGAACTTCCGCACTGCGGAAAAGATGGTGAAAGCCAGGGACATGTCCCGCCCCACCCATTACGAACGCAATAATGACATTGTGGATCTGGGGTCCAACCAGTACCCGTCTGTGGACTGGACGCGTTCCATGGCGGGCAACAAGGATTTCCCCAAGCCTTACTATATTTCCGAGTACGCGCACAACATGATGAACGCCATGGGCAACCTGGCGGATTACTGGGAGGCCATTGAGTCTTCCGACCGCATTATGGGCGGCGCTATCTGGGATTGGGTGGACCAGGGCTTGTACAAGACCCTGCCGAATGGAGAAAAGATGCTCTGCTACGGCGGCGATTTCAACGATCATCCCAACAGCGGCCAGTTCGTGTTCAACGGCACCATCCTGTCGGACCGCACGCCGGAACCGGGTTATTTTGAAGTCAAGCATGTCTATCAGAATATTTCCACATCTCTGACGGACGACGGCAGGATTTCCATCTTCAACAAGAATTTCTTTACGGATCTTTCTCCCTATGACATTACCTGGACCCTGACGGAGAACGGAAATGTGGTGGCTGAAGGCAAGCTGGACACGCCTCCGGCCGGACCCAGAGAAAAAATCGTGGTTCCCATTCCGGACATTCCCCAGTTGAAAAACCGGAAACCGGGGGCGGAGTATGCTCTGCGTATAGGCTACAAGCTGAAGAAGGACAAGGAGTGGGCCAAGAAGGGGTACGAATTGGCCTTTGACCAGCTTCAGCTTCCCGTACAGGGAGATCTACCTTTGTTCAAGGCCCCTGCGGGCAAAGTCAGCCTCAGCGCGGACAAACATACCGTTTCCGGCAGGGATTTCTCCGTTCAGTTTGACGCGGCCACCGGAGAACTGGCTCAGTTCACAGTGGACGGCAAGCCTCTGTTCAAAACGCCCATGGCGGTGAACGCCCTGCGCGCCGCCTCCAGCAATGAGCCGGGCGTCATGGCCAAGAGCATGGCTAACGGCCTCCGTGAACTGAAGCATGAACTGCTCAGTTACGAAGCCATTGATAACGGCGACAGCGTCACCGTCAAGCAATCCGTCAAGGTGAGCGGCAAACAGGCTGAAAACATCAGCGGCTACGGCGATACCAAGACCACCATCACGGCCAGGAAGCAACCCCTGAACGATACGAACACCCATTTCATCAATAATCTGGAATGGACTATTTACGCTGATGGAACGGTTGTCTGCCAGTCCGTGCTGCTTCCGCGCGGCAATCCCCTGGAGCTGCTGCGCCTGGGATACGAGCTCCAGTTGCCGGCGAATATGGACAACGTAGCCTATTATGGCCGCGGGCCGGAAGAAAACTACGCGGACCGCAAGAGCGGCATGCCTTTGGGCGTGTATAAAACGACGGCCTGGGATTCTTTCTTCCCGTACGGCAGACCGCAGGATTGCGGCAACCATGAGGATACCCGCTGGGTGGCCGTTACGGACGACAAGGGGCGGGGCCTGCTTTTCGGTTCCGTGGGCGCGCCGTTCGCTTTCTCCGCTCTTCCGTATACCACCACGGATTTGATTCAGGCAAACCACCCCGTGGAACTGCCGAAGACGACGGATAAGACCGTGCTGGTTCTTTCTTCCGCCACGCGCGGTCTGGGGGGGGCTTCCTGCGGTCCCGGCCCCATGGGCAGGGACATCATCAAGGCGAACAAGCCTTACCCGATGTCCTTCTTTATGCGGCCCATTACCGCCAAGTCCTACAAAGGTGAAATCCGCGTGCCTGCGGCCCGGCTGGATATGACCATGCTGGCCCGCACGGACAAGTACACGGTTAAAAGCGTAACCAGCCAGGAGCAGGGCGAAGCGGACGCCGAATTCGCCATTGACGGTGATCCCGGCACTTTCTGGCACTCTGAATACAATAAAACCGTGACCAAGCATCCGCATGTGCTGGCCGTGGACCTGGGTAAGGAGCGGGAATTCTCCGGAATTACTTATCTTCCCCGCCAGGATGGCAACAACAATGGCCGCGTGAAAGATTATTCCGTGGAAGTGAGCGCGGACGGAGAGAAATGGCAGCCTGCCGCCAAGGGTTCCTTCCCCGACAGTGCGGACCTCCAGGAAGTGAAATTCCAGGCCCCCGTCAAGGCGCGTTATTTCCGTTTCTCCGCCCTCAGTGAGATGCAGGGGCGGGATTACGCCGCCGTAGCGGAACTGGATATCATTCCCGTTAAGAAATAACTCCCGCGGTTTTCACTGCGTGAACAGACGCCCCGCCGCTTTTCCAGAGCGCGCGGGGCGTTTTATTGCCGGGCACTATGGGTATTCTGGCGGGAAATGCAGAGGGAAATGGAGTACGAATAGTTGACGGCACAAAAACCTCTGTACAGAAAATACCCGTACAGAGGTTTGACGAAAGAGGAAACTTTTATTTCCGTTTACGGCGTACCATTAGGGCTGCCAAGCCCAGCAAGCTCATGGTGGTTGTTGCGGGTTCCGGAATCAAAAGCTGGATGGTATTGTTTTCCAGATTGATATTTCCCAGGATGCATTCCGTATAGTAGTCAAGATCGTTTATGAGAGCCTGCTCCTTGGTCGTAAGCCACAGATCGAACGGCTCGTTGCCGGATATCTTTATATTATCATAATTAAGCAGACTGTCGCTGGATGCGTTTTTAAAGACAAAAAAAGCTGTTTCTCCATCCTGTCCCGTCACCATTAAATAAACGGGGGATGTCGGGGTATAAGAAGAATAATCTCCAGACAAATTAAAGCTGCCGTCAGTGACGCTGCCATTTTGCTCTTCAGGTATATTTGTCAGCGTGCTGGTGAAATTGTTCTGCATGCTCATCAGATCACTGTATTCCAGTTGATCCTGTGCATACGAATTACCTTGTAAGTTCCATTGCCGGCTAGTCACATCATAACTCCAAGTATTTCTGTTGAAGGCGCCTAAAACAGCATTGCCTGCATTCAGCGGATTTCCGAGGGAATTGGTTAGGGAATACGCGGAGGGATCATCATTGCTGATATTGAAACTGTCCGCCAGGGCAATCCCTCCAGAAAAGAGAGCGCAGGCGGTAAAAGCATTGGTGAAAAGGGAGCGATAGAGCATGGCTGGTTATTTGTTGGTTTGATGTTTGCTGGACACCGTGATGTAGGAAGGTGTCTTGGAAGATTCATAGTAGATGGAAAAAACTCCATGGAAAGGGACGTTGGAAACATCCTCTCCATTGTCTTGACGTTTCCAAGAACCGTTGTTGTTGACGACCTTGACCATGGCATTCTTGCCATCTGCGGGAATGTTGATGACGGCGTCATCAGGCAATTGCAGAGCTGTTTCAGCCAGGGTCTGGGAAAGGGGCAGGCGGGTGTGAAGAAGGGAATTGAATGTGGGAACGACCAGCTTCTGGTTCTTCAGGGATACTTCCCCAACGACCACAGCTGTAACATCGGAACCGGCCTTGCGCGTAATAGTCAGGGGTTCATGGCTGAACACCGGCATGCCGCCGATATTTTCCGTAGATCCCCTCCTTCTCCATTCGCTTCCGGAGTAATAAGCGGCAAGCTTGGTGGTTGTGGAATTAAAGATGTTAACGGTGTCTGCAGACATGGCGGAGCCGCTTTTCAGGCCAAACTGGTTGTCCACGCCAAGAATATCATCCAGAGTGCGCGTTTTGCGCAGAGCGTATGAATCGGGGGGAGTTCCCTTTCTTACCAGATCGGAAAGAAGGCGGTCATCCACTTTAATGGAATGTTCCGTCCAGCAAGATCCCGGTTTTTTCCATCCATCCCGGTTTAAGGGAAGAGCCATGACTTCATTGCCGAAGTGAAGAACCAGCACATAGGCGGAGTTTTCATTCATCAGGTCGTTGAAATTGACGTCCGGATCCGTGATGGTGACTTTATTGCCGGAAATGGCAATGTTGTCTTCTTTGAGGGTGTGCTGTACCAAGGCTTCCGGATGCACCCCTAAACCCAGATAACCCGTTGCTTTGGCGTACAGGGGTGTTTGGATATAGCCGCAGGGCGTACTGTAAGCCGTTTCCGCATGCAGGGAGGCGCTTGCTGCCGAAAGCAGCACGCATGTGCAAAGAGACACTGGCAGACAGTGTGCCGGATTGATAAACATTAACCCATTAAAAAGAAAGGGAATCGTTTGTCAATTAGGAAAGGAAGGAACATTTCCGTTCTTCATTTGTTAAACTTTTTCCCGGACAGAGGAAGCCTCCGGTGTGTCCGGGGATACGCCCGGGATTTAAAACATTAGGGAGGATGGTCGCCGTTTTTTTCAATTCCCCCGAAACAGAAGCGGGGAAAACGTAATCAACGTGATGACCTTGAACGCAGCGCTGGATACATTGTTCCCGATGGGCGGGATGTAATTGACCGCCCCGGTCCGGAGAATATCCTGGCGGAAAAATCGTCCGGCATTAGCCGGTGCCTTGGTCCCGCGTCTTTCTCCGGTTATCGGGGCGGTTTTCACACTGGATTTTTGTCGGTTTGGTTTAATCAGTTGAAAGACAGGGACAGCGGATCGGCAGTCGTGCAATATCCTCTCTTTGGTTTTTTAGACTGATATGAAGTTTCTTCAATCCTGAATGAGATTATTTGCAAATAATCTTCCCTTAGCGGCATGAACATATCGGCACCCTCACCGCTTTCCGTCAGCTCAAGGCGGACTTTCCAATAATTCGTTGAGCGTACAGGTGATATTGCGGGGGATCCGAAGGGGTAAAAAATTTTTAGATAACAGGAAAAATCCTGTTTTTCCATTCAACGGTTGGAGTTATTCTTATGTCTAAAATACCAACATACCATGCTTAACAATCTAACAACAAAATTTCAGGAAGCGCTGATGCAGGCGCAGCAAACTGCAGGCCGGCTTGGAAAACCGGAAATTTCCTCTCTGGACGTTCTGGTGGCGTTGCTGGAGCAGGAAGGCGGAATTCTTTCCCCTATTCTCCGCAAAGCCTCTTGCGATCCGGGGCTGCTTCTCCAGGCAGCCCAAAGGGAGGTTTCCCACGAACCTACTCAAAGCGGCGCCACCACGCAGCCGCAGATGGGGCGTGACCTGGCTACCGTCATGCAGGCTGCGGAAGAGGAACGCAAAAAGCTCAAAGATGACTACCTCAGCGTGGAACACTTCATGCTTGGAGCGTTGGACACGCAAAACAAAGTGCACCAGTTGACGGACACCTTTGGGCTGACCAAGGATAACTATCTGGCCGCCATGAAGGAAGTGCGCGGCAACCAGCGCGTGACGGACGACAACCCGGAAGGCAAATACCAGACGCTGGAAAAATATGGGACGGACCTGACGGCCCGCGCCCGCGCCGGTAAAATTGACCCCGTCATCGGCCGTGATACGGAAATCCGCCGCGTTTTGCAGATTCTTTCCCGCAGGACGAAAAACAATCCCGTCCTGATCGGGGAGCCCGGCGTTGGCAAAACCGCCATTGCGGAAGGTCTGGCGCGGCGCATTGTCAACGGCGACGTGCCGGAAAGCATGCGCAACAAGCGCATTGTATCCCTCAACATCGGCTCCATGCTTGCCGGAGCCAAATATCGCGGTGAATTTGAAGAACGCTTGAAATCCTTCCTTAAGGAAGTAACGGATTCCAACGGTGAAATCATTCTGTTTATCGATGAACTGCACACCATCGTAGGCGCGGGCGCCAGTGAAGGGGCGGTGGATGCCTCCAACCTGCTCAAGCCCGCCCTGGCCCGCGGGGAACTGCGGACCATCGGCGCGACAACACTGGACGAATACCGCAAATACATTGAAAAAGATGCGGCTCTGGAGCGCCGGTTTCAGCCCGTCATGGTCTCCGAACCCAGCGTGGAAGATACCATCGCCATTCTGCGCGGCTTGAAAGAACGCTATGAAGTCCACCATGGAGTGCGTATTACGGACGCTGCCATCGTAGCGGCGGCCACCCTTTCCGACCGTTATATTTCCGACCGTTTTCTGCCTGACAAGGCAGTAGACCTGGTGGATGAAGCGGCAGCCCGCCTCAAAATTGAGCTGGACTCCATGCCTACGGAAATTGACCAGATTGAACGTGAGGCCATGCAGCTTGAAATGGAGCGGCAGGCGCTGGCGAAGGAAGAAGACGCCGACAGCAAGGCCCGTTTGGAAAAAATCACCAAGGACCTGGCCGACTTGAAGGAAAAATCCGGTTCCATGATTGCCAAATGGAAAAGCGAAAAAGAAGTGCTGGACGCCGTCCGCAGGGAACAGGAAAAAATAGAAACCCTCAAACTGGAAAGCGAAAGGGCCAAACGTATGGGTGACCTGACCCGCGCGTCGGAAATCACCTATGGCGAACTTCCGGAAGCCCAGCGCGCCCTGACGGAAGGCAAGGAAAAGCTCAGCAAAATGCAGAAGGAAGATGGGGGACTGCTGAAGGAGGAAGTCACGGAAGGAGACATTGCCAAAGTGGTTGCCACCTGGACCGGCATTCCCGCCGCCCGTCTGCAGGAAGGGGAGCGTGCCAAGCTGGTGCACATGGAAGAGCGTCTGGGCGCCCGCGTAATCGGGCAGAAACAGGCCGTTAAGGCCGTATCCGACGCCGTGAGACGCGCCCGCGCCGGGTTGCAGGATGAAAACAGGCCCATTGGCTCTTTCCTGTTCCTGGGACCCACCGGCGTGGGCAAGACGGAACTCAGCAAGGCGCTGGCGGAATTCCTCTTTGACAGTGAAAACGCCATCGTCCGCATTGACATGTCCGAATACATGGAAAAACATTCCGTCGCGCGCCTCATCGGGGCGCCTCCCGGATACGTGGGGTATGAAGAAGGCGGTCAGCTCTCTGAAGCCGTGCGCCGTCGTCCGTACTGCGTGGTTCTCTTCGATGAAATTGAAAAGGCCCACCCGGACGTCTTCAACGTATTGCTCCAGGTGCTGGACGACGGCCGCATTACGGACGGCCAGGGTCGTACGGTTGACTTCCGCAACACGGTCATCATCATGACCTCCAACATCGGCAGCCAGTACATCCTCAATGAAGCCAATGCGGAACAGAGGGAAGCCAAGGCTCTGGAAGCGTTGCGCGGCCACTTCCGTCCGGAATTCCTGAACCGCATTGATGAAATCATCATCTTTGACCGGCTCACGGCGCAGGAACTCAAGGGCATTGTGGACATTCAGCTTCAGCGTGTCCGCAGGCGTCTGGAAGCCAAGGGCCTGTTTTTGCGCATGACTCCGGAAGCTACGGCTCTGGTGGCGGATCATGGTTTTGATCCTGTGTATGGAGCCCGTCCTCTCAAACGGGCCATTCAGCATGATCTTCTGGATCCGCTCAGCCTCAAGCTTCTGGAAGGAGACTTCCCGGAAGGAACGGAAATCGTGGTGAGGGAAAAAGACGGCAAACTGGACTTCACCAAGGAGAAAAAATAACTGAAAAGCATGCTTGCCGGTATATTGCCGGGAGCGGACAGGGGCGCGGCATTAGCTGCGCCCCTGTTTATTGTTCGAATGGGAGGGTAGCATTTTTTTGGTGA